>JBAVRG010000110.1:0-12963 GCA_049694795.1 Mycobacteriales bacterium
CCGGCCTCGTCCCAGTTGCGCCCGACACCGACGCTCACGTCGAGCGGCACCGAGAGGGGGTAGGCGCCCCCCATCTGCTTGCGCACCAGGGCTTCCAGGGCCTCCCGCTCACCCGGGGCGACCTCGAGGACGAGCTCGTCGTGCACCTGCAGCAGCAACCTGCTCTTCAGGCCCTCGTCGCGGAGGGCGCGCGCGACCCCGAGCATCGCGATCTTGATGATGTCGGCGGCGGAGCCCTGGATCGGGGCGTTCAGGGCCATCCGCTCGGCCATCTGCCGGCGCTGGCCGTTGTCACTGGTGAGGTCGGGCAGGTAGCGGCGCCGGTCGAGGATGGTCGAGGTGTAGCCGTCCTTGCGCGCCTGCTCGACGACGTCGTGCAGGTAGTCACGCACCCCGCCGAACCGCTCGAAGTAGGCGGCCATCTGCTCCTTGGCCTCCTCCGTCGTGATCCGCAGCTGGCTCGCGAGCCCGAACGCCGACAGCCCGTAGGCCAGGCCGTAGGACATCGCCTTCACCCGCCGGCGCAGCTCGGGGTCGACCTGCTCGACCGGCACGCCGAAGGCGCGTGACGCCACGAAGGTGTGCAGGTCCTCGCCGGTCGTGAACGCCTCGATGAGCCCGGCGTCCTGCGACAGGTGGGCCATGATCCGCATCTCGATCTGGCTGTAGTCGGCGGTCATGAGCGCGTCGTAGCCCTCGCCGGCGACGAAGCCCTGCCGGATCTCGCGGCCCTGCGCGGTGCGCACCGGGACGTTCTGCAGGTTGGGGTTGTCGCTCGAGAGCCGACCGGTCGCCGCCACCATCTGCTTGAACGTGGTGTGGATGCGCCCGTCGTCGGCGACCGTCGGCAGCAGCTGCTTCTCGACCACCATGAGCAGCCGGGTGATCTCGCGGTGCGTCAGGAGCGCCTCGATGACAGGGTGCGTGCCCAGCAGGTTCTGCAGCGCGTCGGCGTCGGTGGTCCAGCCGGTCTTGATCTTCTTGGTCTTGGGGAGGCCGAGCTCGTCGAACAGCAGCGCCTGCAGCTGCTTCGGCGACCCCAGGTGGAACTCGTGCCCGACCGTCGCGTAGGCCTCCTCGGCCGCGAGCTTCACCTGGTCGCGCAGCCGGTTCTCGAGGGCCTGCAGGTGCTCGACGTCCGCGGCGATGCCGATGCGCTCGCAGTCGGCGAGCACCCGCACCAGGGGAAGCTCGACGTCCCGGAGCAACCTGGTGCCGCCGCGCCGCTCGAGGTCGGCGTCGAGCGCCACGGCGAGGTCGGCGACGGCACGGGCCCGCAGCGCCGCATCGGTCGCAGCGGTCTCGTCCTCACCGCCGTCGAAGCTCAGCTGGCCGTCCTCCGCAGCTTCGGCCCGCAGCTCGCGCCGCAGGTAGCGCAGCGAGAGGTCGGCCAGGTCGAACACGCCCTGCCCCGGCAGCGCGAGGTAGGCCGCGAGGGCGGTGTCGGAGGTGATCCCCTGCACCTGCCAGCCACGCGCACCGAGGGCCAGCAAGGGGCCCTTGCTGTCGTGCAGCGCCTTCTCGGTGGCCGGGTCGGCCAGCCACGCCGCGAGCGCCTGGTCGTCCTCGGGCGTGAGCTCGGTGAGGTCGACGTAGGCCGCGTCGCCCTCGCGGGTCTCGCCCTCGGGCGCGGACTCCGAGGCGATCGCCAGGGCGGTCGCGTCGCCGGTGCCTCGCCCCCAGCTGCCCTTCACATGCAGCCCGACCCGCACGCCACGCGGCAGCCCGTCGAGGAAGCCCTTCACCTGGCCGGGAGCGAGGACCTGGACGTCGACCTCGAAGCCCTGGTCGGCCTCCGGCTCGACGGCGGAGAGCGTGGCGTAGAGCCGCTCCCGCAGCACCCGGAACTGGAGCGCGTCGAAGACCTTGTGCACCTCGTCGCGGTCCCACTGCCCCAGCCGCAGCTCGGACGGCTGGACGTCGAGCGGCACGTCGCGGACGAGCTCGGTGAGGTGCCGGTTGCGGACCACGGTCGCGATCCCGGCGCGCAGGTTGTCGCCGACCTTGCCCTTCACCTCGTCGACGTGGTCCACCAGGTGGGCGATGTCGCCGTACTGCTGGATCAGCTTGGTGGCGGTCTTCTCACCGAGGCCCGCGATGCCGGGCAGGTTGTCGGACGGGTCGCCGCGCAGCGCCGCGAACTCGGGGTACTGCTCGGGGCTCAGGCCGTACTTCTCGAGCACCGCCTCCGGGGTCATCCGGCGCATGTCCGAGACCCCACGGGAGTTGTAGAGCACCGTGATGCGGTCGCTGACGAGCTGGAAGGCGTCGCGGTCGCCGGTGACGATGAGGACGTCCATGCCGTCGGCCGCGGCCTGCGTCGCGAGCGTGGCGATGACGTCGTCCGCCTCGAAGCCCTCAGCGGTCACCACGGGGATGCGCAGCGCGTCGAGCACCTCGTGGACCAGTGAGACCTGGCCCTTGAAGTCGGCCGGCGTCTCGGACCGGGTCGCCTTGTAGTCGGCGTAGGCCTCGTGCCGGAAGTTGCTCTTGCTCACGTCGAAGGTCACGGCGACGTGCGTGGGCTGCTCGTCGCGCAGGACGTTGATGAGCATCGCCGTGAAGCCGTAGACGGCGTTCGTGGGCTGGCCGTCCGTCGTGCTGAAGTTCTCCACCGGGAGCGCGAAGAACGCGCGATAGGCCAGCGAGTGGCCGTCGAGCAGGAGCAGTCGTGAGCGGTCGTGCGGGTCGTCAGCCACGTCCCGGAGTCTAGGAGCCGCCGCTGTCAGGCCGGGCGCTTGGCGCGGCGCCGCAGCTGCTCGGCGGTCCGCTCCCCCAGCGCCAGCCGGCGGCGCACCACCGACACCGGCGCCGTGCGGCGGACCGCGAGCGGCGCGAACCCCAGGCGGGCGAAGAACCGGGCGGCGTCCCGCGAGGCCGGGTGCACGGAGACGACCAGCTGCTCGATGCCCCGCTCCTCGGCGAACCCCGCTGCCGCCGCGACCAGCGCCTTGCCGGCTCCGCGCTTGCGGTGCCGGTCCGCGACCACGGCGTGGCTGACGTGCACCGCCGGGATGTCGAGCAGGGCGTTGGCGCTGGCGATCGTGAACATGGCCATCCCGAGCGCCTCCTCGGGGCCTCCGACACGGCCGCCGACGGCCACCACCACGTGGCGCTCGGGGTCCTCCAGCGCCTCGCAGTAGCGCTGCTCCAGGGCCGCCCGGCCGGCCAGGCTGCCCGTCCTGCTCCCGAGGCGGGTGCGCGAGCCGCTGCCCTCGACCGGCAGCACCTGCTCACGCAGCTCGTCAGCGAAGGCCAGGAGCACCGGCAGGTCCTCGGCCGTGGCCGGACGCACGCGCACTGGGTTCCACGGCACTGGGGTCTCTCCGGGGGGACGGGCCGGCTGGGACCGGCGCAAGCGAGCCGACGACGCGGGCCGGGTAGGGCTCGCGTCGTCCTGGGAGGCACGGCCCAGGGGAGCTTCTGGGCCCCCTCCGAGCAGCGCTCACCCTACTCACGCCGGCTCTCCGGTCCAGCGTCCGTCCGGGTGCCGTCGGCGCGCCGGCGGTCGTCGACGTCCGTTGACCGCCTCTCGACCCGAGGTCTAGGGTTTGCCGTTGAGCAGGGCCCGGGGTGCCGAGTAGAGAACGTGCAGGGTCGGGGAAGACCTGGACGGAGCCAAAGGCGCACCGGGCCCTGTCCTCCGCTCCGAGGCACCTGTCCCCGGCGCCACATCTCAGGTGGGTCACGAACTGCACCCACACTGCCCAGCGAGTCGTAACCTCCTGCGCACAGGCGACCTCTACCTTGCCCCGCAGGTGTGCCGCCGAACGGCGGCCGTCGCTCGGACCACCGAAGGAGACACCGTGCAGCTTCGCCGTACCGCACCGCTTGTCGCAGTCGTCGTCGCCAGCGCCCTCGCGCTGACGGCCTGCGGCTCGTCCAACAAGAGCTCCAACAGCAGCGGCAAGAAGACCATCAAGATCGGCTTCCAGGGCCCGCTCTCCGGTGACAACGCCCAGCTCGGCATCAACGGCGAGTACGGCGTCAAGACCGCGATCGACGAGGCGAACAAGAAGGGCGACCTGCCCTTCAAGCTCGTGCTCGTGACGAGCGACGACATCGGGAAGCCGGAGCAGGGCGCCACGGCTGCCCAGCGCCTCATCGACGACAGCGGGGTCGTCGCCGTCGTGGGCCCGATGTTCTCGGGCGCGACCAAGGCCGCCGAGCCGGCCTTCTCCACCGCCGGTCTGCTCTCGGTGAGCCCCTCGGCCACCAACCCGGCGCTCACCTCGCTCGGCTTCAAGACGTTCTTCCGCGTCATCCCGCCCGACGACGCCCAGGGCCAGGAGGCGGCCAACTACCTCACCAAGGTGGTCAAGGCCAAGAAGGTCTTCAGCCTGGACGACAAGAGCGAGTACGGCACCGGCCTGTCGTCGGTGATCGAGAAGCAGGTCAAGGCCAACGGCTCGACCGTCGTCCACGACGGCATCCAGCCGACGAAGGACTACACCGCCGAGGCGGACAAGATCATCGCGGCCAAGCCGGACGCGCTCTACTACTCCGGCTACTACGCGGAGTTCGGCCTGCTGGTCCGCGCCCTCAAGGGCAAGGGGTTCAAGGGCGTCATCATGAGCGGTGACGGCTCCAACGACGACAAGTTCATCGCTGCAGCCGGTGCCTCCAACGCCGAGGGCGTGCTGCTCACCTGCCCGTGCGGGGACGCGAACGTCGACCCCAAGGCCAAGGACTTCCTCGCGGCCTACAAGGCGGACAACAACGGCGCCAAGCCGGGCACCTACTCCCCCGAGGCCTTCGACGCCACGAACGCGATCATCTCGGTGCTGAAGTCGCTCGGCAACGACGCGACGAACCGCAGCAAGGTCGCGGACGCCTTCAAGAGCGTCAACTTCCAGGGCATCACCAAGACGATCGCCTTCACGCCCACCGGCGAGGTCACGCAGAAGATCGTGTTCGTCTACAAGGTCGTGGGCGGTACCCGCACCGTCCTCGGCACCACGACGGACCTCGTCAAGTAACCACTCCGAGTCAGGCAGGGAGCGGCGGGGCCGGACGGCCCCGCCGCTCCGGCGGAGAAGGGTGAACGCGTGAGCTTCGTCGACCAGTTCTGGCAGCTGACCGTGACCGGTCTGCTCGTCGGTGCCATCTACGCAGTCATCGCCTTGGGCTACACGCTCGTCTACGGCGTCCTGCAGCTGATCAACTTCGCCCACAGCGAGGTCTTCATGCTCGGCGCGTTCGGCGGCCTGTTCGCCGTACGCGCCGTCCTCCCCGACGGCGACATCAGCGCGCCGCAGTCGGTGCTGCTGGTGCTGACCGGTCTCACCCTGGGCGCGGTGTCCGGCGGCGTCGCCGCCTTCGCGCTTGAGCGCACCGCCTACCGCCCGCTGCGGCGCAGAGGGGCACCGCGGCTGGCCTACCTCATCAGCGCCATCGGGGCCTCGCTGTTCGCCAGCAACCTGGCGGGCAAGGAGTTCGGCCGGGACTCGGTCAACCTCCCCAAGGACCTGTTCGACTACAACACCCAGGTGTTCAGCGTGTTCGGCGCGCGCGTGAGCCGACAGGACCTGGTCGTGTTCGTGGTGGCCCTGAGCATGCTTCTGGTCGTCGACCGGATCGTGTCCGGCAGCCAGCTGGGCCGCGGCATCCGCTCGGTGGCCCAGGACGCCGACACCGCGAGCTTGATGGGCGTCAACGTCGAGCGCGTCATCGTGCTGACCTTCGTGCTCGGCGGACTGCTGGCCGGCGCCGGCGGCTTCCTGTACGCCATGAAGTTCAACGCGTCCTTCACGATGGGCTTCATCCCAGGGGTGAAGGCCTTCACCGCCGCGGTGCTCGGCGGCATCGGCAACGTGCGGGGTGCCGTGCTCGGCGGCCTGGTCCTGGGGCTCGTCGAGAACTACGGCCAGTTCTTCCTCGGTGCCGACTACACCGACGTGGTCGCCTTCCTGGTGCTGGTGCTGATCCTGCTCGTGCGCCCCCAAGGCCTGCTCGGCGAACGCCTCGGGAGGGCGGCATGACGACCTCGGCCCCCGTGTCCCTGTGGGCCCGGCTCACGGGCCCGACCGCGCGCCGCCTGGGCAGCTGCCTGTTCCTCGCGCTCGTGCTCGCCGTCATCACCGGGCCGGACGGCAGCAGCGACCACCCGCTGTCGGGCATCAAGGGCTCGCTGTTCGCGCCGCGCGTGATCGGGTTCCTGCTCTTCGGCCTGGTGCTGTTCGCCCTCACGACGCTGCCCGGCCGCAGTCGGGCGGTGGGGCTCGGTGGCCTGCGGGACCGCGTGGCGACGGTGGCCTCGCTCCCGGGCAGCCGGCCTGCCGGCTACGCCGCCATGCTCGCCGTGGCCGTGCTGGTCCCGCTGCAGCTGTCGCCGGCGGCGCAGGGCTCGCTGTTCCTCGACGTCGGCATCTACGCGCTGCTCGCGCTCGGGCTCAACGTCGTGGTCGGCTACGCCGGCCTGCTCGACCTCGGTTACATCGCCTTCTACGCCATTGGCGCCTACGCCACCGCCTACTTCACCAGCTCGGTCGTCAACGGCAAGGTCGTGCACCCGCTGCCGGTCCACTCGCCGCTGATCCTCAACCCGTTCTTCGTCTTCCCGCTCGCGGTCGGGCTCGCCGCGCTCGCCGGCGTGGTGCTGGGCGGCCCCACCCTGCGGCTGCGTGGCGACTACCTCGCGATCGTGACGCTCGGCTTCGGTGAGATCGTGCAGATCCTCGCCCGCAACAGCGACGGGATCACCAACGGCTCGCGCGGCGCGTTCGGCGTCCCGCCGCTGTCCGTGCACGTCGGGGGGTTCTCCTACCTGTGGGGGCAGGACGCGCTCCCCTACTACTACCTGCTGCTGGCCATCGTGATCGTCGTGATGATCGCCTTCAGCAGGCTCGAGCGCTCCCGCATCGGCCGGGGGCTCGCCGCCATCCGGGAGGACGAGGTGGCGGCCGAGGCGTGCGGTGTCCCGACGCTGCGCTTCAAGCTGCTGGCCTTCGCGATCGGCGCGTCGACCTCGGGCTTCGCGGGCGTCTTCTACGCCACCCGCCAGTTCTTCAACCCGGAGACCTTCAGCCTGCAGGCCTCCATCCTGGTCCTGACGATCGTCATCTTCGGCGGCATGGGCAACATCTTCGGCGCGGTGCTCGGTGCGGTCGTGCTGCAGGGCCTGGCCTACTTCCTGCGCGACCCGCTGCCCGTCATCGGGTTCAAGGTCCCGGACGCCGACCGGTTCGTGTACTTCGGCGCGGTGATCATGGTGATGATGGTCTTCCGCCCGCAGGGACTCGTCCCGTCCCGACGCCGCAGGCGGGAGATCGCCCTGTCCGAGCAGGGCCTCGGCGGCGCGGACGCGCTCGGCACCGGCGAGGTGGGCGCGTGACCGCCGTACTGGAGGTCAAGGACGTCACCTTGCGCTTCGGCGGTCTGGTGTCGCTCGACGCCGTGTCGATGTCGGTCCCCGAGGGCGCGATCTCGGCGGTCATCGGCCCCAACGGCGCAGGCAAGACCTCGCTGTTCAACTGCCTGACCGGTGCCTACCGGCCGCAGGTCGGAGAGGTGCTGTTCACCGGCAAGGACGGGCGCCAGTCCCAGCTGGTCGGCAGGAAGCCGCACGCCATCACCTCCCTGGGCGTGGCCCGCACCTTCCAGAACATCCGGCTGTTCCCGGCGCTCACCGCCCTCGAGAACGTCCAGGTCGGCGTCGAGTCGCGCCAGCGGTCCGGGGCCCTGTCGGCGATGCTGCGGCTGCCCTCGAGCCGGCGCGACGACCGGGAGAGCGTCGCCGAGGCGCTCCGGCTGCTGGAGTTCGTCGGCCTGCGGCACCGCGTCCACGAGGTGTCCGCCTCGCTCCCGTACGGCGACCAGCGGCGCCTGGAGATCGCGCGGGCCCTGGGCACCAGCCCGACGCTGCTGCTGCTCGACGAGCCGGCAGCGGGCACCAACCCCGCCGAGAAGCGGGACCTGGAGGGCCTGATCCGCAGGGTCGCCGACACCGGGGTGTCGGTCCTGCTCATCGAGCACGACATGCGGCTGGTGATGAGCGTCGCCAGCACCGTCACGGTGCTCAACTTCGGGAAGGTCATCGCCTCCGGCCCGCCCGAGTCGGTGCAGCGCGACCCCGCCGTCGTCGAGGCCTACCTGGGCGCTCCGGGCACCGACCAGACCGACGAGGGGACCGCGACATGAGCCTGCTCACCCTCGAGGACGTCGTCGTGCGCTACGGCGCCGTGGAGGCGCTGAAGGGCATCTCCCTGTCCGTCGAGCAGGGCGAGGTGGTGACCCTGCTCGGCTCGAACGGCGCCGGCAAGACCACGACCCTTCGCACCATCAGCGGCCTGCACACGCCGAGCCGGGGGTCGATCCTGCTGGGCGGCGAGCCCCTCACCGGCAAGCCGCCCCACGTGGTCGCGGCCATGGGGGTCGGCCACGTGCCCGAGGGCCGGCGGGTGTTCCCCCGGATGTCGGTGGCCGAGAACCTCGAGATGGGCGCCTACCGCGACCGCACCCACCTCACGGAGGACACCGAACGGGTGTTCTCGCTGTTCCCTCGTCTCGCCGAGCGGCGCGACCAGGACGGCGGCACGCTGTCCGGCGGCGAGCAGCAGATGCTCGCCATCGGCCGCGCGCTCATGGGGCGGCCACGCGTCCTGCTGCTCGACGAGCCCTCGATGGGCCTCGCGCCGCTTGTGGTGCAGACCATCTTCGAGATCATCAAGCAGCTCAACGACGAGGGCGTGACCGTGCTGCTCGTCGAGCAGAACGCCACCCAGGCGCTGCGGCTGGCCGACCGCGGCTACGTGCTCGAGACCGGCACCATGGCGATGCACGGCGCAGCCAAGGACCTGCTGGGCGACGACCGCGTGCGGAAGGTCTACCTCGGCGAGGGCTGAGCACGGCTGACAAGCCGGACAACTGGGGCCAACGCGCGCCCGGGTACCCGTGCAAAGGTGCTCGTCACCGGTTGACCAGCAGCTCCCGGCCCCGTCGCCGATCTACCCCTCGTGGTGTCCGACCCGCCCCGTCCCGGATCCCCTTGAGCGGTAGATCGTTTCCAAAGGGGGCGAACCGCAAAGGGGTGCCGTCACCTCACCAGTGGCACAGGACCCAGCATCGGCAGCTCAGGATGCCCGTGAGACAGAGCCATCCCGTCCGGCTGCGTCAGTCCTTGACGGGTGTCGCGAGGCCGTCGACGACGTCCTGCGCGACCGTGCGCATCGAGCGCCGCTGGTCCATCGATGCGCGCTGGATCCAGCGGAACGCCTCCGGCTCGGTCAGGCCGTGCTCGGTCTGCAGGACGCCCTTGGCACGGTCGATGAGCTTGCGCGCCTCCAGCCGGCCAGTGAGATCGGCGACCTCGCCCTCGAGCGCGACGATCTCCGCGAAGCGGGACACCGCCATCTCGATGGTGGGGACGAGGTCCTTCTTCTGGAACGGCTTGACCAGGTACGCCATCGCACCGGCCTCGCGGGCCCGCTCGACGAGGTCGCGCTGGCTGAAGGCCGTGAGGATGACCACGGGCGCGATGCGCGCCGCCACGACCTGCTCGGCCGCGGACAGGCCGTCGAGCACCGGCATCTTGACGTCGAGGATCACCAGGTCCGGACGCAGCTCGCGGGCGAGGCGGACCGCGGTCTCGCCGTCGCCGGCCTCGCCGACGACCTCGAAGCCCTCCTCCTCGAGCATCTCCTTGAGGTCGAGGCGGATGAGGGCCTCGTCCTCAGCCAGGAGGACGCGGCGCGCGGGCGAGGTGGACATCTCCGCAAGGCTACCCATTCGGCGCACTGCCGCAGCCGCCCCACTCGGGCCCGGCGACCCTCTAGGCTCGGTCCCGTCCGCCCCCGTCGCGCAACCGGCAGACGCACGGTGCTCAAACCACCGACAGTGTGGGTTCGAATCCCACCGGGGGCACCGATCCGGCACCGATCCGGCAAGGCGCCCACGGCGCGCTGATGGCCCGACGGGGCCAGTATCTCCTGGCCCGGACCGGCGTGGCGCCGGGAGCGGCAGATGACGGCGGGTAGTCTCCCCTCGCATGTCCGTTTTGTCTGGTCGTACCCGTTTCCTTCGCACTCAAGCAGCACCGGTGGGCGTGCCGAGAACACCTCACATGCGCCGCCTGCTCACCACCGCACTGTCCACCCTCAGCGTCCTCGCTGCGCTCATGGCCCCGCTGCTGCCGAGCTCACCCGCCCTCGCCTCGGGCGACGACTACCCGTGGCGCACCGACACGACGAACCGCGCGGACGCCTTCGGCTTCACCAAGCGCCAGTGCGTGAGCTTCGCGGCGTGGGAGCTCTACCAGCGCGGTCACCGCATCAGCAACGCGACCCAGCACTGGGGCAGCGCCTACCACTGGGACGAGACCGCCCGCGCGCTGCACAAGGTCGTGACGACCCGGCCGAAGCTGGGCGCGATCGCGCAGTGGAACTCCTACGAGCGGTCGGCCTACTACCCGGGCAACGGCCAGGTGGGCACCCTGCAGGCCGGCGGCTACGGGCACGTCGCGGTCGTCACCGGCGTCTACCCCGACGGCACCGTGCGGATCGAGCAGTACAACATGTTCGGCACCCGCAGCTACTCGGTGATGCGGGTCCGCGCGCCGCGGTACCTCTACATCGCCGGCTGAGCCTGCGGCGGGGTCGGCAGCGGATCCCCGAGCCGCCACACCCGCAGTGCGTTCGTCGAACCGGTCGTGGCCGGCGGGCTGCCCGCCACGATCGTGACCAGCTCGCCGACCTGCATCCGGCCCAGCTCGAGCATCGCGCTGTCGACCTGCCGCACCATCTCGTCCGTGTGCTGCACAGCAGGCACCAGGAACGTCTCCACGCCCCAGACCAGCGACAGCTGGCTGCGCACCTCCGGCAGCGGGGTGAACGCCAGCAGCGGGATCGGCGAGCGGTGGCCGGCCAGCCGGCGGGCGGTGTCGCCGCTCTGGGTGAAGGCCACCAGTGCCTGGGCATCGACCTGCTCACCGACCGTGGCAGCGGCCTTCGCGATCGCGGCGGCGATGCCGCGCGGCTCGGAGGTGATCGGGGGCACCCGACGCAGCTGCTCCTCAGCGGCGCCCACGATGCGCGCCATGGTCGCGACCGTCTCGACGGGGTAGGCGCCGACGCTGGTCTCACCGGAGAGCATCACGGCGTCGGCACCGTCGAGCACGGCGTTGGCGACGTCGCTCGCCTCGGCCCGCGTCGGCCGTGAGTTCGTGATCATCGAGTCGAGCATCTGGGTGGCGACGATGACCGGCTTGGCGTGCTCGCGGGCGATCTGCACCGCGCGCTTCTGCACGAGCGGCACGCGCTCGAGCGGCATCTCCACGCCGAGGTCGCCACGGGCGACCATCAGCCCGTCGAAGGCCGCGACGATCTCCTCGAGGTTCTCGACCGCCTGGGGCTTCTCGACCTTCGCCAGCACCGGCAGCCGCGCGTCGCTCTCCTTCATGATGCGCAGCACCGGCTCGAGGTCCGCGGCCGCGCGCACGAACGACAGCGCGACCATGTCCGCCCGCAGCGTCATCGCGAAGCGCAGGTCGGCCTCGTCCTTCTCCGACAGCGCCGGGACGCTGACCGCGATCCCTGGTAGCGAGAGCCCCTTGTTGTTGGAGACCGGGCCGCCCTCGGTGACCACCAGCCGCACGTCCGGCCCGTCGACGGCCACGCACTTGAGCCCGACCTTGCCGTCGTCGACCAGCAGCCGGTCCCCCACGCTGACGTCACCCGCCAGTCCCTTGTACGTCGTCGACACGCGGTCGTGACTGCCGGGGACGTCGTCGGTCGTGATGGTGACGGTCTCGCCGGTGCTCCACACGACCGGCCCGTCCGCGAACGTGCCCAGCCGGATCTTGGGACCCTGCAGGTCGACGAGCACACCGACACCCCGACCCGACTCGTCGCTGGCTTCCCGCACCCAGCGGTAGGCCTGGGCGTGGTCCTCGTAGGCGCCGTGCGAGAAGTTCAGCCGGGCGACGTCCATGCCGGCGTAGACCAGCGCGCGCACCCGCTCGTAGGAGTGCGTGGCCGGTCCGAGCGTGCAGACGATCTTGGCGCGGCGCTTCACACCGTCACCCTATGACCCGCCCTCCCATGCCAGGAGCAACGTTCGGGTGATGTCCGGTGACACCAGCGCCTCCACGCAGACGGCCTGCACCGCAGCCGTCACGGCCATCCCCACGGCATGGGAGTGCGGGCCGGTGCTCGCACCGGACAGGCGCAGGGACCGCGCCGCGGCGAGCTGGGCGCGCGCGACCTCGACCAGGCGGTCCGCTTCGTACGCCGCCTGGCAGGCCTGATGCATCGCGGTGCTCCAGCGGAAGCTGCCGCGGTGGACGGCGTGCGCCGCCACGACCTGCTGCCACTGCTCGGGGCGGCGGCGGGCGACCTGGTCGAGCAGCCCGCGCAGGCGCTCGGCGTAGGGGGTGTCCGGCAGGGACGCGGGGACAGCCGGGACCGCAGCCGCCCAGGGGGCGCGCAGCCGCGCCAGGTCGGTGAGGTCGGCCTGCCGCCCGGCCCAGGCGACCGTCACCGCGTCGAGCGCCACCTGCCGGCCGGGGCAGGGCGCGAGCTCGCCCTCCAGCATCGCCAGCAGGTCACCGAGCCCACCCACCGGCGTCTCGCAGAGCGCGGTCAGGATCGTGCGGCTCGTCGTCGCGTCGGGCAGCCCCTCCGCGAAGGTCGCGGCCACGCCGTCCATGAGGGTGCTCATCCGAGGCTCGCCTGTGCACGCGTCCAGCACCCGCTGCCGCACGTCGTCGGGCGCAGGTGTCCCGAGCGCCGCCAGCTCAGCCGGCGTGAGCGCCAGGACCCGGTCGACGGCGTCGGCGACCGCCGTACCGCTGGAGTGACGCGCCAGGTCGATCGCCAGCACCGACGCGCTCACCAGGGAGTACACCCTGCCAGGGTGCCTGCCCACGGCAGCCCGCACCAGCGGCACCCGGGTGAACGCAGCGAGCAGAAGTGCTAGCGGGACGTGGGGAGCACCGGGGCGGGCAGGGTGGTCGAGCCGCCCAGGTAG
>JBAVRG010000111.1:0-10285 GCA_049694795.1 Mycobacteriales bacterium
AGCCCTTGTGCCGCCCGACCTCCTCCTGCGCGTAGGTCGAGGTCTGGTAGATCGGCACCACCACCGCACCCGTCGTCGGGTCGGGGTCCTGGCCCGCGTGGATCGCGAGCGTCTCGAAGCCGTGCACCGCCGGGTCCCAGTCGCCACTCATGGGCCCCACCGTACGGCGGTCAGGCCCCGCGACGGTGTCGCCACCGCGCCAGGGTCTCGGCGTGCTCCGGGTGGGACCGCCCAACTCGGCGACTGGCAACGCAAGACGGGCGAGCGGTTGCACGTGCGCCCCACGAGTTGTCAGGCGCAGGGCGTGCCACAGCCCTCTGGGCGCCTGACAACTCGACGAGCCCACGCGATGAGCTGGAGGAAGGGCCGCTGCACGACCCGGTACGGACGAGGCGAGGACACGCCGCAGCGCTACTGACCGGCCGCCTTGCCGTCCAAGGCCGCGAGGCGGCTCGCGACGTGCCCCACCACGAGGTCCTCGAGCGAGCCCGTGCCGTAACCGCTGACGTGCCGGTCGGTGCCGTCGCCGGGCCCCCCGTGCGGGCCGTAGGTCAGGAAGAAGAACGTCCCCATCGAGTACTCCGCGAGCTGCCGGAACACCAGCTCTGCCGGGTCGTCGGTGCCCGACGCGGCGAGCGGCACGACCTCGATCCCCTTCTGCTGCGCCACCAGCACGTCCTTCGCGTACGACGGTCCGCCGGGGCCGTCGTCGAGGTGCGGCGACGCGTCGGCGACGAGGAAGGCGATCTGCACGGCGTGGTCGCTGTCCCAGGCGGGCCCGTTGACGGCTCCGTGGAAGGCCTCGTCGAGAGCCTCGGGGGTGTCGCCGCCACCATCGGCCACGGTGCGGCCGAGCTCCTTGCGGAAGGTCGCGAGGTCGGTGAAGTCGTGGGTCAGCGAGACGTAGGCGTCACCGTGGTCGCGGTAGACGGTCAGGCCGTAGCGCACCTGCGGCTTCTGCGGCAGGGCGTCGATCTGCTGCGCGACCTGGTCGAGGGTGCTGCGCAGCCGGTCGATCTCGTCGCCCATCGAGCCGGTCGTGTCGAGCAGGAAGTGCAGGTCGAGACGCACCGGCTCGACCGGCCGCACCTGGTCGAGCTGCACCCGCAGCGGTTCGGTCCCGAGAGCCTGTCGGTGCGTCTCGTGGCCGAGCGTCACCTGCACGATGTCGCCACCGCCCGCGACCGCGGGGAACAGCAGCGCCCGGCCGTCGGCGTGCGTCCGTGCCGTCTGCAGCACCCGGTCCCCGGCGAGCAGCGCGACCGTCGCCGCCAGGACCGGCTTGCCGTCGTGGTCCACGACCGTCACGACGTGCCGGTCGCTCACGTCGAGCGGGTCGCCGTGCACCCCGGCCTGGTCCATCTGCTTCAGGAAGGCCAGGTAGTCGCTGAAGTGGGCGTTGTCGTCGACGAAGCCGGCACGCAGCGCGGCCGTCCCCGGCAGCGGCACCGGGTCCGCCGGTCTGGGCGCCCCACGACCGACGAACGTGCGCGCGCTGCCCGCGGCGGACGAGACGGCCCCGTCCCCGTCAGCCGACGACCGGGCCCGGTCATCCCCGCCCGCCGACCCGGTGGGCAGCGCCGCCCCGTACGGCGTGAGCAGGCTCCTGTCGCCACCCCCGGGCCCTGCCGACGAGGTGCTCCGATGGCTGCAGCCGGTGGCCGCGAGCGCGAGCAGCAGGGGCGGGACGACGTACCGGTGAGTGCGCATGCCCGTGGGACGCGACCGGTGCGGACGCGGTTCCCGGTCCCCTGATGACGAAGCAGCTGCGGCTAGCCCTGCGACAGGAAGGCGAGCACGTCCTGGCGGGTCACGACCCCCATCGGCCGGCCGTCCTCGACCACCACGGCGGCGTCCGCCTTCTCCAGCGCGGCCATCGCGGCCTGCACCGGCTCGCCGGCACCGACGAGCGGCAGCGGCGGACTCAGGTGCTGCGACAGCGGGTCGGCGAGCTGGGCGCGGCCGGTGAACAGCGCGTCGAGCAGGTCGCGGTCGTGCACGGCACCCACGATCTCGGCCGTCATCACCGGCGGCTCGGCGCGCACCACGGGCATCTGCGAGACGCCGTACTCACGCAGGATGTCGATGGCCTCGCGGACGGTCTCGTTCGGGTGGCTGTGCACGAACTCCGGCACCGAGCCCGTCTTGCGGCCCATCACGTCACCGACGGTCTTCTCGCCACCGACCGACAGGAAGCCGTAGTCGGCCATCCAGTCGTCGTTGAAGATCTTCGACAGGTAGCCCCTGCCGCTGTCGGGCAGCAGCACCACGACCACGTCCTCGGGGCCGGCCTCGCGCGCCACCTCGAGGGCCGCGACGACCGCCATGCCGCAGGAGCCACCCACGAGCAGGCCCTCCTCGCGGGCCAGCCGCCGCGTCATCGCGAAGGAGTCGCGGTCGGACACGGCGATCACCCGGTCGGGGACCGAGGCGTCGTAGGTCGCCGGCCAGAAGTCCTCGCCGACGCCCTCGACGAGGTAGGGCCGCCCGCTGCCGCCGGAGTAGACCGAGCCGACCGGGTCCGCCCCGACGACCTGCACGCGACCGTCGGACACCTCCTTGAGGTAGCGACCCGTCCCGCCGATCGTGCCGCCGGTGCCCATGCCGGCGACGAAGTGCGTGATGCGCCCGTCGGTCTGGGTCCACAGCTCCGGACCCGTGGTCTCGTAGTGAGACCGCGGGTTGGCCGGGTTGGAGTACTGGTCGGGCTTCCAGGCACCGGGGAGCTCCTTGGCGAGCCGGTCGCTCACCGAGTAGTAGGAGCGCGGGTCGTCGGGGTCGACCGCGGTCGGGCACACCTCGACGCGGGCGCCGTAGGCACGCAGCACGTCGATCTTGTCCTTGGCGACCTTGTCGGGGCAGACGAACACGCAGGAGTAGCCGCGCTGCTGCGCCACCAGCGCCAGCCCGACGCCGGTGTTGCCGCTGGTCGGCTCCACGATCGTGCCGCCCGGCCGGAGCGCGCCGCTCCTCTCCGCGTCGTCGACCATCCGGACGGCGATGCGGTCCTTCACCGACCCGCCCGGGTTGAAGTACTCGACCTTGGCGAGCACGGTCGCGGTGATGCCCTCCGTGACGCGGTGGAGCCGCACCAGCGGGGTGTTGCCGATGAGATCGAGGATCGAGTCGCTGACCTGCACGGGGGTCCTTCCCAGGTCGGATCGGGCTGTGATGTGGCGGAGAGGGGGCGTGGCGCCCACCCTAAGCGGGGCTAGGGTCACCTACCGAGCAGTAACAGGAGGTGTTCTGCCGTGACGGCGGTCGAGCTGGCGAGCGGGCTGTGGAGGGTGCCGACGGCACCCCATGACCTGGTGAACTCCTTCCTCCTCACCAACCCCGACGGGTCCCTCACGCTGGTGGACGCCGGCCTGAGGAACGCGCACAAGAAGGTGCTCGCGGCCCTCGCTCAGCTCGGGCGGGCGCCGGAGGACGTCACCCGGATCCTCATGACGCACGCGCACAACGACCACGCCGGCGGCCTGGCCGGCGCCCAGCGCGCCACGGGCGCGATGGTCATGTCGCACGACCGCGAGGGCGTCTACCTGCGCGACGGCCGGCCTCCCGGTCTCGACACCCGTCGGTTCTCCGGTCGCCTGATGAGCCGCCTGCCGGGCCGCGGCTTCGCCAAGGTCGAGGTCGGCGAGACCTTCGCCGACGGCGCGCTGCTGGAGTGCGGGGTGCGCGTCGTGCACACCCCCGGGCACTCGCCGGGGCACTGCTCCTACCTGCACGAGGCGACCGGGGTGCTCATCACCGGCGATGCCATCTTCAACGTGCGCGGGCTGCGCTACTCCCCCGCCCTGTTCTGCACCGACGTCACGCAGTCGCGGGAGACGGCCGCGGTGCTCGGCGAGCTCGACTACGAGACGGCCGCCTTCACGCACGGGGCCCACATCAGCCGGGGGGCACGTGAGGCGGTGCGCGCGTTCCTCGCCGGACGGCCTTCGTGAGGCCGCAGCGACCGGGACGCCGGGCCGCGTGGGTCGCGATCAGGGGCGCGTACGGCGGTGGGCTGGTCGGTGCGCTCGGCGCGGCCGGCTACGGGCTGATCCGCGCCGAGGCGGCCCTGGCGCGGCGCACCATCGGTGAGCCCACCGAGGTCCCCCCCGACCCGACGGGCGTCTACGGGCGCTACCTCGGGCCCGCGCTGCGGCTGGTGATGATCGGCGACTCGAGCGCCACCGGGCTGGGGTGCGACACCCCCGAGCAGACGCCGGGCGCGCTGCTCGCCGGCGGCATCGCGCGCGACCTGAGCCGCCGGGTGCGGCTCGACGTCGTCGCGGTCGTGGGCGGCCGGTCCGCCGACCTCGACGTGCAGGTCGCCGAGGCGCTGCGCGAACCGGTCGACCTCGCCGTGATCATGATCGGTGCTAACGACGTCACCCACCGGGTGCTCCCGGGCGACGCGTCGCGCGACCTCGGCCGGGCGGTCAAGACCCTGCGGGCGGCCGGCGCCGCCGTCGTCGTCGGCACCTGCCCCGACCTCGGCACCGTCAAGCCGCTGCTCGAGCCGCTGCGCTCGGTGGCCGCGCTCTGGAGCCGCCGGCTGGCGACCGCCCAAGCGGTCGCGGTGGCCGAGAACGACGGCATCGCGGTCTCGCTGGGCACCCTGCTGGCGCCGGAGTTCTCCCAGCACCCGCACCTGTGGAGCGACGACCGCTTCCACCCGTCCCCGCTGGGCTACCGCCGGGTCGCGGACGCCCTGCTGCCGAGCCTGCTCGAGGCCTGCGGCGTGGAGGTGCCCGGCAGCGTGGCCATCAGCTCCACCGTCCAGGACGTCAGCGTGGCGGCGAGCGTCGCCGCCCGCGAGCCCGGCCTGGTCGTCGAGACGGTCGAGGGCGACGAGGGCATCGCCGCAGCAGGGCCCGGGCGGCTGGCCCGGCTGGTCCGGCGGCTGCCGCTGGTGTCCCGCGGCGCGCCGGACGCGCGCGAGCCGGAGGAGGAGGACGGCGCCGGACAGGCCGCCGCCGAAGCCGCGGAGGGAGCCCCCGTACCCGACTCCGGGGCGGCGGGTTAGCGTTTACCGAACCGCGTTCTGCTGTTCTGCCTGACCGCATGCCTGCTACCGAGGAGCCCCTCATGCCCGAGGCCGTGATCGTCTCGACCGCACGTACCCCCATCGGCCGCGCCTTCAAGGGGTCGCTCATCAGCGCCCGGCCGGACGACCTGGCCGCCTTCGCGGTCCAGACCGCGCTCGACAAGGTGCCCGCCCTCAAGGTCGAGGACATCGACGACCTGATCATGGGCTGCGGCCAGCCGGCTGGTGAGGCCGGCTTCAACATCGGCCGCGCCGTGGCCGTCAAGCTCGGCTACGACTCGCTGCCGGGCACGACCGTCAACCGCTACTGCTCCTCCTCGCTCCAGACCACCCGGATGGCCTTCCACGCCATCAAGACCGGTGAGGGCGACGCCTTCATCTCCGCCGGTGTCGAGGCCGTCTCCCGCTTCGGCAACGGCATGTCCGACGTCGCGACCGCGGTCAACCCGTTCTTCGCCGAGGCGATGGAGCGCACGGCGAAGGCCGCCGAGGGCGGTGTCACCGACTGGCACGACCCGCGCCAGGACGGCAACGTCCCGGACGTCTACATCGCGATGGGCCAGACCGCCGAGAACGTCGCGCGCTGGAAGAACATCTCGCGGGCCGACATGGACGAGTTCGCCGCCCGGTCGCAGAACCTCGCCGAGAAGGCCATCGCCGACGGCTTCTGGGAGCGCGAGATCACGCCGTACACCCTGGAGGACGGCACCGTCGTCTCCGCTGACGACTGCCCCCGCGCGGGCGTCACCGTCGAGGGCATGTCCGGCCTCAAGCCGGTCTTCCGCCCGGACGGCCTCATCACCGCCGGCAACGCCTGCCCGCTCAACGACGGTGCCGCCGCCGTCGTCATCATGAGCGACGCCAAGGCCAAGGCGCTGGGACTCACCCCGCTCGCCCGCATCGTCTCGACGGCCGTCACCGGCCTGTCGCCCGAGGTCATGGGCCACGGCCCGGCCGAGGCCATCAAGCTCGCCCTCAAGCGCGCGAACAAGACGGTGGACGACATCGACCTCTACGAGATCAACGAGGCGTTCGCCTCGCAGGTCCTGTCCTCGCAGCGCGAGGTCGGCATCGACATCGACAAGCTCAACGTGCACGGCGGCGCCATCGCCGTCGGCCACCCGTTCGGCATGACCGGCGCCCGCATCACCGGCACGCTCATCAACGGCCTGCAGACGCGTGACAAGCAGTTCGGCGTCGAGTCCATGTGCGTCGGTGGCGGCATGGGCATGGCGATGGTCATCGAGCGCCTCAGCTGAGTCGCGCCCCCCGGTACGGCGAAGGCCGGTGTCCCTGACGGGGCGCCGGCCTTCGCCGTACCGGGGTCAGGCGGCGCAGACGGCGCGACCGCGGGCGAGCGCCTCGTCGCCACCGAGCGAGGCCGGGACGTCCTCACCGAGCAGGTCGAGGCGGTGCGCGAGCAGGTGGTCCACGGCCGCCTTGCAGGTCTCGTCGTCCGGCCCGGTGCGCACCAGGTCGTCGCCCGTCACCGCGAGCTGGTCGGCGACGAGCAGGTCCGGCTGCAGCACGGGCAGGAAGCGCTGCGGCTCGCCCTCGCGGGCGGCCGCCCGGTCGGCCAGCCACTGCGCGAGGTGCCGGCAGAGGTCGGCCCGGGTGCCCCAGGGGTCGGCGGCCGCAGCCCAGCGGGCAGGCGTCCACAGCCGCAGCCGCTGCACCAGCGCGTCGACCTCCTTCGCCAGCAGCCTCTGGGCGTCGGACCGGTCCCCGCTCATGGGGTGCCGGCGTCCAGCCGGTACAGGGTGTCCGCGGACATCACGAGCAGCTCGCCGGCGGCGTCGTGACCGAAGGCCTGCAGCCCTCCGACCTTGGGGCCGAGCTCGACCGCCGGCGTGACGCCGTTGGCGGTGCGCTGCACGGCCATCAGCCGGCCCGCGCAGTAGTCGCCGAAGACGTAGGTTCCGACCAGCTGCGGCAGCGCGTGACCCCGGTAGACCTCCCCGCCGGTGATCGAGCAGCCGCCGTCGCTGTGCAGGTAGACCAGCGCCGGGCTGATCACCGGGCCGCCACGGGTCAGCACCCGGTCCTGCTTGAACACCTGGTCACCCTCGTAGACCGACCAGCCGTAGTTGGCGCCGCGCTGCTCGGAAGGAGGGACGACGTCCAGCTCCTCGACCTTGTTCTGGCCGACGTCGCCGAGGTACAGGTCGCCGTTGGTGTCGAACGAGAACCGCCACGGGTTGCGCAGCCCGAGCGCCCACACCTTGGGGTTGGCCGGGTACGGGTTGCCCCTGGCCGCCCATCCGGTGCGGGGGTCGAGCCGCAGGATCTTGCCGAGGTCGCTGGTCAGGTCCTGCGCGTGGTTCTGCGGGTCCCCTGCGGAGCCGCCGTCACCGACGCCCACGAGCAGCATCCCGGTGCGGTCGAACAGCAGCAGGCCGCCGTTGTGGTTGGCGTACGGCTGGTCCACGGTCAGCAGCTGCTGCGGGCCGGTCGCGACGCCGCCGCGCACCGCGTAGGCGACGACCTGGGTGTCACCGGCCTTGTCCGTGTAGTCGACGTACAGGCGGTGGTTGCGCGGGTACGCCGGGTCGAAGGCGATCGACAGGAAGCCCTGCTCGTTGCCCGTGCTCACCAGGGCGGACAGGTCGAGCACGACCCGCTGCAGGTGGCCGAGGGCGTCGAGCTCGAGCAGCCGACCGGTCCTCTCGACGAGGTAGAGGTGGGCGGGGTCGCCCGGCGCGGAACCGGCCCAGACAGGCTCGGAGAACGTCCCCAGCGCGGTCAGGGTGAGCGGCGGCGTGCCCGTGGGGGTGGGCGAAGGCGTGGGCGAGGGGGTGGGCGACGCGCTCGCGCTGGGGGAGGGCGAGCTCCTCGGGGTCGTGCGACCGAGGGCGCACCCCGCCAGGGCGGCCAGCAGCAGCACGGCAGCGGTGGCACGGCGCATCACCCGCTCACCCTGGCACGGCCGTCCGCGGCCGTCGCACCCAGGTCCTGGCGGTCCCGGCGGCGCTATCTGCGGTCGCTGAGGTAGCTGAGCAGGCGCAGCACCTCGAGGTAGAGCCAGACCAGGCCGACCACCAGGCCGAACGCGACCCGCCACGACTCCCGCTCGTCGACCCCCGCAGCGACCATGCGCTGGGCCTGGTCGAAGTCGAGCACGAACGTGAGCGAGCCGAACGCGATGAAGGCGAGGCTGAACAGGATCGCCAGGCCGCCCCCGTCGCGCAGTCCGATGCCGTTGCCGCCGCCGATCCAGGAGGCGAGCGCGTTGACGACCAGCAGCGCGAACAGCCCGACGAAGGCGCCGGTCACGACCTTGGTGAAGCGCGGTGTGGCGCGCAGGGCCCCGCGGCTGAACGCGAACAGCACCGCCCCGAAGATGGTGGCGGTCACGACCGCGGCCTGCAGCGCGATGCCGCCGTAGTAGCCCTCGTAGGCCTTGCTGATCGCGCCGAGGAAGACGCCCTCGCAGGCCGCGTAGGCCAGCACGAGCGGCGGGCTGACCTCGCGCCGGAAGATGTTGACCATCGCCAGCGCCAGACCCGCGAGCGCCGCGACCACGACCACGCCGGGACCCAGGTCGGCGACCCAGGCCACCGCACCGGTGAGGACCACCAGGCCCAGGAGCAGGCCGGTCCGCATGACGACGTCGTCCATCGTCAGCCGCTGCGGCGTCCGGTAGATCGCCTCGACCTGCGCCGCGGACGGGTAGCCCTGCTTGAGTGCCGGTGCGTTGCCGAACACCGGGTTGCTGGACTCCATGCTGCTCCTTCGTTCGGTCACTCCGGGTAACGCCATGGGCATCCGGAACGTGCCCCCGGTGGGAGTCGAACCCACACTGACGAGGTTTTTAAGACCCCGGTCTCTGCCAGTTGGACTACAGGGGCGTCCGTGTCCACAGTACGGCGTCCCCCGCGCCGGACGGCACAGGCAAGTAGCGCCGTGGCAAGCATGTGTTCCAGGTGGATCTCCGGCAAACTGCGCACGTGACCGTGGGGGAACACGCGACGTACCGCTCTGTGCTGGCCAACCGCGAGTTCGCCGCCATCCTCTTCTCGCAGGCCCTCAGCATCCTCGGCGACCAGCTGGCTCGCATCGCGCTCGCCGTGCTCGTGTTCCGCGAGACCCACTCCGCCTTCGCGGCGTCGGCGACGTTCGCAGTCGCCTACCTCACCTACCTGGTGGGCGGACCGGTGCTGTCGGCGCTGTCCGACCGCTACACGCGCCGGACCGTGATGGTGCTCAGCGACCTCGGCCGGGCGTGCGCCGTCACCGCTCTGGCGACGGCTCACCTCCCCGTCGTGGGCGTCTTCGCACTGCTCGTGGTGCTCTCGGCGTTCGCGCCCGCTTTCGACAGCGCTCGCGGGGCCACGCTGCCCGACATCCTGCCCGGCGAGGCCTACGTCCGCGGCAACGCGCTGTGCAACCTGGTCTTCCAGGCCGCGATGATCGGCGGCTTCGTCGCGGGCGGTGCGCTGCTCGCGACCGCGGGCACCGAGCAGGTCCTGCTGCTCGACGCCGGCACCTTCCTGGTGTCAGCCGGCGCGCTCCTCGGCCTCATCAGGGCGAGGGACGCGAGCGCGCGTCCGGAGCGGACGAACCTGCTCCGGGACGCCGCCGAGGGCGTCCGGCTGGTCGCCGCCGACCTGACGCTGCGCAAGCTGCTCGGCTTCGCCCTGCTGGGGGCCGTCGCCGTCGCCGGGCCCGAGAGCCTCGCCGTCCCCGTCGCGGCCTCCCTGGGTGGCGGCACCCTCGCCGCCGGCCTGCTCACCGCCTCCATCCCCGCCGGCTTCGTCGTCGCCAGCTTCGCCGTCCTGCGCTTCCCGCCGGCGCGACGCATCGAGCTGCTGCCCTCGCTGACCGTGATCTCCGTGCTGCCCCTGCTGGCCACCCCGCTCGCGGGCAGCGTCGGGGTGACCGTCGTCCTGTGGACGGTCAGCGGCTTCGGGTCGTCCCTGCAGCTGGTTGCCAGCGCGGCCTACGTCGCTGCCGCCCCCGAGCACGCGCGTGGGCGTGCGTACGGCCTGGCCAGCACCTCGCTCATGGCCTCGCAGGGCCTCGCTCAGCTCGCGGCCGGCGGGGTGTCGACCGCCTTCGGAGCCCATCACGGCCCCGGCATCAGTGTCGCCGTGCTCGGCGGCCTGACCCTGCTGCTGCTGCCGGTTGTGTCCGGTCGTGTCCGGATCGCGGCCCTACAACCTCAAGGAAATCCGGACCTTGTCCGATGAACGCCCAGATGAGCGGCGTCAGCTGGGGGAGACGGGCGACGGCATTCCTGCTGTCGGC
>JBAVRG010000112.1:0-3634 GCA_049694795.1 Mycobacteriales bacterium
GCCCGGAGCTGCGCCGGGTCACCGCCGGCAGCCTGCACCAGCGGTACGGCGACGCCGCCCTCCTGGTCGAGCAGGGCCAGCAGCAGGTGCACCGGCGCCACCTCGGGGTGGCCCGCGGCAGCGGCGCGGCGGACGGCCGTGGAGACGGCTTCCTGCGACTTGGTGGTGAGGCGGTCGGCGTCCATGAGGTCAGGTTCCTCCAACGGGGCTGGCTGGTCACCCCCTGCAACGCGGGTGGAGTTGAGTGTGTTCCGCTCAACTCCAGGTCAGGCCCGGACCTCGGCCCAGGAGGTGGCCGCCCCTGCCGCCGCCGCCAACACGAGCTGCCGGGTGCGGGCCGCTGAGGCGGGCCGCCCGAACAGGTAGCCCTGGGCGCAGCGCGCCCCCAGCTGGCGCAGCCGGGTGACCTGCTCGGCGGTCTCGACCCCCTCCGCGATGACCTCCAGGCGCAGGGCCCGGGCCAGCTGGACCACGGCGGCCGGCACCGCCTCGCCCTCGAGGCCGCGTCCCAGGCCCGCCGTGAAGGTCCGGTCCAGCTTCAGCACGTCGACCGGGAAGCGCGACAGGTACGACAGCGACGACCAGCCGGTGCCGAAGTCGTCCAGAGCGATCCGGACCCCGGCAGCGCGCAGCAGCTGCAGCCGCCGGCCGACCGCCTCGTCGTCGAGCAGGACGCCCTCGGTGACCTCCAGGAGCAGGCAGCTCGGCGGCACGCCCTCCTGCTCGAGCAGGGACAGCACGGCCTCGGCGCTGCCGGCCGACTGCAGGGTGCGACCGCTGCAGTTGACGGCGAGGTCGAGCTCGGCCGCGGTCGGGGTGAGCGCCCGCCACACCGCCATCTCCCGGATCGCCTGGCGCAGCACCGACAGGTCCATCGGGACGACGAGCCCGGTCTCCTCCGCCAGCCCGATCCACTCGCCGGGGGACTGCACCGGACGCCCCGGGCGGCACCAGCGGGCGAGCGCCTCGAAGCCCAGCAGCTCGCCGGTCTCGAGGTCGGTGACCGGCTGGTACCAGGGCTCGATCTCCTGCCTCTCCAACGCCACGACCAGCTGGCTGCGCAGGTCGAGTCGACGCAGCAGGGAGGCGCTCATCTCCGGCCGGTAGCCGGTCCACCGGTTGCCGCCGGCTGCCTTCGCGGCGTACATCGCGACATCGGCGCGCCGCATCAGGTCGCCCAGCGAGGAGCTGTCGGTCCGCTCCACCACCCCGAGGCTCGCCTGCACGCGCAGCTCCTGCCCCTCCAGCAGGAAGGGCGAGTCGAGCACCTGGATGACGCGGTCGGCGGTGGCGGGGACGTCACCGCGCAGCAGCAGCGCGAACTCGTCCCCTCCCAGACGACCCACGACGTCGTTCCGTCCCAGCGCGGAGCGGAGCCGGCCGGCCACCTCGACGAGCAGCCGGTCACCCGCGTCGTGGCCGAGGGAGTCGTTGACGCCCTTGAAGTCGTCCAGGTCGAGCAGCCCGACGGCGAGCGGCACCGGCTGGGCGAGCGACGCCCCGACCAGCTCCATGAAGCCGGTGCGGTTGACGAGGCCGGTCAGCGCGCAGCACGTCGCCCGGGAGCGCAGCTCCTCGGTGAGCCGTTCGCGGTCGCGCAGGGCGTTCTGGAGACCGGCCTCGCGGTTGCGCAGGTCGAGGATGAGGCCCCGGCCGCGCAGGGAGCTGAGCACGAACAGCAGGGCGGTGGCACCCGCGACGACCATGACGCTGCGGACGTCGCCCTGCAGGTCGCCGCGCACCAGCAGCACGGTGAGCAGTGCGGGCGCGGTCAGCGCCGGAGCGGTCAGCGCGACCAGCCGCCGCTGCGAGGGGTGGTCCGACCGCGGTCGCGGCGCTGTCAGCTCACGCATGCTCGGGTGCAGTGCCGCGCTGCCCATGGCGACGTAGGCCAGCAACCAGCCCATGTCGGTGGGCTCACCCGAGTGGTACAGACCGGTGAGCGAGCGCATCCCGTAGACGACGTCGCCCAGGAACAGGCCCAGCATCCCGATCGCCAGCAGCCGGTGCGCGAGCCCGGCCTCGCGCTGCCGCGCGATCAGGTGCACCAGCAGGAGCAGCACGACCAGGTCCATCAACGGGAAGGACAGCGCCAGCCAGCGCTGTCCCACCCCGAGGCTCGCGTTCTCGGCATAGGGGGCGACCAGCGGGAGCCAGAGGCCGACGAACGCGCCCCCGGTCCAGATCCCGGCGTCCAGCCACGCCGCGATGTCTCGGCGCCCGGACCGCCGTACGGCGAGCGCGAGCGCAGCGAGCAGCAGCGGGCAGGCGAGCAGGTAGACGCCGTCCGCCAGGGAGGGGAACGGCACGTCGAGGTGGTGGACGTCGTAGCTCGCGTGGACGGCGTCGCCCAGGACGAGGGCCGAGGTCCCTGCCACCAGCAGCCACCAGGGTCCGGGCCCTTCCGGTCGGTGCCGGCGGATGCCTGCCACCTGCGCCACGACGCCGGCGGTCCCTGCACCGAGCAGCGCCACCAGCTGGAGGGCTGCAGGCAGTGCGCAGTAGCCGACCGTCAGCGTGAGCCCCATGGTGAGGAACAGCCACCACGCACGCGCCACCGAACCCCCCCCCGCCCGAGCATCTGATGATCTTGCTTCGTCAGCCCGGCGCACCGGCTTGAAGGCAAATGCCCGGTTTCCCCCGGCGGCTCAGGAGGCGGGTAGCAGCTTGAGAGCGAGGACCGGGCAGGCGAGCACCGCCGCCCGAGCGTGCTCGAGCGCCGCCTTCGGGACCGGCCCGTCGGCGACGATCGGGAAGCCCCACTCGTCGCGCGTGATGAGCTCGGGCGCCCACTGCTCGCACAGGCCGTGGCCGTCACAGGCCGCCCAGTCGACCCGCAGCCGCACCGGCTTGCTCATCGCGCCCGCCGCGGGACGGCCAGCGCGCTGCCCGCCGGCCGGCCGCAGCCGCCGGCCAGGTGGGTGCGCACGTCGTCGGCGAACACCGTGAGGGCGCTGCGGACCAGCGCCGCGGTGCCGTCGGGGTGGTGGCACAGACCCCGGCCGCTCACCAGCCCGCACCACCGGGAGAGGCGCTCGAGCACCCCCGAGGGCGGCGTGCCGGCAGCCAGGGCATCCATCGCCGCGGCCATGGCGGGCAGCCCGTTCAGGCAGGGCCCGCACTGCCGGGCGCTCTCCCCGGCGAGGTAGCGCACCGCCTCGGCCGTGGCCCGCAGCCCGCACTCCTCCGACGACAGGCCGGCGACCAGGCCCGCACCCAGCACGCCGCCCACCTGTCGGAGGGCGTCGTGCGAGAGCGGCACGTCGAGGACGTCGGGCGCGGGCAGCCAGGCCCCGAAGTAGCCACCGACCAGGACCGCCTGCAGGTCCAGCCCCTGCACGCCGGCAGCGTCGAGGGCCACGCGCACCGGCGTGCCCAGCGGCAGCTCCAGCACGACCGGTCGGGTGCGGTCGCTGCGCACGGTGAGGAGCAGCGTGCCGGGCTCGTCCCGCGTCCCGACCTCGCCGTACCAGGCGGCGCCGCGAAGCAGGTAGAGCGCCAGCCCGGCCAGGGTCTCGGCGTTGAGCACGACGGTCGGACGCCCGTCGGGACCACGCACCGCGAGCGGCTGGTCGTGCAGGACCGGGCGGGACGGGCCGCCGGCCGCGGCGCCGGCGAGCGCCGAGGCCTCACC
>JBAVRG010000113.1:0-7717 GCA_049694795.1 Mycobacteriales bacterium
AGGCGGGCATTACGGTGCGACACAGAAGACCTCCGGTTTGAGCAGCGACTTAGACACCGCCACTCAGACCGGAGGTCTTCCTCTTGATCAAGTCACCACGCCGTCAACAACGTCCGTGGTCGTTACAACTAGGGCACGTGGCCGACAGCAGCTGCTGCCTGTCGGACCAGTACCGGAACGATCCGGCGGGGATGTCTTGCCGGCAGTAGACGCAGGGCAGCGACGGCCGGTCCGGTGCTGGCGACACCGGGTCTGGTGCGACGGTGACGCCGCTGTCCGGCCGGCTGCGTGCGTGGTCGTTCATCCGGTGGCCCTCACGGCCGCACGAGACGCCCGCAACACCGGGGCGGCCGCTGACGAGGCAGCCGACGTCGCGGCTGCCTCGAGCGCGACATGGGCCTCGTGGCGCGCCTGGGCGTACTGCTGGTCAGCGGCGAGCGCTTGACGGGCGTTGCGGCGGGCGACGGCTTGACCACCATGCGGGAACGCGAGCAAGGCAACGGCAGCGACCTGGCGGACGGCCCGCCGCGTGTGCCGTGCGGTCAGGTCGTGCATCCCCCCGAGCCCGATCCGGACCCAGACCGGCGGCTCGGCCGGCACGGACTCACCTCGACTGCCGAGCGCGGACTGTGTCACCAGCAGCTCCTCGTCGCTCCGGCCAGGCCCGTCAGGGATGGTCGGCCCCCAAGCGGTCGACCATCCCTGCTGGTCCATCCGGCGTGCAGACGACCCAGGCGGCCCCCGAGTCACGGACGTCCACGCGTCGTGGACGCACCGAGTTGAGCACCACGGGCTGGCCCCGCACCACCAGGTACACCCCCCTGCTGAGACGGGTTCACCCCCCGCTAACTACCGACATGAAATGCGCGTATTGTCATGTATCGAGAGTGTCGAGACCCTGGACCTGTCCCGCGGTTGCGATGGCTAGCCAGCCACGGTCGCGACCGGCCCTCTGCGAGACGAGACCTGTCACCACTGCGGAATCGAGCACGCAGATGACCCCGGACACGGGTCGGCCCATCACGTTGGTTCTCGCCACCGACAGCCCCCTCATGGGTGACGGACTGGCCTCCCTGTTTGCCCACGCCCCTGAGGTCGAAATGCTCGGCCGTGCCCTCGACCTGCCCGAGCTCCTGCAACTCGTCGACACGCACATCCCAGACGCAGTGATCCTCGCCATCCGCACCCAGCCAGCGGACCGGATGATCACCCTCGAAACGGCAAGCAAGCTCCGGGCCAACCATCCCGAGCTGGGCATCGTGATCATCTCCGACCACCGAAACGGCTTACCCCTCGCACTCCTCCGCGGCGGGGCCTTCCGGATCGCCTGCCTCCTGGACGGCGAGCGCGCCAGCATCACCAGCATCGTCAACGCCCTGGAAGACCTCCGCTCAGGTCACAGCGTCCTGGACCCGACGATCGTCGAGGGCCTCGTCCGGCGCGACGATGGCCTCACCATCGACGGCCTCACCACCCGCGAGATGGACGTCCTCGAACAGGTCGCTCACGGCATGTCCAACCGAGCTGCGGCGCACGCACTGCACCTTTCTGTGAAGACGATCGAGAAGAGCGTCACCGTCATCTTCCGCAAGCTCGGACTCGAAGACGCGAGCGTCATCGACCGCCGCGCCACGGCCGGGCTGATCTACCAACAGGCCCAGACCGGGTCCTTTCCGTCCCTGCCGATCAACCCCAAAGCCCAACCCAGACTGACCCCCACATAGGAGATGCAGGGAGGTGCCGGATCTGTGCGTTCGAGAACGCCTGTGCCACTTCGTGATCTCGAACCCGCCCAACAGCGAAGCTCGCTAGCCGCGGCCAGACCTCGATCAGAAGGTGCCGTTCTTCGATGTTCCGCCGGGCCGGCCGGGAACATCAGATAGCGACAGCTCTTCGACGTCCGCTCATCGGCAGACACGCGACCCGCGGCAGATGAGTGCGTTCCAGCACGTCGAGTAGCGATCGTTCTTGGCGGTAGTTCTTGACAGAGCAACGGATGAGGAGCAGGCGCTATTCACCACATTGGAAGCACCGTTCTCGACTTCCCACCTCGGATAGCCTTGCCTCGTGAACCTGGCATCGGTGACGGCGCTCGGCCCGCCGCGGCCCTCGTAATGGCCGGACGCAGGCAGCCAGCTTCGAAGCTGAAGCAGCGGTGGGCGCTCGGCTTCGTCTTGGTGTTGGCCGGGTTGAGCTTGCTGTTCGGCATCATTGGGCTGCTTCACGCAAACGATGCCTTGGCTGGTCGGGGCCGACCGGGGACGTTCACCGCTTTGTCCGAGCACTGCCGCAAGTCCGGTTGCACCTGGCGTGGTGACTTCCTTCGGGACGACGGGACATCCCGCGCAGATGTGAAGGTCGCTGAGGGCAGCGGCCTGCACGCGGCAGGGCAGACAGTCAGGGCCTCTGACGTCGGCGACGGCAGCACGGTCTACCCGTTGCGCGAGGAGGCGCGGCGGGATCCGCTTGCCGCAGTCCTCGCATCGAGCACCGTACTGGTTGGCGCTCTCGCGGGAGGCGCCGCCGCCCTCAGACGCCGGGGCCTTCAGCCCCTACCTCACGCGCAGCGGGCGGCGCGATCGGCACGTCGCGGTGTCATCGTGTTCAGCGTGCTTGCCGTCGAGTCGGCCGTGCTGGCCTGGCTGACCGACGGGAGCGGGCCTTGGTTCTTCTCTGGCTTCGGGCTCCTGCTGGCGTGGATGGCCGCAATGTCCCGCCGCTCCGAGCTCAGGGCCACACGACGGTAGTCGGCCCATCATCACCAGCGCCGTCGAGCAAAGAGGGTGGCGTTCTCAGTCGTGCACGTGTTCGGTCCACGCGCTCCCGCCCCAGTACCTGGATCGGCCTGGAAGCTGAGGATCGGGATACCAGCCGGGCGGAGGCTGCGAACTCGCCTGAGGCCACGAGCCGGCGGCAAGTTCGGCGTCGGACGTCCGGGCTGGGCGCAGACGCGCCCGGAGGACCAAGGAGGCCACTCCTGCGCATCCGAGAGCACCGGCGAGAATGATCCCGATCACGAGGGCCCGCAGGTTCGGCACCGGCCTGACACCGAATCGCTCTGCCGAGATGGAGCAGTCGATCGTGAGTCGGCCCGACCCCGTGTTGAACACCATGTCGAGGGTCTGGGTTGCCGAGCTGGATACCGACCATCCTGGGTCGTGGACTCGAACTGGCTGCCCTTGGGCGTCGTTGATCGAGCACTGTTCGGAGTAGCCGCTGTTGTCGGAGTCGTTGACGTAGATGCCGTACAGCTGGCCGGCGGGAAGTGCGACGGGCTGCGGTCCGTCATGGAGTGTGATCCCGCGGTTGGCCGCGGCTCGGGCACAAGCCAGGGCTGGAAGCCCGATCGCAACGAGAGCGAGACAGCCCGACACCACGCTTCCCAGCAGGAGAAGCGTGGATCGGCGCTGCGACCGGTGCATGTGACAGCAGGTTAGGCGGCGGCCACCGCGTGGCGGCGCTCGGGCTCATCAACCGCACGCCCTCGGTGGAGAGCCTCGGCGCAGGCCGTACGGGGCTATGCGGCTACACGCGCCCCGGCAGTAGCCTCGCGCATCATGTCGTTGACGATCTACGGCCGGGTCCGGGGCTACTTCAACGTTCTGTCGGCGCGGACAAGGTTCGTCACGGACTACCCGGCGGCCAGCAAGTGGCAGTCGAGCAGCATCATGGCCTTCACCCTCTTCTGGCGACTCGTTCCCGTCGCGGCTTTGGGCCTCCTCCCAGCGCTGGTGATCAACGCCACCTGGACCGGTGTCCTCGCCCAGGCGGCCTGTGCACCGGCGCTGACATGCTTTGTCGCCGGTGTGCTCCTCGCAGTTCCTGCTGGTTTCCGGAGCGGTGGCCCCGACTTCTTCCCCCAGGCCGTTCTGCCTCTGGCTCTGAAGTACGCCACGCGCCTCCAGGCCTGAGAGACGGGTAACCGGCCTTCTTCGCTGTTCACGTAAGCCAGATGCGACCGCTGCCGTTCTCACGGGACACTGACTTCATGGCAGAACCCAGCGCTCGTCTTGAGGCCCGCATCCGCCACGACTTCCCGGAGCCTGGATCGGCTGACGCCCTCATCAACAAGCTGCGTGCCCTGGACACAGAGGAGCGCATCCAGGCGGCCATCGTGCTCTGGGCTCAGGGGGACCTGAATCGCTTTCGAGACTCGCTTGCCCTTGCTCATGCGGACTGGCGGGACGTGTTGGTACGTGGGGGCTTGGAGAACGAGGACTGGCGTCAAGTCCTCGACTCGGAGCTCCCCAACTGACCGCGAGATGTGCCGCCAGCCCTACTCATCCTCTCCGGGCCACGTCAGACCTGCCGCGTCTACGGCGTCGCTGATGTCAGTTGAGTGGCATCCCGCCTCGCTCAGCAGCCTCACGAGTTCGGCCATCGTCACAGCTTGGAACGTCGTGGCTCCGTCGGTTGCCCTGTATGCATCGCCGGATCGCGTGATGGTGATCATGCGTTGACGGCAACGACGCAGATGGGACAGTCCTGGCCGTAGGTTTCCTGTCCCCGACTCTCCCAGGGGACGCCAGGAAACAGCCGAACGTCGAGCCCTAGCTGGAGCCCGCACGCGGTCTCACCGACACCGTCCTGATAGGCGTGGAACACCCCGGCGGCGATCAGGTCCCGCTCCGGCGCGATGGCCGTGCTGGCGAGTTGCCACAACATGGGAGCAGTCTGTCGCACCCAGAGGGTCGTCGAGAGGTGCGCTTCCGAGAACGGTGAGCCGGGCCTAGCCTGTGCTCGTGCCCGACAACGAGGACTACGCGGCACTCGGCCGCTTGCTCCTCTCACCGGAGCATTGGACTGCGGAGGATGCAGCCGCCGCAAGGTCTCACTTGCGGCATCAGGAGGACGCTGTCACCAGCGTTCACCCGATGGACGAGCGCAGACGCGCGGCCATGCTGGGCGTTGCCGATGACCTACGAGCAGCTATCTGGATGTGGGAGCGACACAACAAGTAGGTGCCGCTCCCGAGCGTGAAGATCCGGCCTTCTCCGTGTCCTTGCGCCTGCTCGCTCGCGTCGCCCGTGCCCGAGCAGCTCACACGCGGCCGCCGCCTCAGGAAGGCGACGGCCATGCTCCGACGTGTGCAACCTTTTCCTGGTTGAAGGGCGTGATAGCGACGTGAAGGATGACACCGCGGACATCACGCAGTTCGTGACCGCCGTTGGCCCCCGCCTTGTGCGGTTTGGGTTCCTGCTCACCGGTGACCTCGGCTCGGCCGAGGACCTCGTGCAGTTCGCGCTGCTTGAGACCTGCCGCCGCTGGGGTCGGTTGCGGCACGACAGCAGTCCTGAGGCGTACGTGCGGCGATGCATGATCAACAGGCAGGCATCGTTGTGGCGGCGAAGGTCGAGTCGCGACGTGCTCGTCGGAGACGTCCCCGAGCATCCCCTGTCCGAGGACCTCGCCGGCAGAGTCGCGGAGATCGACCGTCTGAGCCGCGCGTTGCGGTCGCTCCCCACAGGGCAACGAGCCGCTGTCGTACTGCGCTTCTACGAAGACCTCCCGGAGGCAGAGGTCGCGGCGATCCTGGGCTGTTCCCTGGGCAACGTCAAGAGCCAGACAAGTCGTGGCTTGGACAAGCTCCGCGCGGCCCTTACCTCTCCCGCCCACTGTCCAGAAGGAGCCTGACATGCCTGGCGACGACGACGTGAGGTGCGCCCTCACTGCCCTCGCGGAGCAAGCCGCTCCCTTGCCACCTCTCGACGCAGGTCCCTTCCTGCTCGCCTATCGACGGGCACGACGCCGGCGCAGCTCCGCTCGCGCAGCCGTCAGCGGCCTCACCGTCGCCACGGTCGCGGTCACCACGATCAGCCTGCACTCGCACGATGCGCGGCGACCTGAGACGGCCCCGACGCTCACCCAAGCGTCACCGTCGACCAACTCGACCGCCCGCGCCGACGTCATCGTCGACGGGGTCGCTGTCTCGAACCTCCCGCGCGGCTGGGCACTCCCCACCCCGCACCCGCACACCGTGGCCCTGCACCCAGGTACTCGCACCCGTCTGGACGTCTACGTCGGCGAGAACGGCCGAGGCGGCGGATGCCTGCTGGAGGTCTACCGCAACAGCCGGTGGACGCCAGCCGCAGCCTCACATGACGTGCAGCAGGGCCACGGCGCCGATGGTGGTCCCGCCTACAACCCTGTCCAGACCGGTGATGATCGTCTCGGGATCGTCACGTGGCACGACGCCCGCGGCAGCGTGGACCACAGGACCGGCTGGGTCGTTCTCGACGACCACACGTTCCTCGTCGTTTCGTCGTCTGCTTGGACGGAAGCAACCCTCAGAGGCGTCCTGCGCTCGGCGCGCCTGAGCTGACCCCGCGACAAACCAGACGCGCTGATGGAGGTCCGGTAGGCAGGGAAGCCCAGACCGCGAAGAGGTGCCGCTTCTTGATGTCCGCGGGCCAGGCCGTGCACATCGGATAGCGGCTCCCCTCTCTGTCAAGCGGGGACTTTCGAGCGCCGTCTGCCGGGCGTAGCGTTGGTCGTGGCGAGCCCGGTGAGTGACTTGTCCGAAGGGCTGACCGTCGGGGTTGGGTCAGACGCGCTGGATTTCAGAGTCGCCCCCGAGTGTCCTGCCGGGCTCGCCGCCTCACGTTCGGCGAGGTCTTCGAGCAGGGCTCCGAAGACGACGTCGGACAGGCGTCGCTTGAGGCTGCGGAGGGCTTCCATCGGGCTTTTGCCGGCGTTGCGCTTGCGCCAGTAGTAGTTGTAGCCGGGGCCGTGGTTGGCGATGTGCACGGTCGCGGCGACGTGGAGCACGAAGTTGAGACGCCGGTTGCGGCCGCGGTTGAGGCGGTGCCGGACGGTGTCGCCGCTGCTCGCGTCGATCGGGGCGGTGCCGGTGTAGCTGGCGAAGTGGGCCTTGCTCGGGAACCGCCGGACGTCGCCGACCTCGCCGAGGATCACGGCCGTGGTGACGGCGCCGAGGCCGAAGATGTCGTGGACGTGGCTGGGGTGCTCCTTGAGCAGCTCGGTGACCCGGGCTTGCATCTGCTTGAGCATCGCGTCGAGTCGCTCGAGGTCGGCGAGCTGCTCCAGCGCCAGCGTCTTGCGGGCCTTCGCGACCTGCTGACGCGGACGCACGGTCGACAGCATCTGGCGGGCCTTCTTCGCGGTCAGACGCTTCGATGCCCCACCAGGCAACAGTTCCTGCAGCAGCTGGTGCAGCCGGTTCACGGTCGCGATCCGCTGCTCGACGAGCTGCTGACGCCGGTCCGACAGCAGCTTGAAGACCGTCACGACGTCGTCGGGCTGGACGACTTCGAGGTTGCGTCCGCGCAGGCCGGCCACGGCCACCGCATAGGCGTCGGTGTCGTCGGTCTTGCGGCCGCTGCCACCGCCGAGGGCACGGACCCGCGCCGACAGCTTGGCCGGGACGTTCACCACTCGCTCGCCCTCGGCGGCCAGCCGCTGCGCGAGCCCGAGCCCGCAGCCGTGGGCGCCCTCGACCGCCCAGGTCCGGTCCTTCCAGGTCCGGGCGAACTTCTTCAAGGCCCGATGACCCTCACGGTCGTTGGAGAACCGCTGGGTCGCGAGCACGTTCTCCTGCCGATCGAGCACCAGCGCGGTGTTGCTGCGCTTGTGCGGATCGACGCCGATCATCACTGCAGACATCTGCTCTCCTTCGCCGATGGGACGGCAAGGAGGGCAGTGCTACTTCGGGCAACGCAGACCCCTCTTGAGCCACTCCTCACCAGGGCAGTGCCCG
>JBAVRG010000114.1:0-15820 GCA_049694795.1 Mycobacteriales bacterium
TCGAGGTCGCCCCGGGTGAGCGGGAGGCCCTGGAAGCCCTGGTGCGCAAGCAGATGGGGGGCGCCTACCCCCTCTCGGTGCCGCTCGACGTGAGCGTCGGTGTCGGGCGCAACTGGGACGAGGCCGGCCACTGAGCCTGGGCAGCCGCCCGCGGTGGGAGCACCTGCAGGTGGTGCACCTCAGGTCTGCGCGGGGGTTCCTGGGGTACGGCGGGAGCGGGCCAGCAGGCCGACGCTGAGGAGCACCGCGGTGACGGCCGCGACCGTGATCACGGGTGCCGACGTCGACGGCCGCAGGGCCAGGATCACCGCTGCTTCCAGCACCACCGCCCCGGCGAGGACGCAGCCGGTCACGGGGTCCCGCAGTGCGATGGACCGGTAGAGGAGCAGCTGCACGACCGCGAGCGCGGCGCCCTGCAGGACCCACAGCGGAGCGATGCCCGCGATCGAGGCGTAGTCGCTGCCGAAGGTCAGTCTCAGCACGGGCGCAGCGAGCAGGGCGCTGCCGGCCACCTCCACCAGGCCCAGGGCGGTCACGACGAGAACGGAGCGGCGCAGCACCACACGTCCTCCCTCTTCGTCGGACAGCCGGGCGAACACCACCACGGCAACTGCCTGGGGCAGCCAGAACGCCGCCCTGGCGAGCACCGCGCCGGCGCTGTAGCGGCCGGACTCCGCGCCGGGCAGCAGGTGGCGGGCGAGCAGCAGGTCGAGGTTGGCGAGGGCCAGCAGGGCCAGCAGACCGCCGGCGGCGCCCACGACGTCCCTCGCCCCGGGCAGGTGCGCAGCCTTCGGCCCGTGCCGGCCGACGCGCACCAGCAGCACGGCCAGCAGAGCCGCCAGGAGCATCCCGCCGGCCATGGTGGCGAGGACCGCCGCCGGGTCGCCACCGACGAGCAGTGGCACCACGCCGAGTCCCTTGGCCACCGCCTGCGCGACAATCACGACGGCGAGAGCACCGAAGCGCTCGGTCCCCTGCAGGGCCCCCATCGCCGCGCACAGCACGCCGTACGGAGCGAGCTGCGCTGCCAGCCACAGCGGGCCGGCGACCCCGGTGTGCAGGAACGCCGCGAGCGCCGGGGCGGCCGCGGCGACGACGAGGGCGACCAGCAACCCACCCGTGCCGGCACGCAGCAGCAGGGCCCGCTCGCGTGGGCCCCGCGGCTCCGCCGGCGGCCTGAGGGCGAGCGACCGCGCGACGACGGCCTGCACGGCCAGGGCTGGGACGGAGGCGACGAGGAGGGCACCGAGAAGGGCGCTGAGCTCGCCGTACGCGTCCTTGCTGAAGGCGCGTGACGCCGCGACCGCGAGGACGTAGCCCGCGACGTTGAGGAGGGTCAGCGAGGGAGTGACCAGACCCGCGCCGCGCGTCAGCGACGAGCGGCCGCCCGATGCACCGGCGTTGACGGCCCCTGGCCCGTCGGCCGCGGCCGATGCCGTCACCACCGGGGGCGGGCGCTCCGTCACGAGTGGACTCTAGAGTCCCAGGACGAGCAAGTAGCGTGACCGACGTGGCGGAACAGGGGCGGACAGCGGTGCTTGCCACCCCTCCGGTGGTGTCGGCAGCACCCCCGGTCTCGCCCCTCGTGCACCGCCTCCGCCTGCTGGCGGCCTGCCTGTTCCTCACCCTCCTGGCTTTCCTGCAGACCCCGGGCCGCGTGGCCGCCGACACCAAGGTCGACCTGACCCTCAACCCGTGGGGGTTCCTCGCGCGGGCGCTGCGGCTGTGGGACCCGCAGGCGGCCTTCGGGCAGCTGCAGAACCAGGCGACGGGCTACCTGTTCCCCATGGGTCCGTTCTTCGGCCTGGGTCACTCCGTCGGCCTGCCTGGCTGGGTGGTGCAGCGAGCCTGGTGGGCGCTGCTCATGGTGGTCGCCTTCCTGGGGTTCGTGCGCCTGGCCGGTCGCATGGGAATCGGTGTCCCCTGGACGCGGCTCCTTGCCGGCGTGGGGTTCGCCGCCTCACCTCGGGTCGCCAGCCTGCTGGGCTCGACCTCCATCGAGATCCTGCCGCTGTGCATGACACCGTGGGTGCTGCTGCCTCTCGTCGAGGCGGCCCGCGGTCGGCTCACCCCCCGGCAGGGAGCCGCCCGCTCCGGAGTCGCCGTGCTCTGCATCGGCGGCGTGAACGCCGTCGCGACGTTCGCGGCCCTCCCGGTGGCGGGGCTGTTCCTGCTGTGCTCGGTCCGCGGTCGGGTGCGGGTCGCGCTCCTCGGCTGGTGGGTTCTCGCGGTCTCCCTCGCGACCTTGTGGTGGACCGTGCCCCTGGTTCTGCTCGGGCGGTACAGCCCCCCGTTCCTCGACTACATCGAGTCCTCGACGGTGACCACGGGGGTCACGTCGCTGTCCGAGGCGCTGCGTGGCACCTCGGACTGGGTCAGCTTCCTGGGTACGTCCTCGGCGGCCTGGCGGCTGTTGACCGACCCGGTCACCGTGCTCAACACGCTGCTGCTCGCAGGACTGGGGCTGCTCGGACTGTGCCGACGCGACCTGCCCTACCGCGCGACCCTGCTGCCCGCGGTCCTGCTCGGGATCTTCCTCGTCACGGCCGGGCACGTCGGCTCTGTCGACGGGTTGTTCGCGACCGACCTCCGCTCCCTGCTGGACGGCGTGCTCGCGCCTTTCCGCAACGTGCACAAGTTCGACGCCGTCGTGCGGCTGCCGCTGATGCTGGCGGCCTGCCACGCTCTCACGGTCATGCGACTGCCGGCCGTGCAGCTGGGCCGGCGTGTCCTGCCCGCGGAGCGGGTGACGACCGCGCTCGCGGGGGTGGTCGTGCTCGGCGTGGTCAGCCCCCTGGTGCTGGGCCTCGCCGTGCCGCGGGGGAGCTGGACCGAGATCCCGTACTGGTGGCGGCAGACAGCCGACTTCCTCGCGGAGCGGCACGCGCCGGGCCGGGCGCTGCTGGTGCCGGGTTCGTCGTTCGCCGACTACCGCTGGGGCAGCTCGGGCGACGAGCCGCTGCAGGCCCTCGCACGATCCCCCTGGGCGGTGCGCAACGGCATCCCACTGGCTCCTGCGGGAAACATCCGGCTGCTCGACGCGGTGGAGGAGCGGCTGCGACACGGGCAGGGGTCGGCCGGTCTCACGGAGGCGCTGCGGCGCAGCGGGGTGGGACTGCTCGTGGTCCGCAACGACCTCGACTGGAGCGCGGTCCGGGCGCCGCGGCCGGTGCTGGTGCACCAGGCGCTGCAGGACTCGCCGGACATCCGGCGGATCGCCTTCTTCGGCCCCTCGGTCGGGAGCCCCAGCAGCGCTGCCTTCCTGCCCGACGCCGGTCTCGACCTGCCGTACCCGGCCGTGGAGGTCTACGAGGTCGGTGACGGAGGCGAGCGAGTGGGTGCCTTCCCCGCTGCGACGGCGATCCAGCTGGCCGGTGGTCCCGAGGCACTGCTCCCCGCCGGCGACCGCGGCCTCGTGACGGGACGGGCGACCACCCTGGCCGGACAGCCCGCAGTACCGGGTGGGTCGGGGCTCGAGCTCGTCACCGACACGCTGCGACGCAGGGAGGTCCCGTTCAGCGTCTTGCCCGGCGACAGCGCGACGCTTGCCGAGGACGATCCGTTCCGTGTGCAGCGAGCCGCGCACGACTACCTGCCGGTGCAGGGCACGGCCCGGCAGACCGTGGCCCGTCCGGTCGGGGTGCGGCGGCTGCTCGCTTCGTCGTCCGGCTCGGATGTCAACGCCACGTTCCGCTCGGGGGCGCAGTACTCGCCGTACGCGGCCTTCGACGGGTCGCTGGCGACCCAGTGGCACTCGGGGTCGGCCTTCCGCGCGGTCGGTCAGTGGCTGGAGGTGCAGCTCCTTCAGCCGATCCCCTTGAGCACCGTCTCCGTCGCGTTCGCAAGCGGCACGCAGCTGTCCGAGGTCCAGTCCGTCATGGTGACGACCGACCAGGGGTCGCTCACCTCGCCCGTGTCGGCGCTTCCCGGGCCGCAGCAGATCCCCGCGCGCCCGGGGTTGACGACGCGCGTGCGCCTCACGGTGACTGCGCTGCGCAGCGGCGGGAGCGGCACCGCCGTCGGGGTCCGCGAGCTGTCGGTCCCCGGCGTGCAGGTGTCGCAGACGCTGGTGCCGCCCGCGCCGTCGCCGGCCGTCCCGGAGTCGGCGTACCTGCTGCGCGCCGTTCCGCTCACGACCGACGGCTGCGTCCGTGTCGGGGACCGGCCGCTGTGCACTCCGCAGCTGGTCGCGCCCGACGCCGTGGACGCCCCTGTGGACCGGGTCGTGACAGTCGTGCACCCGGGGCAGTACGGCGTGTCGCTCACCGCCCGGGCTCGTCCCGGCGACGCCCTGGACGCGCTCCTGGACGGAGGTCGACTGCTGCAGGTGACGGCCAGCTCCCAGGCCACGCTCGACCCCGACAGCAGGGCCGCCGCGGTCGTCGACCGCGACCTCGGCACCGGGTGGGTGGCCGCGGGCGCCGACAGGGCGCCGACCCTGGTCCTGCGCTGGCGCGGACCTCGGACGCTGGACCGGCTTCAGCTCCTGGTCGACCCCGCGCTCGCGGCGTCGCGCCCGCGCGTGGTCACCGTTGTCGCGGCAGGTCGGCGTATGCGCGTCCAGGTCGACGCCGAGGGCAAGGTGCGCTTCCCGGCAGTGCGCACCACCGAGCTCCGGCTCGAGCTCGACCCGCGGCCGAGCCGAGGTGCCAGCGACGAGCGCACCGGCGCGCTGCGCGCGTTGCCGGTCGGGGTGTCCGAGGTGCTCGTGCCGGCGCTTGACGACCTGCGCCGGCCCGTGGACCGCGCCGCCATCCGCAGCCTGCCGTGCGGCGCCGGGCCCTCCGTGCGGGTGGGAGCCAGCGTGCTGCAGACCCGGCTCTCCGCGACCGTCGGTCAGCTGCTCGACCGGGCGGAGCTGCCCACCCTCACCTGCGGCTTCGGGCCTGTCTTGCTCGGCGACGGTCAGGTCCGGGTGGTCGCCTCGGCCTCGGACGTGCTGCAGCCGGTGTCGATCCTGCTCGCCGGCAGCACGGCGACTCCACCGGTCGGCGCCGCCCGGACGGTGACGCCTCGCGACTGGGGCGCCCAGTCGCGAGCCGTCGCCGTCGGTGCCGGCCCCGCCACAGTGCTGGTCGTGCATGAGAACGCCAACGACGGGTGGCGCGCGAGGTTCGACGGGCAGCAGCTCCGGCCGGTCGTCGTCGACGGCTGGCAGCAGGGCTGGCTCGTGCCGGCCGGCAGGGCGGGCGTCGTGCACCTTCGGTACGTGCCCGGAGCGACCTACCGGCAGGGTCTGCTGCTCGGGGTGGTCGCAGTGCTCGCACTGCTGGCTCTCGTCCTGCTCCCCTCGCGGCGCGCTTCCCGAGCCGCGGCCGTGAGCGTCCTGGGGGTGCCCCGGGTGGTGCAGGGAGCCTGCGCCCTGCTGATCGTGCTGCTCGGCGGTCTCGTCGGGCTGCTGGTGCTGGTGGTGGTCACCGCGTCCGTGCGGGTGCTGGAGGCGCTGGGCCGCTCACCGGCGACGGCCCTCCTCACCGGCGCGGTGCTCGGCACCGGGGCGATCGTGGCCGGCCAGCACTGGCCGGGCGGGCATGGTGCCCAGTCGGCGCTCGCCCAGGTCCTGGTGCTCGTGGCGCTCGTGACCGCCACCGCTGCGGACACCGTGCAGCACCCGTCAGACCCGGCGTGAGTGCGCGCCGGAGCGGTGCCCCCATTGCAGCGCCGGCCGTTCCACCAACCGGTAGCTGACCGCCGCGACGGCCAGGCTCGCGGCGACCGTGACCAGCCAGACCGTGCCGAAGTGACCGGTGAAGACGTGGATGTCGAGGGCGCGGAAGACGAAGTCGAGCACGACCAGGTGCAGCGCGAACACGCTGTAGCTGACCAGCCCGACGAGGTGCAGCGGCTTGCTCCCGAGGAACCTCGTCCACGCCGTGCCGCCCGGCCGCGCGAAGACCGCGGGCAGCAGCAGCCAGAACGCGCTCAGCCCGTAGAGCACGTGCTTGACCAGCGCCTCCCACGTCGTCGGGGGCAGCAGCAGCTTCGGGCCGGCCAGCGGGGTGCAGGCCAGCAGCAGCAGGAGGGCGCCGATGCTCAGGCAGGTGCCCGGGGCCCGAGCGAGGTCGCGCACGGCGACCGACAGGCCGTCCTGCTCGCCCCGGGTGACCCGGTGGTGCATCACCGCGAGCCCCATACCGAGGGCGAACCAGTCGACGTAGGCCGGCAGCCACAGGTGCGCGGAGGAAGGCAGGTGCGGGCCGGCCGCTGCCGCCGTCCACGCCCATCCCACGACGACCAGAAAGCCGAGCGCGACGGCGTCGGTGCGTGACCCGATCGCCTCGCCGCGGCGCCGGCGCCGGCGTGCGACCGCGAGGGCGTACAACGGCATGGTGATGTAGAACGCCACCTCGGTGCACAAGCTCCACATCTGCGTCAGGCCTGCCGGCAGCGGCTTGTCGAAGTAGATCTGCACCAGCACCAGGTGCTTGACCCACTCTCCCGCGGTGCCGCCCCGGTTCAGGGGGAGCAGGACGAACGCCGCCACGACCGCCACCCAGTAGGCAGGCAGCACGCGCAGTGCGCGTCGCCGCAGGTAGGTGCTCGTCGTGCTCCTGCGCATGCCGTTGGCGAGCGGCCGGTAGAGCAGGAAGCCGGACAGCAGGAAGAAGACGGTCACCCCGAAGTCCCCGCGCGACAGGATGGACGCTGCGGGGCCGGGACGGGCAGTACGACCGGTCTGGAAGCCCACGTGCGTCGACACCACCGCCAGCGCTGCCAGCCCCCGCAGACCGTCGAGTGCGGGGAAGCGAATCCGCTCGCCGGGTGGTTCGGCTGCCGACTCCAGGCCGCTGGCGGCCTGCAGTTCCTCGGTCGGGGAGGTGGGGGAGGTCACGAGTGCCCCAGCGGCTGGGGTTGGCCGATGGTGACCGAGAGCACGCACGCGGCCGCGCTCGGTGTCAGCACGCTGACGTCGACCGCGTCCAGGTATCCGCCGGGTGCGAGTGCGACCACGGCGGCCGGTCCGCGCGGCAGGACCTGCCCGTCGCCAACCCGTCGGCTCGTGGCCCCGTCCCGTGTCTCAACCCGTACGGCGGTGGGGGCGCTCAGCAGCAGCTCGACCCTCACTGTGCGGTTGACGAAGTCGAACACCGGATGCTCCAAGGGCACGTGCACCGGACCCGCACCGGGCCGGATCGCGTCCCCACAGGCCCCGTCGGGACCGCGCCGGCTCCGGGTGGCCGGCGCCAGGTGCGCGGCCCGGACGTGCCCGTCGGGACGGACCATCTGGAGCGGCACCTGACCGTCCTCGAAGCGGGCTTCGCCGGGCAGCTGCGCAAGCAGGGCCGAGAGCCGGTTGGACGGTGCGTAGAAGGAGCTCAGCACTGACTGCGGCAGGTCACCGTCGTACAGCGGGGTGCTGCCGGGAAGGGCGCGGAGGTCCTCTTGGAGGTTCGCGAGGTAGGCGCCGTTGGGGTTCTCGTGCCAGCGTCGGCTGAAGTGCGTGAGGGAGACCGCGGTGCTGGCTGCGAAGGCGAGGATCGCGACGGTGACGACGGCTCGGCTCAACCAGGGGCGGCGTGCCGGCGGGGCGGCAGCGGGTTCTGCGGTGACGACCGGCATCAGCACCAGCCCGACCGCGATGGCCGCCGCGACCGCGATGTCGGTGACGTAGCGGGAGTCGCGACCGATGACGACGCCGTACTGCGCCAGGCGTCCCGCTGCGACGGGTGCGAGGCTGATCGGGACGTAGAGCAGCAGCAGCAGCCAGCCGCGCCAGGCCGCTCGGCGGCGGTGCAGCAGCGACGCCGCGACGAGCACGAGCAGCAGCGCGCCGGACGCGACCACCTGCACCCCCGTCGGCCGCGCGGTGCCGTAGTACTCCTTGGTCGTCCATCGCCACGGACCGCCGAGCAGGGACGGCACCACCATCTTGGTGGTGCTGTCCCACAGCAGAGCCAGCACCTTGCCTGCCCCCGTCGAGCGCGCGGACTCGCGCGCCTGCTGGCTGTAGACCACGGCGAAGGCCAGGGGTGGAAGTCCGAGCGCGACCCACGCGGGCCAGCGGCGCAGCAGTGAGACGACTCGGGCGCGCGGACCGGGCCCTGTCGTGAACGCGACGAGGGTGAGCAGGACCGGCAGCACGACCGCCAGGACGGCCTTCTCCCAGAACAGCAGGCCGAGCAGCACCCAGGCGCCGGCCCCGACGGCGTTCCGCAGCCTGCCGGTGCGCAGGTAGGCCAGGTGCTGCGACGTGGCTCCGATGATGCTCAGGAGCACGGGCAGCAGGCACACCGACTGGACCCACCACGCGAAGGTCGGGACCGACAGCGGGGTGAACGCGTACAACCCCAGCGGGATGAGCGCCAGCGGTCGTGGCCCGAACAACGAGCGCAGCAGCCGGGCGAGCGCGAGGGTCACGACCGCTTGCAGAGCCAGGCACACCAGGACGGCCCCTGTGTGGTCGAGGGGCGCGAGGTGGGCCTGCAGCCACACCCAGAGTCTGGCGGCCGGCGACAGGTGATGGCCCGTGGGGCCGCGCAGGTAGCTCCAGTCGAGGGCGCTACCGGCCGCCACGTTCGTGCCGGCCAGGTCGTCGAGGTAGAACGAGCCGGGAATGGCCACCATGGCGTAGACCGCGAGCTGCAGGACGACGATCGCCCCGGTCCCGACGTCGAACCACCTGGAGGAGTCGAAGGGCCGATGCGGCGGTGCAGCAGGTTCCGCAGGGGCGTGCTCGGCTGCGGCGGTGGTCACGGCTGCCACGCTACGTCCCGCACCTCCCGCACGGCGACGGTCTAGCGTCCCCACGTGACCCTGTTGCGCGACCTCTCGCGGGCCGGCCTGACCCTCGGCGCCGCGTTGGCTGCGCTCCTGCTCACGCCGCTGCTCGGCCCTGGCGCCGTACTGGTCCGTGACTCGGTGTTCGTTCCCGGCATTCCCCTGGGCGCGCAGCTGCTCGGTGTCGACGGCGTGCCGAGGGCGGTGCCGAGTGACCTGGTGGTGGCGTTGGGGTCTCGGGTGCTGCCCGTCGGGTGGCTGCAGGACCTGGTCCTGGTGGCACTGGTCGTGGGGGCCACGTGGGGTGCGGTGCGCCTGGCCCCCACGCGCTCCCGCGTCGCCGCGCTCGCGGCCGGGAGCCTGTACGGCTGGTCGCCGTTCCTGCACGAGCGGCTGCTGCTCGGGCAGTGGGCGCTCCTGGTCGGGTGGGCGGTGCTCCCGTGGGCCGCTGCAGCCGCGCTGCGGTGGCGGGACGGCGAGCCCTGCTGGGCCGCCCTGGGCTGGCTCGCGGTCGCCTCGGTCGGCGGCGCCAGCGCCCTGCTCCTGGTGGCCCTGGTGGTGGCGCTGTGCGGCCGGCCGGTCCAGGCGCTGCTGGCCACGGCGTTGCTCAGCCTGCCGTGGGCCCTCCCTGCGCTCCTGCAGCCGGGGGTGCGCGGTGACCCGGCGGGGGTGGCAGCTTTCGCGTCCCGGGCGGACACTCCCTTCGGCGTGGTCGGCTCGCTGCTGACCGGAGGCGGGGTGTGGGCCCCCGCCGCCGTGCCACCGGGCCGGGCTGCCGGGAGCGCGGTCGCGGTGGCACTGGTCGTCCTCGCGGCGACCGGCCTGCCGCTGGTCCGGGAGCGGCTGGGGGACCGGCTGCTGTGGGCCGGCCTGGCGGGACTCCTGCTGGCGCTGCTCGGTCGCCTGCCTGGTGCGGCCGACGCCCTTCGCTGGGCCGTCGTGCACGTGCCCGCCACGGGGCTGCTGCGTGACGGATCGAAGTGGGTGGCGCCCCTGCTGCTCGTGACAAGCGCCGGGCTCGGTTGCGCCGTCGAGGGGTTGCTGCCCAGGGTGCGCCAGCACCGGGTGCGGCAGCTGGCCGGTGCGCTCGCGGTCGTTGCGCCCCTGGCCGCGCTACCCGGGGCGGCCTGGGGCGAGAGCGGCCGACTGCACGTCGCCTCGCTGCCCGCGGAATGGGGCCGGACCACCTCCCTGGCGACCGGACCGGTGCTGGTGCTGCCGTGGAGGCTCTACCGGGCGTTCCCCTGGAACGGCGACCGCACCGTCCTGGACCCGGCCACGAAGCTGCTGCGCCACCCGGTCGTCGACGACGACCTTCCGCTCGCCACCGGGGTGGTGCAGGGGGAGGACCCGCTGGCCGCTCGTCTCGACGCAGCGGTCAGCTCCGGGGCACCGCTGTTGCCGGCGCTGCGGGCCGAAGGTGTGACGGGGGTGCTGGTGGAGCGCCGGGACCGCGGCTACGACGAGGGCCGCGTCCGTCGGCAGGTGAGTGGCCTCACCCTCGTCAGACGCGGCCCGGAGCTCGCGCTGTACAGCGTTCCTGGAGCACGAGCGCGGGCACCTCAGCGCCGGCTCTGGCCCGTGCTGCTCGGGGACCTGCTCGCCGCGGGGTTCGCGCTGGTCGCGGTCGCTCGTGCGGTACGGAGGCGTGCGCCCTACTGACCGCTGCTGTAGGTGACCGCAGGCCGGTTGGGAGCGGTGTCCCCGCTCTGCGCGGCGACCAGTCCGAAGGTGGTCGCGCCCGCCAGCAGGAGGCCGACGGCGACGGTGATGATGGTGGTCATCAGAGGTGCTCCTCGCGGGTGGGGGTCAAGCGTCCAGGAGTGTGCTGAAGCTGGCGGCGGTGCCGGCCCAGGTGTAGCGCCCTGCGTGGGCGCGAGCGCCCTCGCCGAGTCGTTCTCTCAGGGTACGGTCTGTCAGGAGCAGACGCAGTGCCTCGCGCAAAGAGCTGACGTCGTCCACGAGCAGGCCGGTGCGACCATCCAGGACGGACTCGGTCAAACCGCCCGCAGCCCGGAACGCCACCGAGGGCGTTCCGTGCGAGCCGGCCTCGACGACCGACAGGCCCCAGCCCTCCTTGAGGGAGGGCACCGCGTGCACCCAGGCCCTGGCAAGCAGGTCCGCCTTCTGCTGCTCGGTGACCCAGCCGTGCAGCACCACGACGTCCCCGAGCCCGAGAGCAGCCACCTTCTCGCGCAGGGCGGGCAGCCAGTAGCCGTCACCGGCCACCTCCAGCCGCAGGCCGGGCACCTGGTGGCGCAGCTCCGCCACGGCGTCGAGGACGAGCTCCACGCGCTTGTGCGGCACGGCCCGCCCCAGGACGGCGATGGTCGGCTGGGGGCTGCGCTCGGCAGCAGTGGGCAGTACGGGCGGAGTGCCGTTGTGCACGACCGTGACGTGCTCGGCGGCGACGCCCAGACCGACGAGCTCGGCCTTGGTGGCCTCGGAGACTGCGACGTAACGGCAGCGCCTGTTGATGCGGGGTGCCAGCCAGCCCTCGAGCCACCACCCGACGGCGGCGCCCACGCGCCCGAGCACGACGGACCACTGCTCGCGGTGGACGTGGTGCACCAGCACGGTCACCGGCCGCCGGGCCCACACCCGGGCAAGGAACGGCATGCCGTTGTGCACCTCGATGATCTCGCCCTGCCTGCCGATCCGACCGAGCAGCAGCAGCACCGCCGCCCAGGCGAACACGGTGTGGTGATTGCCCCGCCGGACGTAGCGGACCCCGTTCTTGACCTCGTCGCCAGGCGCGTTGCGGTGGGCCGCGCAGAAGATCGTGACCCGGTCCCCGGTTGCTGCGAGGCGCGCGGCGACGTTCTCGACGTACAGCTCCGAGCCACCGCCCTCGGGGTTGGTGAGGTCGCGCCAGTTGAGCAGGAGGACGTCTCGTGGCCGGCGCGGAACGCGCCGGACCTGACGGGGGATCAGGCGCTCGGCGAGCACCGCCCTGGTGCCGTCGCTCACGAGCTGTGGGTCCTCTCCTCGCGGACGGCACATCCGTGTGCCGCTCCTGCAACGAGACTGTGCGACCGGCGCGTTTCGCACCATGACGCGACAGGACCCCGCCGGTCTGGTCCTTCTGGGCCATGGGTGTGAATCGGGACACTCGTCGTAGGGTCCGGCCGTGCCCCCCGAGACCGTGTCGCTGCCGCCGCTGGGCTCGCTGGCCCGCAGCCGTGCCCTGCTCCGGGCGTTCGGCTACGAGCAGACCGACCCGGCGCGCTTCTACTCGCTGCTGGCAGCCGACAGCGCGCGACAGGTCGCCCACTACACACCCCTGGCGGGGCGCACGCTGCTCGACGTGGGCGGGGGACCGGGGTACTTCGCCGACGCCTTCCGGGCGCTCGGGGCGCGGTACATCGGCCTCGACGCCGATGTCGGTGAGCTGTCCCTCCACGGCCGCCAGGTCGCGCGCGACACCGTCCTGGGGAGCGGGCTGGCGCTTCCCTTCCGCGACGGCAGCGTCGACGTCTGCTACTCCAGCAACGTGCTCGAGCACGTCGTCGCGCCCGAGGTGATGGCGGACGAGATGGTGCGCGTCACCCGGCCCGGTGGGCTGGTGTTCCTGTCGTACAACAACTGGCTGGCGCCGAACGGCGGCCACGAGACGGCCCCCTGGCACTACCTCGGTGGCAGGCGCGCTGCCGACCGCTACGCACGCAGGACCGGCAAGCGCCCGAAGAACGAGTACGGCGAGACGCTGTTCAGGACCTCGGTGGCCCAGATGCTGCGGTGGCTACGCGCTCAGGACGACGTGGACGTCGTCGACGTCCTTCCCCGCTACCACCCCAGCTGGGTCCGCTGGGTCGTCAAGGTGCCCGCTGTGCGTGAGGTCGTGACGTGGAACCTGCTGCTCGTCCTGCGTCGTAGGGGTTGACGCGTCCTGGCCGCATGGGGAGCAACGAGATGCGCTGTCCAGATCTGGTCCTTTCTGGCCATTGTCTGCCGGGTTGCCCCCTAGCACGCTGAGTGACAGGCGACGAGTCTGCTCGTCGCGCCCCCCACAAGGAGTCACAGCATGCGGAACAAGACGGCGACCGCCCTCGTCGGCGCAGGTGTCTTCGCCCTGGCCCTGGGTGTCCTCATCCCCACTGTCGCCGCGCCCCGTCTGATCAAGGCACCTGGCGAGATCGCCTTGACGACGCACTCGCGCAGCGAGGCGCAGAAGCTGAACACCACCACTCAGAAGCTCGAGACCGTGCAGGTCGACCTCACCCGTCGCCTCGCGACCCACCGCATCGCCGGGAAGGTGGCGGGTACCGACAAGAACGGCGTGTTCGACGAGCTGCTGGAGCTCAAGCTCGTCAACAGCGACGGCACGCTCAGCCCGAGCCTCGGCACCGACGCGCAGTACAACGGCCTGAAGGCGGCGGCCTCGGTGGTGGCCTTCGACCGCAAGAGCGGCAAGGGCGTCCCGGGGTTCCGTGGTGACACCTGGAACACCACCGCGCAGACCGTGAAGTTCCCGTTCGACGCGAAGAAGAAGACCTACTCCTACTTCGACCAGACCTCCGGGCGCGCGTTCCCGGTGTCCTACGTCCGCACCACCACGGTCAAGGGCCTCAAGGTCTACGAGTACCACGGCACGATCCCGCAGATGTCCCTCGGCCAGTACGGCGTCCTCGCCGGCACCGACACGATCTACTCGAACACCGGGCGCACCGTGCTCGTCGAGCCGGTCACCGGCTCGATCGTGAGCTCGACGACCTCGCCGCAGACCAGCATCCAGTTCCCTGACGGCAGCGTCGTCCCGGCCCTGCTGGTCAAGGAGCTGGTCCCGACCGACGCGACCGTCGCGGAACGGGTCAGCTACGCCAAGGACAAGAAGAGCCAGATCCAGCTGCTGCAGCGGGCGCCGTGGGCGCTGGTGATCCTCGGGCTGCTGCTGCTCGGCGGTGGGCTGTTCGTCCAGATGCGCCGCCGCCCGGCGCAGGGGGCTCCGGCGGCTCGGCCCGACGTCAGCGGTGCGCTGCCCACACCACGCACGGAGCCGGCGGCGCGCCCGACGCACGTCAAGCACTGACGTCAAGCACTGACGGAGCGCGGCAGGTCCGCGTCGTCAGTCAGCCGATCCGGAGGACCGGGGGACCTGCCCCCCGGTCCTCCGGTACGTCCAGGGCCGGGCGAGCCGCGGGGCCGGGTGGGCCGGCCGGGTCCGCGGAGATCATCGTGTCTGCGGGGGGACGGTCGCCGGCTCGCGGGTGGACACGTTCGTCGGTTCGAGCGCTGGCTGCTGCTGTCGCGGAGATCATCGTGTCTGCGGGGGGACGGTCGCCGGCTCGCGGGTGGACACGTTCGCCGGTTCGCGCGCTGGCCGGCGCTGTCGCGGAGATCATCGTGTCCGCGGGGGGACGGTGGGACGCGGCCAGCCGGACACGTTCGCGGGCGGGGCCGGGTCGCGGACCTCGGAGCGGACCGGGTCAGGTCCTCCGTGCGCAGAAGATCGCCGTACCGGGGACGAGGGCACCGCGCAGGGGGGACCACTGACCCCACTCCTGGGTCCGGCCGGGGGGCCACTCGGGCTCGACGAGGTCCTCGAGGACGAAGCCGGCTGCGACGAGCTCGCGCACCCGGTCGCCCAGGGTGCGGTGGTGCTCGACGTACGTCGCCACCCCGGTGTCGTCCTGCTCGACGTAGGGGGTGCGGTCGAAGTAGGACTGCCGCACCGTCAGACCCCCGGGGCCGGGGTCGTCGGGGAAGGCCCAGCGCAGCGGGTGCGTCGTGCTGAAGACCAGCCGGCCCCCGGGGCGCAGGACGCGCGCGAGCTCGCGCATCGTGCCGGCCGAGTCGGCCACGAACGGGATGGCGCCGAAGGCGCTGACCACCACGTCGAACGCCGCATCGCGGAACGGCAGCAGCTGCGCGTCGGCCTGGACCGTCCGGACCGCGATCCCGGTCCGCGCGTCGAGCTCGCGGGCCGTGGCCAGCTGACCGCCGGAGACGTCGAAGGCCACCACGTCGGCGCCCTGGGAGACCAGCCAGCGCCCTGCCTGCGCCGCCCCGCAGCCCACCTCGAGGACGCGGGCACCGGCGACGTCGCCGAGCAGCCGGGCGTCGGCCTCCCGCAGCCCCTCGGGGCACCACAGCAGGTCCGCGTCGCCCAGGACGTCACCGTGCTCGGCGTAGTAGTCGGCGGCGTTCGCGTCCCACCAGGTGCGGTTGGCCCGGGCGCTCTCGGCGGGGTCGGCGTCGCGGTGCACGACGAGGTTCGACTCGGGGGTGCTCATGCGCGTAGTCTGTACGCACGCGCTGTGGGCTCGAGCCCGTGTGCCCGCGCTCGTCTGTTGGTCTGACTTCCTCTGTTGTCCGTCTAGCGTCGACGAAACGCCCGCTGCGCGCGCCACGACCCGCCCACCCGGGGCAGGTCACGACCCACTACCCGCAGCCGGAGCCCATCCCTTGACCAGCACCCTCGACACTCCCACCACTCCCCAGGTCGCCATCAACGACATCGGGAGCGCGGAGGACTTCCTCGCCGCCATCGACGAGACGATCAAGTACTTCAACGACGGCGACATCGTCGAAGGCACGATCGTCAAGGTCGACCGCGACGAGGTCCTGCTCGACATCGGCTACAAGACCGAGGGCGTCATCCCCTCGCGCGAGCTGAGCATCAAGCACGACGTCGACCCGAACGAGGTCGTCGCCGTCGGCGACCAGGTCGAGGCCCTCGTCCTCCAGAAGGAGGACAAGGAAGGCCGGCTGATCCTGTCCAAGAAGCGCGCCCAGTACGAGCGCGCCTGGGGCCAGGTCGAGGCCAAGAAGGACGCCGACGAGGTCATCAAGGGCACCGTCATCGAGGTCGTCAAGGGCGGCCTCATCCTCGACATCGGGCTGCGCGGCTTCCTCCCGGCCTCGCTCGTCGAGATGCGTCGCGTCCGCGACCTCCAGCCGTACGTCGGCAAGGAGCTCGAGGCCAAGATCATCGAGCTCGACAAGAACCGCAACAACGTCGTGCTCTCCCGCCGCCAGTGGCTCGAGGAGACGCAGAGCGAGGTCCGCAGCTCCTTCCTGTCGCAGCTGCAGAAGGGCCAGGTCCGCAGCGGCCAGGTCTCCTCGATCGTCAACTTCGGCGCCTTCGTGGACCTCGGTGGCG
>JBAVRG010000115.1:0-2098 GCA_049694795.1 Mycobacteriales bacterium
AGATCGCCGGGCTGAACGCGTGCACGAACGGGTGCATGTCGGTGCTCGACAGGTCGTGCTTCTCGTACCAGGTCGCGGCCGGCAGCACGACGTCGGCGAACAGCGTCGTCGAGGTCATCCGGAAGTCGAGGGCCAGCAGCAGGTCGAGCTTGCCCTCGGGCGACTCCTCCCGCCAGGTCACGTCGCGCGGGCGCTTGCCCTCGGGCGCCTCCTCCGCGCGCAGCGAGCTCTCCGCGCCGAGCAGGTGCTTCAGGAAGTACTCGTTGCCCTTGCCCGACGAGCCGAGTAGGTTGGCCCGCCAGACGGTCAGCACCCGCGGGAAGTTCTCCGGGGCGTCGGGATCCTCCGCCGCGAAGCGGATCTGCCCGTCCGCGACGCCTTGGGTCACGAAGTCCGCGGGGCTCTGCCCGGAGCTCGTGATCGCGTCACCGAGGTCGAGCGGGTTCCAGTTGAAGGTCGGGTACGACGGCATCCACCCGAGCCGGGCGGACTGCGCGAGCACGTCGGCCGTCGTCATGCCGCGGAACGCGGGATCGGCTGTGGGGGAAGCGAAGACGTCGACCTGGAACGGGTCATAGCGCCACTGCCCGGTCGCGAGGTACCAGTAGGCGGTGCCGATCATCTGCCGCGGCGGCCGCTGCCAGTCGGCGCTCATCGCGAGCACCTGGTGGCCGGTGAGCGGGCGGACCTTCTCCTGCCCGACGTAGTGCGCCCACCCGCCGCCGTTCACGCCCTGGCACCCGGTCAGCGTCGTGAGCGCCAGGAACGCGCGGTAGATCGTGTCGGAGTGGAAGTAGTGGTTGGTGCCGGCCCCCATGATGATCATCGAGCGGCCCTTGGAGTCCACGGCGTTCTGCGCGAACTCCCGGCCGATCCGCTCGGCCTTGCGCGCCGGGACGCCGGTGATCTCCTCCTGCCAGGCAGGGGTGCACGGCGACGTGGGGTCGTCGTAGCCGGTGGGCCACGTGCCGGGCATGCCGTCGCGACCCACGCCGTAGGACGCCAGCAGCAGGTCGAAGACGGTGGTGACGATCCGGCCGGCCACCGTCCGGGTCGGCACCCCGCGGACGATCACCTCGCCGCTGCCGTCGGGGGTGTCGAAGCGCGGCAGCGAGACCGGTACGGCGTCGCCGCCGTACAGGGACAGGAGGGGGTCGGTCTCGCCGAGGTCGAGGTTCCACCTGCCCTCGCCCTGGGTGCCGAAGCGGTCGCCGAGGGTGCCGCCAGGGACGACCGGCTGGCCGGTGGCGCTGTCGAGCAGGACGGTCTTGAACTGCGGGTGCTCGTCGGTCTGGCCGAGGTCGTGCGCGGTGAGGAACTTGCCGGGCACCCACGAGCCGTCGCGCTCCTCCAGCGTGATGAGGAACGGCAGGTCGGTGAAGCGCTTGGCGTAGGAGTCGAAGTACGGCGTCGTGCGCTCGACGAAGAACTCCCGCAGCGTGACGTGGCCCATCGCCAGGGCCAGGGCGCCGTCGGTGCCGGGCGCGGGCGCGAGCCACTCGTCGGCGAACTTGGTGGCGTCGGAGTAGTCGGGCGAGCAGACGACGACCTTCTGCCCGCGGTAGCGCGCCTCGGTCATCCAGTGCGCGTCGGGCGTGCGCGTCACGGGGACGTTGGAGCCCCACAGCATCAGGTAGGTCGCGTCCCACCAGTCGCCCGACTCGGGCACGTCGGTCTGGTCGCCGAAGACCTGCGGGGAGGCGACCGGCAGGTCGGCGTACCAGTCGTAGAACGACAGCAGCGGGGCGCCGAGCAGCGAGTAGAAGCGGGTGCCGGCGGCGTGGCTGACCATGCTCATCGCCGGGATCGGGCTGAAGCCCGCGACCCGGTCGGGGCCGAAGGCCTTGATGGTGTGCACGTGCGCAGCGGCGGCCAGCTCGGTGGCCTCCTCCCAGGTGGCCCGCACCAGACCGCCCTTGCCCCGGGCGCTCTTGTACTGCCTGGCCAGCAAGGGGTTCGACACGATGTCGCCCCACGCCAGCACCGGGTCGCCGTCGTGCCGCGCCTTGGCGTCGCGGAACATCATCAGCAGCACGCCGCGGACGTAGGGGTAGCGGACCCGGGTCGGGGAGTAGGTGTACCAGGAGAAGGCGGCGCC
>JBAVRG010000116.1:0-5590 GCA_049694795.1 Mycobacteriales bacterium
GCTCGCCGTACCGCAGGCGCCGGTGGCGGCTCTGGCGCGGGCCTGGCAGGAGGGGCTGGGAAGCGGCGCCGTCGACGCGTTCGTCGGCGGGGCGCCCGCGCAGGTGCCGGACCGGTACGCCGTGGCCGACCCGCTCGCGCTCGTCCCGAGCGGGGTGCGGACCGTGCTCGTGCACGGCGTCGACGACGACGTGGTGCCGCTCTCGCAGAGCGAGGCCTACGCCGGCGCCTCCGGGTGCGAGCTGGTGCGCGTGCCGGGCGGCCACTTCGAGCACCTCGACCCGTCCTCGCGGGCCTGCGAGGCGCTCCGGGCCGCGCTCAGCTCGCTCTGAGCTCGGCAGCGGGTTGTGGTTGAGGTCGGCGAGTCGGTCGCCCTTGCCAACGATCTACCGCTCATGGAGGTCAGGGACGGCGCGTCGGACACCACGAGGGGAAGATCGGCGACGCCGACGTCACCCTCTGTCGCTGCGCAGAAGTGCCCGTGATGCGTCGCCACCGCGTCGCTACTGCGGCGCCCGTCCGACCGCGGCGACGAGGGTCGGCGTGATGATGCGCCGGCCGCCTTCACGGAACCGTTCCCCGACGACGGCGGCGTCCTCGGCCGTCATCAGGCCCGCCTCGACCGCGGTCGGCGCCAGCTGCTCGAAGGACAGCCGGAAGAAGTCGAAGCCCGGGTGCGTGTCGTCGATGACGAGGCTGCGGCCCTCGCCGCGCACGTCCGTCAGCCCTCGCTCGCCGAGGGCGCCCACGAGGGTGCGGCCGTACTCGCGGTCGAACCCGGCCATGGCCATGAGCCCGAGAATGGCCTCGGCGGCGCGGTTCTCGGTGTCGTCGGCCGAGTCGAAGCCGAACGCCGTCCAGTCGTAGTCCTCGACGACGAGCGTGCCGCCGGGGCGCAGCGCCCGGACGAGGTGGTCGAGCACCTGCCCGCGCTCGGGGATGTGCTCCAGCACCATTCGCGTGTGCACCAGGTCGAACGCCGCCTCAGGCAGGTCGCCCGCGACCAGATCCGCCTGCCGCACCTCGACGACGTCCGAGCGCAGCGGTTCGACGAACCGCACGTCGAGGTCGACCGCGAGCACCCGACCGGCGCTCCCCACCTGCTCCGCCAGCCACGCGACGACCGAACCGCCGCCGGCTCCCGCCTCCAGCACCCTCGCACCCGGTACGGCGCCGCCGGCCGTCAGGAGGGCCTGCGTGCCCGGGTCCCAGAGCGCCTCGATGCCCGCCAGCCGCGCGCGCTCGCTGTGCCAGCCCTGGTCGTAGGTGTAACCGGACGCGGTCATCGCCGAAGGCTAGCGATCCGGCCCTGTCCCGAGCGACGCCGCCACCGCCGGCCCCACCGCCCCCTCACACTGCTCTGAGCACCGCCGCAGTCGCAGCCGCCGCGACGACCACCACCAGGAACGGCAGCCGCATCCGCAGGCACACCGCCCCGGTGAGCAGGGCCGCCGCCCGCGCGTCCAGGGTCAGCGAACCGTCGACCGCGAAGACCTGCACGACGACCAGACCGGCGAGCAGCGCCACCGGCAGCAGCTGGGCGGCGGTCCGGACCCGGTCGCGCTCCAGCAGCTGCGCGGGCGCGAACCAGCCGGCCGCCTTCAGCCCGTAGCAGCCTGCGGCCGTCACCAGCACCGCGGTCCAGATCACCGGCGCAGCACCGACGGCAGGACCGCGAGGCCGGCCACGAGCACGGGCACGCCCGCAGGCGTCAGCGGTACGGCGACCGCAGCCAGCACGGCTCCCGCGAGGGCCACCCGCCAGGCCTCGTGCAGCCGCGGCCAGAGCAGCGCGAGGAAGGCCGCGCCGACGGCCGCGTCGAGCCCGAGCGCACGCGTGTCGACCGTCGCCGCCCCGGCCGCACCGACCAGCGTGGCGAGGTTCCACAGCACGTAGACCGCGATCCCGGCGGTCCAGAACCCCGTCCCGGCAAGGGATCTGGGAGCGGTGAACCCGACAGCGGCGCTCTCGTCGATGGTCAGCTGGGCCGCGAGCAGCCGACGACGCACAGGCAGCGGGACCAGCCGGCTGAGCACGACGGCGTACATCGCGTTGCGGCTGCCGAGCAGCAGCGCGGCGGCCACGCCGGCGACCGCCGAGCCGCCGGCACCGAGCACCCCGACCAGCGCGAACTGCGACGCCCCGGTGAACACCAGAAGCGACAGCGCGCAGGCCTGCGGCACCGACAGCCCTGCCGTGGTCGCCGCGGCGCCGAACGAGATGCCGTAGGCACCCACGGCCACGCCGATGCCCAGGCCTCGGCGGATCACCTCGGCCCGGGTCTGCTGGGCCCGGGTCAGCGCAGGCCCTCGGCCGCGCCGCAGCCCCCCTCAGGCATCGCTCCCTGCTCGAGCAGCAGCTTGCCCATGAGGTCGCGCAGCTGCGCGACCTCCGCGTCGGTGAGCCGGCTCGTGACGTGCTCGGCGACCCCGCGCAGGTGGGTCGGGGCCGCGTCCCGCAGCCGCGTGAGACCGGCGTCGGTGAGCACGGCATGGGTGCCGCGGGCGTCACCGGGGCAGGCGGCCCGCTCGACCAGGCCGTCCCGCTCGAGCCGGTCGACGAGACGCGTCAGCCCGCTCCGCGACAGCAGGACCCGGTCCGCCAGCTCGGTCATCCGCAGGCGACGGCCCGGGGCCTCGGCGAGCTGGAGCAGGACGTCGTACGAGGGAAGGGGCAGGTCGTGCTCGGAGACGAGCTCGTGCTCGAGCTGCCGGGTGATCTGGGCGTGCGCCCGCAGGAAGGACCGCCAGGCGCCCAGCTGCGCCTCGCTGATCCGGGGGGTCGCCTGCGTCGTCACGTCCCCGAGTGTAGTTGTCTGCGCAAGGGTCGGTACCGTTTTCTCGTGCGCAGCGCCAAGGACTTCTTCCGCCCCCTCGCCGTCGGAGCCCCCGCTCCCCTCCGCGAGATCCCGTGGACTCCCTCGCGGATGATCCACTTCTTCGACCCGAGCAACCCCAAGATGGTCGCCAAGGTGCCGGAGATCGCCACCAAGGTCGACGTGCTCCTGGGCAACCTCGAGGACGCGATCCAGGCGTCCAACAAGGAGGCCGCCCGCGCGGGCCTCGTCGAGGTGGCGCGCTCGTTCGAGGGCCCGGCCCAGCTGTGGACCCGGGTCAACGACCTGGGCAGCCCGTGGGTGCTGGACGACCTCACCACCCTGGTCACCCAGGCCGGCGAGAAGATCGACGTGATCATGGTCCCGAAGGTCGAGGGGCCGGAGGACATCCACTACGTCGACCGGCTGCTCGCCCAGCTCGAGGCGAAGGCCGGCATCTCCCGTCCGCTGCAGGTGCACGCGATCCTCGAGACCGCCCGCGGTGTCGCGAACGTCGAGGAGATCTGCGCCGCCAGCCCGCGCATGCAGGGCATCTCCCTCGGCCCGGCCGACCTCGCGGCGAACCGCCGCATGAAGACCACCCGCGTCGGCGGCGGCCACCCCGGCTACCTGGTGCGCCAGGACCCGCTCGGCGACGAGGACGCGCCGCGCGCGACCTTCCAGCAGGACCTGTGGCACTACACCGTCGCCCGGATGGTCGACGCGTGCGCCAGCAACGGCATCTACGCCTACTACGGGCCGTTCGGCGACATCAAGGACGTCGTGGCCTGCGAGGACCAGTTCCGCAACGCCTACCTGCTGGGCTGCGTCGGCGCCTGGTCGCTGCACCCGGTGCAGATCGACATCGCCAAGAAGGTCTTCTCCCCCGAGCCCGACGAGGTCCGCTGGGCGAAGCGCGTCGTCGAGGAGATGGGCGAGGACGGCCGCGGTGCCGTGATGATCGACGGCAAGATGCAGGACGACGCGACGTACAAGCAGTGCAAGGTCGTGCTGGAGCTCGCGACCCGGCTGGCAGCCCGCGACGAGGACCTCAAGGAGCTGTACCAGCTGTGAACGTGCTGCGGAGCGTCCTCTACATGCCCAGCTCCAACGAGCGGGCGCTGGAGAAGGCCAAGACGATCCCCGCCGACGCGATCATCTTCGACCTCGAGGACGCGGTGGCGCCCGACGCGAAGGAGGCGGCGCGCGGCAACGCCGTCGCCGCCGCCACCAGCGGCGAGTACGGCGGGAAGGTGCTGACCATCCGCTGCAACGGCCTCGACACCCCCTGGGGCGCCGAGGACCTGAAGGCGGCCGCTGCCGCCCGGCCCGCGGCCGTCGTGGTGCCCAAGGTGAGCGGGCCGGAGCACCTGGAGCAGGTCACCGCGATCACGGGCGACGTGCCGGTGTGGGCGATGGTGGAGACGCCGGCGGCGCTGTTCGCGATCCGCGAGATCGCCGCCTTCCCGCAGGTGAGCGCCCTGGTGATGGGCACCAACGACCTCGTCAAGGAGCTGCGGGCCGCGATGGTGCCCGGCCGGGCGCCGCTGCTGCCGCACCTGGCGCTGGCGCTGGCCGGCGCCCGGTACGCCGGCAAGGCGATCCTCGACGGCGTCTACAACGACGTGAAGGACGCCGAGGGCTTCCGGGCCGAGTGCGTGCAGGGCATGCAGCTGGGCTTCGACGGCAAGACCCTCATCCACCCGAACCAGGTCGAGACCTGCAACGAGGTGTGGGCGCCCACCGAGGCCGAGGTCGAGCACGCCCGCAAGGTCATCGAGGCCTTCGCCGAGGCCGAGCGCGACGGCCGCGGCGTCGTCACGGTCGACGGCCGGATGGTCGAGAACCTGCACCGCGACATCGCCCTGCGGGTCCTCGCGACCGCCGAGGCCATCGCGGCCCTGGCTTAGCCTGAAGACATGCTCCCCACGCAGGACCAGCTCCAGGCCGCCCTCGCCACCGTCGAGGACCCGGAGATCCGCAAGCCCATCACCGAGATCGGCATGGTCAAGTCGGCCGCCGTCGACCCCGACGGGACCGCGCGCATCGCCGTGTACCTCACGGTCAGCGGCTGCCCGATGAAGGACACCATCACCGAGCGGGTCACCGCGGCGGTGGGGGCCCTCGAGGGCGTGACGAGCGTGGTCGTCGAGCTCGACGTCATGAGCGCCGAGCAGCGCCAGCAGCTGCAGACCCTGCTGCGCGGCGACAACCCGCAGCGCGACATCCCGTTCGCCCAGCCGGGCTCGCTGACCCGCGTCTTCGCGGTCGCGTCCGGCAAGGGCGGCGTCGGCAAGTCCTCCGTCACGGTCAACCTGGCCGCGGCGATGGCCGCGAAGGGGCTGCGCGTCGGCGTCGTCGACGCCGACATCTACGGCTTCAGCGTGCCCCGGATGCTCGGTGTCGAGCACCGCCCGACGCAGGTCGAGCAGATGATCCTGCCGCCGTCCGCGCACGGGGTGAAGGTCATCAGCATCGGGATGTTCACGAAGGACAACACCCCGGTGGTCTGGCGCGGGCCGATGCTGCACCGGGCGCTGCAGCAGTTCCTGGCCGACGTCTACTGGGGCGACCTCGACTACCTGCTCATGGACCTGCCGCCCGGCACCGGCGACATCGCCATCTCGGTGGCCCAGCTGGTGCCGAGCGCCGAGATCCTCGTGGTGACGACCCCGCAGGTCGCGGCCCAGGAGGTGGCCGAGCGCGCCGGCTCGATCGCCCTGCAGACCCACCAGCGGATCGCCGGCGTGGTCGAGAACATGAGCTACCTGCCGTG
>JBAVRG010000117.1:0-1799 GCA_049694795.1 Mycobacteriales bacterium
GCGCCGGGCGGGCCGCACCGCTGTCGGTGACGCCGGGGGGCATCACCCCGACCGCTGCGGTGCGCGCGGCCGCCGGGACTCCCGCGCCGGCCTCGTCACCACCGCCGCGGCTGCTCAGCTCCTTGAGCTGGCCCTCCAGGTAAGCCTTGAGACGCAGGCGGTACTCGCGCTCGAAGGCGTGCAGGTCCTCGATCCTGGCCTCGAGCTCGCGGCGCCGACCCTCGAGCTCGGCGAGGGCGGCGGCGGTGCGGGCGTTGACCTCCTGCTCGACCCGGGCGCTCTTCGCCTGCGCCTCGGAGAGCATCTTGTCGGCCTCGGCGCGCGCCTCGGCGACGGCCTGGTCGGCGGTGCGCTGCGCCATCAGCAGGGTGCGCAGCGCGGCCTCCTGGGGCTCACCGGCGACGACCGGCGCAGGTGCGGCCGGCACCTCGGGCGCCGCAGCCGCAGCCGCAGGGACAGGCGCAGGCGCAGCCACCGGCGCTGCCGCCGGAGCGCCCGCGGCACGCTGCGCGAGCTGGGCGTTCTCCGTGAGCAGCCGGGTCAGCTCGGCCTCGACCTCGTCGAGGAAGGCGTCGACCTCGTCCATCGAGTAGCCGCGCATCTGCTTGCTGAACAGCTTGTTCGAGACATCTGCTGGGGTGAGGGGCACGGGGTCACATCCGGTCGGGAGGGAAGGGGCTCAACGCTGGGCGCCGACGACGCTCATCAGGATGGTCGTGAGGAAGAACAGCACGATGAAGCCGAGGTCGAGGCTGATGCTGCCGATGCGCAGCGGCGGCAGCACCCGGCGCAGCGCGTTCAGCGGCGGGTCGGTGACGGTGTAGCAGAGCTCCAGCGCGATGGCCACGGGGCCGGCCGGCCGGTAGTTGCGGGCGAACATGAAGACGTACTCCATGACCAGCCGGAAGATCAGCAGCAGCAGGAAGACCAGCAAGACGAAGTAGACGATGCTGGCGACGACCGACACGGTGGGGAGCTCCTGCTGGCTTGTCGAGGTCAGGACTGGTTGAAGAAGCCGCCCTCGACGATCCGGGCCTTGTCCTCGGCCGTGACCTCGACGTGCTCCGGGGACAGCAGGAACACCTTGTTGGTGACCCGCTCGATCCGGCCGTGGAGGCCGAAGATGAGACCGGCGGCGAAGTCGACGAGCCGCTTGGCGTCGGTGTCGTCCATCTCGGTGAGGTTCATGATCACCGGCGTGCCCTGCCGGAAGTGCTCGCCGATGGTCCGCGCGTCGTTGTAGCTGTGCGGGTGCAGCGTCGTGATCCGGTAGCCCTCGTCGTACGCCGGCACCGCCGTCGGACGTGGAGCGGTGTCGAGGGCGACCGCGCCGTGCGAGCGAGGACCACCGGCCTCGAACGAGCGCCGGGTGGCGGCGGTCGCCGGGGCGGCAGCCGCGGTCGGCTGGTAGCGCCGTACGGCGGGCTCGTCGTCGTAGTCGTCGCTGTAGTCGTCGTAGGTGTCGTAGCGGTCGTTCTCGTCGTCCTCGACGAGCCCCAGGTAGAGGCCCAACTTGCGCATCGCGCCGGGCATGTCGAGCTCCTCTTCGCAGGTCGGACCGTAGGTCCCGAGACTACCGGAGCGCAGCCGTCCGGTGGCCCAAGACGGCGGTCCCGACACGCACGAGCGTCGCGCCGGCGGCGACGGCCTGCTCGAGGTCGCCGCTCATCCCCGCGCTGATCGCGGTCGCACCAGGGTGCACGGCGGTCAGCTCCGCCGAGAGCGCGGCGAGGCGCGCGAAGGCGGGTGCCGGGTCCGCGCCGAGGGGGGCGACCGCCATGACGCCGCCGAGGACCAGC
>JBAVRG010000118.1:0-5306 GCA_049694795.1 Mycobacteriales bacterium
CACAAGGTCAAGGCCGGCAGCATCAGCGCCGCCCAGGTCCGCGAGATCGCCACCACCAAGATGGCCGACCTCAACGCCAACGACCTCGAGGCCGCCGCCAAGATCATCGAGGGCACCGCCCGGCAGATGGGCATCACGGTCACCGACTAGACCCGTTTCCCCGCTGGGGAGATCGCACCACCTGTGGGAGGGGCCGGACCGTCCGGCGCCCGTCAGCACCACGACTGCCCGCTCGCGCGGCAGGAAGGCACCACCATGAAGCGCAGCAAGGCCTACAACGCCGCGGCCGCCAAGATCGACGGCGACAAGATCTACACCCCGCTCGAGGCGGTCCGTCTCGCCAAGGAGACGAGCACCACCAAGTACGACGCCACCGTCGAGGTCGCGATGCGCCTCGGCGTCGACCCGCGCAAGGCCGACCAGATGGTCCGCGGCACCGTCAACCTGCCGCACGGCACCGGCAAGACCGCCCGCGTCATCGTCTTCGCGCAGGGCGACAAGGCCGCCGAGGCCACCGCCGCCGGCGCCGACGAGGTCGGCGGCGACGAGCTCATCGAGAAGGTCGCCAAGGGCTACGTCGACTTCGACGCCGCCGTCGCGACGCCCGACATGATGGGCAAGGTCGGCAAGGTCGCCCGCGTGCTCGGCCCGCGCGGTCTCATGCCCAACCCGAAGACCGGCACCGTCACCGCCGACGTCACCAAGGCCGTCAACGACATCAAGGGCGGCAAGGTCAACTTCCGCGTGGACAAGCAGTCCAACCTGCACCTGGTGATCGGCAAGGCGTCGTTCGACGAGGCGAAGCTGGTCGAGAACTACGCCGCCGCCCTCGACGAGGTCACCCGCGCCAAGCCGGCCACGGCCAAGGGCAAGTACCTCAAGAAGATCGTCTTCACGACGACCATGGGCCCCGGCATCCAGGTCGACCCCAACAAGACCCGCAACCTCCTCGAGGACGCCTCCGAGGCCTGATCCTCGAGCCGGTCGGCCCGTTCCCCCCGGGCCGGGCCGACCGGCTGCTAGCCTGATCCGCAGCCCAAGACCGCTGGTCGCTCCTTCCGCGAGGACGGAGCAGAAGGCCCCGCTCCGGCGGGCGACCCGCGCAGGTGTGTACGACGCTCAGCCCGCGCTCCTCGAGCGCAGGTCACTGAACGCCCCGTGCGCCTCTGCGCCGGGGCGTCCCTCGTTCCGGGACCCGACCGGCGCCGAACGAGAGGAAGCCCATGGCAGAGACCGTGGTCGAGCACAAGCGGGCCACCGTCCGTCCCGACAAGGGCGACGCCGTGGCCGAGCTGACCGAGAGCTTCACCAGCTCTGCGGCGGCGGTCCTCACCGAGTACCGCGGCCTGACGGTCAAGCAGATCAGCGAGCTGCGCCGCGCCCTCGGTGCGGACACGACCTACGCGGTCGTGAAGAACACGCTGACCAAGATCGCCGCGGGCAACGCGGGCCTGTCCGGGCTCGAGGAGCTGCTCGCGGGCCCGACGGCCGTCGCGTTCGTCGGCGGCGACCCGGTCGCCGCCGCCAAGAGCCTGCGCGACTTCGCCAAGGCCCACCCGGCCCTGGTGGTCAAGGGCGGCGTCATGGACGGCAAGGCCATGACGGCCGATGAGATCAAGAAGCTCGCGGACCTCGAGTCCCGCGAGGTGCTGCTGGCCAAGCTGGCCGGCGCGATGAAGGCCTCGCTCACGCAGGCCGTCTACCTGTTCGCCGCCCCGCTGTCGCAGGCCGCTCGCGCGGTCGGTGCCCTCGAGGCCAAGGCGCAGCAGGACCCGTCCGTCCTCGCGGGTGGAGCCGGCGTGCCGGCCCCGGCTGCCGAGGAGGCTGCCGAGGAGGCTGCCGAGGAGTCTCCCGAGGAGCCGGCCGCCGAGGCCGCGACCGAGGCGAGCGCCGAGGACACGACCAGCGAGACCACTGCCGAGGCACCTGCCGACGCAGAGAGCAACGACTGACCCGGCTCCGGCCGACCCACCACCCCGTTCAGCCGGACACCGGCAACAACCTGAAGGAGCCACCATGGCGAAGCTCAGCACCGACGAGCTGCTCGAGCAGTTCAAGGAGATGACGCTGATCGAGCTCTCGGAGTTCGTGAAGCAGTTCGAGGAGACCTTCGGCGTCACCGCCGCCGCCCCCGTCGCCGTCGCTGCCGCGCCGGCCGCCGGTGGTGGCGCGGGTGCCGCTGAGGAGGCCGCCGAGCAGGACGAGTTCGACGTCATCCTCGAGGACGCCGGCGACAAGAAGATCCAGGTCATCAAGGAGGTGCGCACCCTCACGAACCTCGGCCTCAAGGAGGCCAAGGACCTCGTGGACGGCGCCCCGAAGCCGGTCCTGGAGAAGGTCAACAAGGAGGCCGCGGACAAGGCCAAGGCCGCCCTCGAGGGCGCTGGCGCCAAGGTCACCGTCAAGTAGCACCAGGCTCCTCCTGGCCGGCCCGCACGCCGGCGCAGCTCGTCCCGTCGGGGCGGTCCTCCTCGGAGGGCCGCCCCGACGGCGTCGCCGAGGGCGCGTGGTCCGCAGACCGGACCGCGAATCACGTTCAAGCATCCGGGCGGGTTGCCGACAGGTGACAGAGGGAATCCGCGCGGGTATCACGCGCGAACGGGATGGTGTGGGAACACTCACAACGCCCGTGATGCGGCTTTGTTACCGGTGAGTCACCATGACGGGGGTTCACCACGTATCCTACGTGAGCGCGTTGTGAGTACGGTCACAGCGAGGTTCGCCTGATGACGGAGCGGAGTGGCCAGTGGGCGTCGAGATCCGGGTCGAGCACCTCACCAAGAGGTTCGGCCGTCAGACCATCTGGGAGGACGTGACCCTCACGCTCCCGGCTGGTGAGATCTCCGTCCTCCTCGGGCCGTCCGGCACCGGCAAGTCGGTGTTCCTCAAGACGCTCATCGGGCTGCTCAAGCCGGAGAACGGCTCGATCGTCATCGACGGCAAGGACATCACCAAGGTCCGGGAGAAGGAGCTCTACGAGGTCCGCAAGCTCTTCGGCGTGCTGTTCCAGGACGGCGCCCTGTTCGGCTCGCAGAACCTCTACGACAACATCGCCTTCCCGTTGCGCGAGCACACGCGCAAGACGGAGAAGGAGATCAAGGACATCGTCCTCGACAAGATGGAGATCGTCGGACTGTCGGGAGCGGAGAAGAAGCTCCCCGGCGAGATCTCCGGTGGCATGCGCAAGCGCGCCGGCCTGGCCCGCGCCCTGGTGCTCGACCCGCAGATCCTGCTGTTCGACGAGCCCGACTCGGGGCTCGACCCGGTCCGCACCGCCTACCTCAACCAGCTCATCGTCGACCTCAACGCGCAGATCCAGGCGACGTTCCTCATCGTCACGCACGACATCAACACCGCGCGCACGGTGCCGGACAACATCGGGCTGCTCTACCGCCGGCACCTCGCCATGTTCGGACCTCGCGAGATGCTGCTCAGCAGCAACGAGCCGGTGGTGCGGCAGTTCCTCAACGCCCAGCGCCAGGGCCCCATCGGCATGGCCGAGGAGAAGGACGCGAGCGAGCTCGAGCAGGAGAAGGACATCGCGCTCGGCGAGCTGCCCCCGATCCCCGTCCAGCTCATGACGAGCAGCGGCCAGACGCGGGTCACGCAGCGCGCGCCCGGCTCGTGGCTCAAGGAGCACGGCATCGTGCCGCCACCGGGCTCCTTCCCCGGGCTCGACCTGTCGTTCGGCAACGGCAACGGCAACGGCAGCGGGACCAACGGCTCCTCGCGCGCCGCCGAGCCGGTGGGCGCTGGTGGCGGGGTGCGCGTGGTCCCGGCCGAGCGCGCGGCCCGGACCGCCGCGGAGCCGCAGCCGGCCGCCAGGAAGGCCGCTGCCCCGGCGAAGGCGGCTGCCAAGAAGGCCCCTGTCAAGAGGCGGAGCTCCGAGGGCTGATGGCCGTCACCCCACTCGCGCCGGTCCGCGGCGCCGGCGACTTCTTCGCCCTCTCCCTGGATGTTTTGCGAGGGTTGTTCAAGCGGCCCTTCCAGTTCGCAGAGTTCGTGCAGCAGGCATGGTTCATCGCCAGCGTCACGATCTTCCCGACCGCGCTGGTCTCGATCCCGTTCGGCGCGGTGCTCGCCCTGCAGATCGGCAACCTCACCAAGCAGATCGGCGCGCAGAGCTTCACCGGGGCGGTCGCCGTCCTCGGCGTGGTGCGTGAGGCCAGCCCCATCGTCACGGCGCTGCTCATCGCGGGCGCCGGTGGCTCGGCCATCTGCGCCGACCTCGGCTCGCGCAAGATCCGCGAGGAGATCGACGCCATGGAGGTGCTCGGCGTCTCACCGCTGGCGCGTCTGGTGGTGCCCCGGGTGCTCGCCTGCATGCTCGTCGCGTTCTTCCTCAACGGCATGGTCGCCGTCGTGGGCGTCATGGGCGGCTACTTCTTCAACGTCATCCTGCAGGGCGGTACGCCGGGGGCCTACCTCGCGTCCTTCACGGCCCTCGCGCAGCTCCCGGACCTGTACGTCGGGGAGATCAAGGCGCTGATCTTCGGCATGATCGCGGCGCTGGTGGCGGCCTACAAGGGCCTGAACGCCAAGGGCGGCCCGAAGGGCGTCGGTGACGCGGTCAACCAGAGCGTGGTCATCAGCTTCATGCTGCTGTTCCTCACCAACTTCATCATCACGGCGATCTACTTCCAGGTCGTCCCGCAGAAGGGCGGCTGAGGTGGCTGTCAGCTCCGGCACGCCGCTGCCGCCCGTCCTGTCGGCGCCCTACCGCGCCGTGCGCCGGATCCTGGACGCCCTCCTGGGGATGCTCGACGACCTGGGCGCGCAGCTGTCGTTCTACGCGCGCTCCCTCGGCTGGACCTACCGGGTCTTCCTCCGCTACAAGAAGGAGGTCGTCCGGCTGCTCGCCGAGGTCTCCCTCGGGTCGGGGGCGCTCGCCCTCGTCGGCGGCACCATCGGGGTCATCGCCTTCCTGACCTTCTTCACCGGCACCGAGGTCGGCCTGCAGGGCTACGCCGCGCTCAACCAGCTCGGCACCGCCAACTTCACCGCCTTCCTGTCGGCCTACTTCAACACGCGTGAGATCGCACCGCTCGTGGCCGGCCTTGCGCTGTCGGCCACCGTCGGCTGCGGCTTCACCGCCCAGCTCGGCGCCATGCGCATCTCCGAGGAGGTCGACGCGCTCGAGGTGATGGGCGTCCCGTCGCTGCCCTTCCTCGTGACGACGCGCATGATCGCCGGCTTCATCGCGGTCATCCCGCTGTACGTCGTCGGGCTGCTCTCGTCCTACTTCGCGGCCCGGACGATCACCACCGGCTTCTACGGCCAGTCGACCGGCACCTACGACCAGTACT
>JBAVRG010000119.1:0-3324 GCA_049694795.1 Mycobacteriales bacterium
CAGCTCGGTGAACGGCTCCGCCCACACCTGAAGCGTGCCCACGGCACGTTGCTCCATGAAGACCATCTTCCAGTTGTCGTACCGAACTGCGAGCACGTCTCCGTCGTCGCTGACGTAGAAGAAGAAGTTCCGCGGGCTCGCGTCCACTTCGCCGGTGACGTACGGCAGCTGGTTGTGACCGTCGAGGTGGACGCGGTACGTCGTCCCGTTGAGCTCCACACCCGCTCTCAGCTGGTCGGCGATGTCCGAGACCCCGGCGGCGGCGAGCAACGTGACGTACCAGTCGTTGTGGCTCACGATCCCGTTGAGCACGGTCCGCGCTGGGATGCGTCCCGGCCATCGCACCACGGCGGGCACCCGGAAGGCGCCTTCCCAGTTGGTGTTCTTCTCGCCACGGAACGGCGTCATGCCGGCGTCCGGCCACGAGTTCATGTGCGGCCCGTTGTCGGTCGAGTAGATGACGATCGTGTCCTCGGCGAGCTCGAGCTCGTCGAGGAGCCCAAGGAGCTCCCCGACCTGCGCATCGTGGTCGATCATCGTGTCGTGGTAGCCCGACTGCCACCGACCCGCCTGGCCGCGGCTCTCAGGCTTGGTGTGCGTCCGGAAGTGCATGTGCGTGGAGTTGAACCACACGAAGAACGGTGTCTGCGACCGCGCCTTGTCCCGGATGAACGCCGCCGCGGCCTCGACGAACTCGTCGTCGACGGTCTCCATCCTCGTCCTGGTCAGCGGACCGGTGTCCTCGATGCGCTGGGTCCCGTCACCGTTGGCCCAGGTGTGCAGGACCCCCCGCGGACCGAACCGCGCACGGAAGTCGGGGAAGTCCTCAGCCGTCGGGTAGTCCTCGAGCTCGGGCTCCTCCTCCGCGTTGAGGTGGTACAGGCTGCCGACGAACTCGTCGAAGCCGTGCATCGTCGGCAGGTGCTCGTCACGGTCGCCGAAGTGGTTCTTGCCGAACTGCCCGGTCGCATACCCCTGCGCCTTGAGCGCCGTCGCGATCGTCGGGGTCGTCGCCTGCATCCCGAGCTCGGCACCGGGCATCCCCACCTTCGTCAGCCCGGTACGGATCGGGTTCTGCCCGGTGATGAACGCCGCCCGTCCGGCCGTGCAGCTCTGCTCGCCGTAGTAGTCGGTGAACCGAGCCCCCTCGTCCGCGATCCGGTCGATGTTCGGCGTGCGGTAGCCCATCAGCCCGTCGCTGTAACAGCTGAGGTTCGAGATCCCGATGTCGTCACCCCAGATCACCAGGATGTTCGGCCTGTCCTGCGGCAACTCAACCCCCAGGTACGACGTCGATCGGGCGGCCGATCCACGCTCCGCCCCGGTGAGCCCTGACGTTCACACAGAGCAGGTCCGGCCTCGTGAGATGCGCGACCGCGGGGCCGGCTGCGCGGGCACCCGCCGGGAGCGGAGACCGCGCTTTCACCCCGCCGGGGTGATGAGGGCGCTGCGAGCCGCACGGGACCGTGTCGGCTCCCGACGGCGCGGAAGAGGTGGGCACGGTGGTCGACGCCGAGCAGCAGCGACTCGAGCAGGCGGATGCGCAGGGCGTCCCGTGGCGGCGGTGGGGCCCCTACTTGAGCGAGCGCCAGTGGGGCACGGTCCGTGAGGACTACAGCCCCGGCGGAGACGCCTGGGGATCGTTCACCCATGACCAGTCCCGGTCGCGCGCCTACCGCTGGGGGGAGGACGGGCTCGCCGGCATCAGCGACGACAAGCAGCGCCTCTGCCTGGCGCTGGCGCTGTGGAACGGCCGCGACCCGATCCTCAAGGAGCGGCTGTTCGGCCTCACCAACAGCGAGGGCAACCACGGCGAGGATGTCAAGGAGTGCTACTTCTACCTCGACGCCACCCCGACGGCGTCGTACCTGAAGATGCTCTACAAGTACCCGCAGCGGGAGTTCCCGTACGACGACCTCCTCGCGACCAACGCGGCCCGGAGCAGGCAGGAGGCCGAGTACGAGCTCCTGGACACCGGCATCTTCGACGAGAGCCGCTACTTCGACGTCGTGGTCGAGTACGCGAAGGCGACACCCGAGGACCTCCTGCTGCAGGTGACGGTGCACAACCGCGGACCCGAGGACGCGGAGCTGCACGTGCTGCCGACGCTCTGGTTCCGGCACACGTGGTCGTGGGCCGGCGGCACCGAGCAGCCTGTGCTGCGACCGGTCACGGACCTCCCGGGGCTGAGCGCCGTCCTCGCCGAGCACAGCGAGCTCGGCCGGCGATGGCTGTACGCCGAAGGCGCGGCACCTGTTCTCGTGACCGGCAACGAGACGAACAACGAGCGGGTCTTCGGCTCCCCCAACGACCAGCCGTACGTGAAGGACGCGTTCCACCGGTACGTCGTGCAGGGCGAGGCGGACGCCGTCGACCCGGGTGGGCTCGGCACGAAGGCCGCGCTGCACCACGTGGTGGCGGTTCCCGCGAACGGGACCGCGACGCTCCGGCTGCGGCTGACCGACCAGGAGCTCGCGCAACCAGGCACCCTCGACCTCGAGCACGGTCCCTTCGCGTCCTTCGACGACATCATGGCTGCCCGCCGAGGCGAGGCGGACGGCTTCTGGGACGGCGTCGTCGGGACAGCGCTGCCCGCCGAGGAGCAGCAGGTGGTGCGGCAGGCCCTCAGCGGGATGGTCTGGTCCAAGCAGTACTACGGCTTGGACGTCGAGCGCTGGCTGGTGGAGCACGGTGTCAACCCGCTCGACAGCAACCCGGCGCTGCGGAACGCGGACTGGCGGCACTTCGTCGCCGACGACGTCATCAGCATGCCGGACACGTGGGAGTACCCGTGGTTCGCCGCCTGGGACCTGGCGTTCCACACGGTCGCGCTGGCGGCCGTCGACCTCGGCTTCGCGAAGGACCAGCTCGACCTGCTGCTGCGGAGGCGCTACCTGCACCCCAACGGCCAGCTGCCGGCGTACGAGTGGAACTTCAGCGACGTCAACCCGCCCGTGCACGCCTGGGCGACGTGGTTCGTGTACGGGCTGGAGAAGGGCCGCACCGGCGTCGGCGACCGGGCCTTCCTGGAGAACGCCTTCCAGAAGCTGATGAAGAACTTCAGCTGGTGGCTCAACCGCAAGGACGCCGATGGTCGCAACGTCTTCCAGGGAGGGTTCCTGGGCCTGGACAACATCGGCGTCTTCGACCGCAGTGCGCCCCTGCCCGACGGAGGACGGCTCGACCAGGCGGACGGCACCGCGTGGATGGCGCTCTACTGCCAGAACATGTTCCAGATCGCGCTGGAGCTGGCTCGGGAGGACCCGGTGTACGTCGAGCAGGCGCAGGCGCTGCTGGAGAACTTCTTCTGGATCGCGTCCGCGA
>JBAVRG010000120.1:0-2512 GCA_049694795.1 Mycobacteriales bacterium
GTCGATGATGTAGATGCCGTTGCGCTCGGTGAAGATGAAGCGCTTCATCTTCGGGTTCCAGCGCTTGGTCTGGTGCCCGAAGTGGGCGCCGCTCTCGAGGAGCTGGCGCATGCTGACGACGGCCATGGTGGTCCCTGGTCCTGTCCTGAGCCCGGGGGCTCGTCCGGTTGACGCGGGTGCCGGCTGGCCCCCGCCCTGGCGCCCGGAGCCGCGCCTTCCCTCGTGAGGGACCGGGGCGCGGCACCCTCGGTGGGCGCGCGAAGTCACCGGCAGGTGCCGGTGCTGTGGACAAGTGTAGGGGGTCCGGGCGTGGACGACGCCCTGCCCTCGGGGCCGCCCCCGTCGGCTGTCCACAGATCAGCCGGCGGGCCCCCACGAGGGGCCGCCCCACGGCAGCCTCGTCCGCCGGAGGTGCCGGATGACCCGTCTGCTCGTTCTCGTGGCGCTGCTGCTGCTCGGCGGCTCGGCGCAGGCCGCACCTGTTCCGGGACCTGTGCCGGGCTTCCGGTGGCCGCTGGCCGGCGCCCCGGTGGTCGACCGCGGCTTCGCGCCGCCGGCCACGCCGTGGGGCGCGGGGCACCGGGGGGTGGACCTGCGCGCCCTCACGGGCCAGCCGGTCCTCGCCGCCGGCCCCGGCCAGGTCTCGTACGCCGGTGAGCTGGCCGGCCGGGGTGTCGTGACCGTCACGCACGCGCACGGGCTGCGCACGACGTACGAGCCGGTCCGGCCGTCGGTGCGCGTTGGGCAGTCGGTGCCGGCCGGTGCCGTGCTCGGCCGGCTCGCGACCGGCCACGCCTCGTGCCGCGCCGGCACGACCTGCCTGCACTGGGGGCTGCTGCGCGGCGACACCTACCTCGACCCGCTGTCGCTGCTGAGCCCGCTCCAGGTGCGGCTGCTGCCCCTCGGGGACGCGGCGCTGCCAGGCGGCGGGGCGCTCCCGCGACCGCAGAGGACCCGGTCCACAGCCCCACCGGCACCCGCAGTGGTGCACCCCGGCACAGGGTCGCCCAGCGGGCCGGTCCGGGCGCTGGGAGCGGTCACCGCGCTCGGGTCGCTGCTGGCGGGCGTGGGCCTGCTGGTGGGCCGGGTGAGCGGGCCGGCCGCCGGCAGGGACGGCCGGTGAGGGGCTGGTGCGCGTGCGCACGACGCTGACCGTGGTGGACAGCGAGTCGGGGCACCGGGCCGACGTGCTGGTCGAGCTCGATGCCCGGGCAGCGGTGTCCGCGCTCGAGGCCGCCCTGCGCGACCTCGTGCCGGGTGCCGGCCGTGGGCTCTGGCTCGACGGCCGGCCGCTGGAGCCGACCCGGACCGTGGCCGAGACCGAGATCCGGCCCGGGTGCGTGCTCGCGCTCGGGGCGCCCCCCGACGGCGTCTTGGGCCCCGACGGGAGCCGGGTGGCGCTGCACGTGGTCTCCGGGCCGGCTGCGGGTGACGTCCACCCGCTGCCCGACGGGTGCAGCACGGTGGGCTCGCTGGCCCTCGCGTTCGAGGACCCGGCACTGCTCCCCCGGCACCTGGAGCTCCACAGCGGCCCGGCCGGCGTGGTGGCCGCCCTGCCCGCCGGCGTGGTCAGCAGCAGCGCTCAGGTCCGCTGCAACGGGGCCGTCCTGACGGCGCCTGCGCCCGTCGGACCACGCGACCTGCTGGAGCTGGGCCGGCACCTGCTGTCGGTCGTACCGCACCCGTCCGCGACGGCAGCGGTGACGTCAGGTCCGGACCTCGCCCGCCGGCTGACCAGACCGCCCCGGCTGCTCCCTGCCGACGTCGTCACCACGCTCGCTCTGCCCACACCTCCCGCGGCCCCGGCACCTCGTCGCCTTCCGGTCCTGCCGCTGCTGCTCCCCGCGCTGCTCGGCGCGGTCATGGCCGTCCTGAGCAGCCCGCTCTACCTGCTGTTCGCCCTCATGTCGCCGCTGCTGGCCGTCAGCACCTGGTGGTCGGACCGCAGGCACGGGCGCGCCGAGCACACCCGCGCGGCCCGTGAGCACGAGCGCGAGCAGGCGAGGGTGAGGGAGCAGCTCAACCGACTGCTCGCCTCGGAGGCGACAGCGCGCCGCGCCGCCTTCCCGGACGCGGCAGCGCTGCTGGTGACGGCCCGCGGGCCCGGCCCGCGCTTGTGGGAGCGCCGTCGCGACGACCCGGACCGGCTGGTGCTGCGGGTCGGCACCGGCAGCTGCCCGGCGGAGGCAGTGCGGCTCGACGGAGCGCCGCCGCCACTGCCTGACGTCCCGGTGACGGTGCCGCTCGGTGAGGTCGGGGTCCTCGGCGTGGCGGGCCCCGGCGCCGCGGTGCGCGCGCTCGCGCGCTTCCTGGTGGGCCAGGCCGTCGTGCTGCACAGCCCCCGCGATCTCGGCGTGGTTCTCCTCGTCGACCCGGCGCGCGGTGACACACAGGTGGAGTGGGACTGGGTGCGGTGGCTCCCGCACGCCACAGCGGGGAGCGATGCCTGCGCGGCACAGGTCGGCGTCACGCCCGACGCGCTCGGCCGCCGGGTCGCCGAGCTCGCTGCGCT
>JBAVRG010000121.1:0-5073 GCA_049694795.1 Mycobacteriales bacterium
GGTCGTGGGTGGTGAGCACGATCGCCAGGCCCTCGCGGTTGAGGTCGTCGAGCAGGTGCAGCACCTCGTGCCGGGTGGCGACGTCGACGCCTGACGTGGGCTCGTCCATGAGCAGCAGGTCGGGCCGCCGCACCAGGGCGCGCGCGATGAACATCCGCTGCTGCTGCCCGCCGGACAGCTCCCGGATGTGCCGCGTCGCGAGCTCGGCGATGCCCAGCCGCTCGAGGGCGGAGGAGACGTCGGCCTTCTCCTGCCGGGTCGCCCACGGGGACAGCCGGCGGGTGGCGCGCGCCATGAGCACGCACTCGGCCACGGTGACCGGGAAGCTCCAGTTGACCGTCTCGAGCTGCGGCACGTAGGAGACCGCGACCGGACCGGTGCGCCGGACCGTGCCGTGCTGGGGCTGCACGGTCCCGAGCAGCACCTTGAGCAGCGAGGTCTTCCCCGACCCCGAGGGGCCGACGATCCCGGTGAACTGCCCCGCGGCGACGGTCAGGCTCACGTCCCTCAGGACGGGCGCTGCGCCGTACCCGAAGGAGACGTCCTGGACCTCGATCACTGGGGGTAGTCCGCCTTGTCGGGAGCGACGTCGCTGGTGTCGAGCGCGTCGAGCGCGGCGGTGGTGCCACCGAGGCCCTTGATCATCGTGCGGTAGTCGTAGCGCATCAGCCCGAGCCAGGAGTGCTCCGTGTCGCCGGGCTTGCCGGGCAGGTCGTCGTCACGCAGCGTGTCCTCGTAGCGCGCGCCGGTCTCCTTGCCGATCTGCTTGAGGATGGTGGACGGGAAGACCTCCGAGCCGAAGATGGTCGGGACCTGCTGCGCCCTGATCTGGTCGATGAGCCGGGCGACCTCCTGCGGCGTCGGGTCGTCGAAGTTCGACGGCTGCACGGCCCCGATGACCTTCCAGCCGTAGTCGCGGCCGAAGTAGGCGTAGGCGTCGTGGTAGGTGAGCAGCTCCCGGTGGCCGCCGGGGATCGTCGCCTGGTCCTTCTTGAGCGCCTCAGACAGCGCCGTCGCCTTGGCGTCGAAGGCCTTGCGGTTGGCCTCGTAGTAGGCAGCGTTGCCCGGGTCCTTGGCCGACAGCGCCTGTGCGGCCTCGTCGGCGTACTTGATGGCGAACAGCGGGTCGGTCCACAGGTGCGGGTTGGGCTTGCCGTCCTTCTTGGGGAAGGAGAAGTCGTAGATGTAGTCCGACGGCGGCAGCGCCAGGGCGCCGAGGGCGACGATCTTGGCCCCCTTCTTCCTGTTGCTCGCGGCGAGCTCCGCGGTCGGGTCCTCCAGCTTGAGCCCGTTGACGAAGACGAGGTCGGCGGTGCTCAGCACCTCGGCGACCTGCGGCGGCGGCTCGTAGGTGTGGCTGTTGGTGCCCTCCGGCACGATCCCGTGCACCTGCACCTTGTCGCCGCCGATGTTGGCGACGATCGAGGTGATCGGCGCGACGGTGGTGGCCACGAGGAGCTTGCCGGAGGAGGCGCCCGGGGAGGCGCTCGAGCTGCCGCTGCAGGCGGCTGCGGCCAGCAGGCACAGCGCCGAGCCGGCGACGACAGCGAGACGGTTCAAGGTCACCTTCGGGACGCTACCGCCACCCCAGTGCTGTTGCAAAAGATACGCATTAAGTGCGGCGAGCCAGCGTGAGCGAGAAGTCACCCGCCTCGTCGGTCCAGGTGGTGACCGCCTCGAACCCGGCCGCGCCGAGCTCCTCGCGCAGCCCTTCGAGGCGGAACTTCGCGCTGGTCTCCGTGAGGATCTCCTGACCGCGGGCGATCGGCCACTCGAGGCCCAGTGCGCGGACCGGCACCCGCAGGTCGCGGCGCGCCCGCAGCCGCATCTCGATCCGGTCGAGCCGGTCGTCGTAGACCGCGACGTGGTCGAACTGGTCTGGGTCGAGGTCGGCGTCGAGCTCGCGCGCCAGGACCTCGAGGACGTTCTTGTTGAAGGCGGCCGTCACACCCGCGGCGTCGTCGTAGGCGCGCACCAGGCGGTCAGGGTCCTTCACCAGGTCGGCGCCGAGCAGGAACAGGTCGCCGGGGTCGGTGGCCCGGTGCAGCCGGCTGAGGAACGCCGCCCGGGGTCCGGGGGTGAGGTTGCCGATGGTGCTGCCGAGGAAGGCCACCAGCCGGTCGCCGGGTGCTCCCGGCAGGGGGGCCAGCTCGTCCTCGAAGTCGGCGACCAGCCCGTGCACGGAGACGGTCGGGAAGTCACCCGTGATCCGCGCCGCGGCGTCGCGCAGCGGCTCCTCGGCGACGTCGAGCGGGACGAAGCGCAGCGACCGGCCGTCGCGGGTGAGCGCCTCGAGCAGCAGCCTGGTCTTGCGGGAGTACCCCGCGCCCAGCTCGACGAGCGTGCCGACCCGCGGCAGCTCGGCGGCGTGCGCCGCGAGGATCGCGTGCTCGGTGCGGGTCGGGTAGTACTCGGGCAGCTCGGTGATGAGATCGAACAGGTGGCTGCCCTTCTCGTCGTAGAACCACTTCGGCGGGATCGTCACCGGGTCCGTCGCCAGGCCGGCTCGGACGTCCTGCGCCAGGCGGCCCGGGTCCGGAGCGGTGCGGACCTCCACCGACCAGCGGCTCACGAGCGCGCCAGCCGCAGCCCGGAGAAGGCCCAGCGCGCGTGGGCGGGGAAGAAGTTGCGGTAGGTCAGGCGCTCGTGGCAGGGAGGGGTCGCGCACGACGCGCCCCGCAGCACGTGCTGGTCGTTCATGAACTTGCCGTTGTACTCACCGACGGCCCCTGCTGCGGGCCGGAAGCCGGGATAGGGCAGGTACGCCGAGGCTGTCCACTCCCAGACGTCACCCACCATGTGCTCACCGGCCAGGCCGGGGTGCAAGCGGTCGACGTCGAGCAGCTGCCCGCGCCGGTCGGCGACCGGCCCGGCGGCCACCTCCCACTCGAACTCGGTCGGCAGTCGGGCGCCTGCCCAGCGGGCATAGGCGTCGGCCTCGAAGTACGACACGTGGCAGACCGGCTCACCGCGCCGCAGGTCCCGCACGCCCGCCGTCGTGAACACCTTCCAGCTGCCGTCGACGTCCCACCAGTAGTCCGGCGAGCGCCAGCCCTCACGCTGCACGGCGTTCCAGCCGTCGGACAGCCACAGCTCGGGCCGCCGGTAGCCGCCGTCGTCCATGAAGGCCAGCCAGTCCTCGACGGTGACCGCGCGGGAGGCGATCTCGAAGTCCTCGAGGAAGACGGGGTGCGCCGGCCCCTCGTTGTCGAACGCGAAGCCGTCGCCCGCGTGGCCCACCTGGTGCAGCCCGCCCGCCACGGGTCGCCACGACAGGGGAGCCGACGGCACGTCCGCCTCCGCCGGCCGCTCGATCATGGCCGGACCGAAGGCGTGCCGCGACAGCAGGTGCTTGGCGTCCATGACGAGCAGCTCCTGGTGCTGCTGCTCGTGGTTGACGCCCAGCTCGACCAGGGCGGGTGTCGCCTCGGTCGGGCTGCTATCCAGCAGCGCCTCGACGGCGGTCTCGACGTACCGGCGGTAGCGCCCGATCTCCTCGACCCCGGGTCGGGTGACCAGGCCGCGCTCCGGCCTGGGGTGCCGGGGCCCGACGGCTTCGTAGTAGCTGTTGAACAGGTAGCGGTAGGTCGCGTCGAACGGCTCGTAGTCCCGGCTGCCGCCGAGCACGAACTCCTCGTAGAACCACGTCGTGTGCGCCCGGTGCCACTTCGTCGGCGAGGCGTCCGGCATCGACTGCGCGGTCTGGTCCTCGGGGGACAGCGGTGCCGCGAGCCGCTCGGTGAGGGCCCGGGAGCCGGCGAACCGCTCGGTCAGGGTCTGGGGACGTGCATCCACCAGGGGCATCGGGGACTCCTGTCGTCGGTGTCTGTCCGGCATGCCTTGCCCCCACCCTGCCCCAGTCGCGTCAAGACGAACAGCCCGGGATCACGAGGACCGAGAACGCCTCGGCAGGTTCAGCACCCTCCGGTGAGGGGCACGGGCGTCCTGAGGGATGATCGAGGCCCAGCAACCCACGAGGCAACCCACGACGGACAGGAGCGACCCGGTGGCGGAGCGCGACGGCAGCCAGACCCCTGCGGCCAAGAAGGCCCCTGCCAGGCGTGCGCGCACGGCGGCGCAGCAGCGGGCGGAGGCGGCTGCTGAGACGGCTGCGCCGGCGGCTGCCGCCAAGGGCGCGACGCGCGGCACCAAGAAATCGTCCGCCAAGCCCCAGTCCAAGCCCCAGTCCAAGGCCCAGTCCAAGGCCAAGGCTCAGCCGCCGGCGAGCCCGCAGCAGATCGCCGACGACATCGAGCAGACCCGCGACGACCTCGCGCAGACGCTCGACGCGATCGCGGAGAAGGTCAGCCCGAAGCGGGTCGCCAAGCGCACCACGAAGAAGGCCGCCGCCACGGTCAAGAGCAGCGCGACGACGGCGAAGGACAAGGTCGTCGAGGCGACCGAGAAGGCCACGGAGAAGGCGACAGGGAAGACCGCGCAGCAGGCCCCGAAGCCGGTCGTCGAGCGCTCCTGGTCCACCCCGGTCCGTGAGGGAGGCACCGCGGCGACCACGATCAGCCTGCCGGAGCCGCGTCCGGGCGTGCCGGTGAAGAAGGAGTACGTCGCCGCGGCCACCGCGGCGGTCGTCGGGCTGCTGGTCGTGCGCCGGCGCCGCCACAAGCGGCACTGACTTACCCGGTCAGTTCCCGAACAGGTCCCGGCCGAACTGGTTGCCGCAGTCGTCGCGCTGCTGCTGCGTCGTGGCCCGGTCCATGCAGTCCCGGTAGTCCCGGAAGTGCGAGCTGGTCCCGACCGCGACGTAGATCGCGGTGACGGCCACGGTGAACAGCAGCCCGATCACCCCCGTGATGAGGCCGGCCAAGGCGACGCCGCCGTTGGTGGCCTCGCCCCGTGCCGCGCGGCTGCGTCCGAGCGCCCCGAACACGATCGCCAGGACCCCGCCGATCGCGCCGATCACCACCGTCCAGCACAGCATCACTGAGGCCACGCCGAGGACCAGCGCGGTGACCCCGAAGCCGTTGCGCCCGGACGGTGGCAGCGGCGCGCCGTACGGCGGTGGCTGGCCCCATCCGGGCGGCGGGGCCGGGTACCCCGGGGGCGGTGGCGGGCCCC
>JBAVRG010000122.1:0-1966 GCA_049694795.1 Mycobacteriales bacterium
CCGCCAACCGCTGCCACCTGCCGAACGCGTCGAGCTCCTCCCGCGGCGTGACCGTGAACAGCACCCGCTCCGCCCGGTCCCGCGCCGCCTCGACCCGCACCGCCAGACCCTCCGGGGACATCGCCGCGACCGGCACCCGACGCCGCCGCCACACCGGCCCGCCCTCCAAGGCCAACGGCACGCCCTCGTCCCGCTCCACCGCCACTGCGAGATCAATGTCGAACACGTGTTCTAGTCTACGTCGGACCTGGGCAGCACGGAACGTTCTCCACACCGAAGACTCGTCCCGCCTGGTGCGGGGATGGGAAGCCAGTCCACGCGTGGAGCTCCGCGCTCGAGCCACCGCAGTGGGGGCTTGTGGACAGCCGGGCTGAGCCGGCTCAGGCGACCGGTGAGCTCACGGGCTCGTCCGGCTCTCGCTGGTCTCGCGTGCGTCGCCAACGACGAGGCAACGAACGCCCGGCGTAGCCGAGGAGCAGGAGCCAGCCGGCACGGAACGTCGGCGTCACCCAGTCGGCACCCCGGAAGGCCTGGACGCCCCCGACGACCAGCAGCACGCCGGCGAGCGCGAACCAGACCCGTGCCAGCACGGGGTTGAGTCCCATGAGCAGGTCGAGGAACCACCCCCGCTTGCTGTCCGGCCGCCCCAAGGCGCGGTTGTCCAGCTCACGTGCCCAGCTCAGGAAGCCCCTGCGTGACGTCACTCCCACCTCTTCTTCTCCCGACCCGACCCGTCGAGGCTACGGGCCGGAGCTGCCCGTGGAGACGGTGAGGCGGAACGCGCTGCCGGCGTCGTTCACCCAAACGTGTTCGTGACAATGCGTAACGACTTCGTTGCTCAGAGCGATGACCGAGGAGCAACGACCAGCCCCCCACGCCGAGGAGACCTCGATGTCCCGTCGCACGCTCACACTCGCTCTTTCCCTGCCACTGGCGGCGTTCGCCGCCCACCCGGCCACCGCGCTGGCCTCCACCAGCAGCTCCTGCGACGGTCACGCGGCGACGATCGTCGTGACCTCCCACAGCCCGCACGTCGTCAACGGCACGGGTCGCGCCGACGTCATTGTGGTCAAGGCTGCCGGGCACGTCATCAACGCCGGAGCCGGCAACGACCTCGTGTGCGGGAGCGCGGGCGCCGACACGATCAACGGCGGCAGCGGCAACGACCGCATCGAGGGTGGCGCCGGCAACGACGCGCTCAGCGGCGGGGACGGTGCTGACGTCCTGAACGGCGGCGCCGGCAGTGACCGGCTCAGCGGCGGGAACGGCAACGACAGCCTCAACGGGGGCGACGGCAACGACGCCGAGAACGGCGACGCAGGCAACGACCACCTCAGTGGCGGCCTCGGGGCCGACACCCTGCGCGGCGGCGCTGGGGCGGACGTCGAGAACGGCGGCGCGGGCAACGACAGCCTGAGCGGCGGCAGCGGTGACGACAGCCTCAACGGCGGAACCGGCGATGACACCCTCAACGGCGACGACGGCAACGACAGCCTCGACGGTGGCACCGGAGCAGACCACAACGACGGCGGCGCTGGCGCCGACACCGTCCAGGTCGGCTCCGACGACACCGACACGGCTGACAGCAGTGACGTTCAGGAGCAGTCCGACGAGGACGGCACCGACGCCCCCGCGACCACGCCGACCGACAGCCCGAGCCCCGCTGCGACGCCGGGCACCTAGTAGGCCGACGAACCCCAGTGGTGGCACCGCCTGGTGCCGCCACTGGGGTTCAGCAGCTCGGGGGCGAGCTACAGGCCGAGCTCGCGGGCGACCAGCATCAGCTGCACCTCGGTGGTGCCCTCGCCGACCTCGAGGATCTTCGAGTCGCGGTAGTGCCGGGACACGACGTACTCGTTCATGAACCCGTAGCCGCCGTGCACCTGGGTCGCGTCCCGGGCGTTGTCCATGGCCGCCTCGCCCGCCACCAGCTTGGCGATCGCCGCCTCCTTCTTGAAGGGCAGAC
>JBAVRG010000123.1:0-2868 GCA_049694795.1 Mycobacteriales bacterium
GACATCATCTGGCCGACGTGCTCGCCCTTGGCGGTGCCGACGCACAGGATCGCCTTGTCGGCCATCGCGCCGTTCGTCAGCTGCTGGACGAGGAAGAACGCCTCCTCCTGCGTCGCGGCCGTGTGGGTCGCGCCGAACTCCATGATCTTCTCGCGCTTCCACTCGACCGGCTCGACCACCACGACCTGGTGCGCGCCGGCGAGGGCCGCGCCCTGGACCGCGGAGGTGCCGATGCCGCCGACGCCGTAGATCACGACCGTCTCGCCGGGCTGCACGTCCGCGGCGTTGACCGCGGAGCCCCAGCCGGTGGTGACGCCGCAGCCGACCAGCGCGGCCTTCTCCAGCGGGATCTCCGGGTCGATCTTCACGCACGACTCGACCGCGACGACCGTGTACGGCGAGAAGGTGCCGAGCGCCACCATCGTGCCGAGGTCGCGGCCGTCCTTGCTGTGGTGCCGGGCGGTCTGGTCGGTGAACTGCCGGCCGCCGAGCAGGAACGCGCCGAGGTCGCAGACCTGCGACTGCCCCTTGCGACAGGACGGGCACTTGCCGCAGGAGGGGATGAAGGAGAAGACGACGTGGTCACCCACGGCCAGGTCCTTGACGCCCTCGCCGACCTCGATGACCTCGCCGGCGCCCTCGTGGCCGCCGATCACCGGGAACTGGCTGATGCCCATGAGCTCGGCGATGTCCGGCGGCAGCGCCATGTCGCCGGTCACCATGTGCTCGTCGGAGTGGCACAGGCCCGACGCCGCCAGCTTGACGAGGACCTCGCCCGCCTTCGGCGGGTCGAGCTCGATGTCCTCGACGCTCCACTCGGTGTGCGGCTCCCACAGGATGGCGGCGCGGGTCTGCATCGGTGCTCCTCGTCTCCAGCTAGAACGTGTTCTCGGGCGAAACGTAGCCGGTGCGCGCGAGCCTGTCAGCACCCGATCCGGCAGCCGGGTCTGGCATCCTTCCTCACGGCCCGTCACCCCGGGCCGCAGGTGCGCCGTCAACGGAGCCGGCGCCCCGACCACCAGGAGAGACCTGTGCAGTCCGCCCTCGAGTCCGCGCTGCTCCAGCTGGAGAGCGCTGTCCGCCACCTCGGTCTCGACGACGGGCTGCACCAGCTCCTCGCGACACCGCGCCGGTCCCTCGAGGTCGCGGTCCCGCTGCGGCGCGACGACGGGTCGCTCGAGGTGCTGCAGGGCTACCGCGTGCAGCACAACCTCTCGCGCGGGCCCGCCAAGGGCGGTGTCCGCTTCCACCCGCACACCGACCTCGACGAGGTCCGGGCGCTGGCCATGTGGATGACGTGGAAGTGCGCGCTGATCGGGATCCCGTACGGCGGCGCGAAGGGCGGGGTCGCGGTCGACCCCCGGCAGCTGTCGCGCAACGAGCTCGAGCGGGTCACCCGGCGCTACGCCTCCGAGATCATCCCGATCATCGGGCCGGAGCGGGACATCCCGGCCCCCGACGTCGGCACCGACGAGCAGACCATGGCCTGGATGATGGACACCTACTCCATCCACTCCGGCTACACCGTGACCGGCGTCGTCACCGGCAAGCCGGTCTCGATCGGCGGTTCGGAGGGCCGGGGAGGCGCGACGTCCCGCGGGGTCATGTACGCCGCCTTCTCGGCGCTGCGCGAGGCCGGCGTCGACCACCGCGGGGTGCGGGTCGCGGTGCAGGGCTTCGGCAAGGTCGGGGGCCTGGCCGCCCAGTACCTGCACGACGCGGGCTGCTGCGTGGTCGCGGTGAGCGACGTCGGTGGCGGCGTCTACAACAGCCGCGGGCTCGACCCGGCCGCGCTGCTCAAGCACGTGAGGAGCGGTGCGGAGACGGTGGTCGGCTACCCCGGCACCGACGCGATCAGCAACGAGGAGCTGCTCGAGCTCGACGTCGACGTGCTGGTGCCGGCGGCGCTCGAGGGCGTCATCCACGAGGGCAACGCCGGGGACGTGCGGGCGCGCTTCGTCGTGGAGGGGGCGAACGGCCCGACCACCCCCGACGGCGACGCGATCCTGGAGGACAAGGGCGTCGTGGTGGTGCCCGACGTGCTCGCCAACTCCGGCGGCGTCGCGGTGTCCTACTTCGAGTGGGTCCAGGACCTGCAGGCCTACTTCTGGACCGAGGACGAGGTCAACGACCGGCTCAAGGTGCTGATGGAGGGCGCGTACGACCAGGTGTCCTCGCTCGCCCGGGAGCAGAAGCTGTCGCTGCGGACCGCGGCGCAGGTGATCGGCGTCGGACGGGTCGCGGACGCGCACCGCACGCGGGGGCTCTACCCCTGATCGTCGGGCACGAGGCCGCTGTCACCCGCGCGGTACACCGGTGACGGCGCGTCGCTGTGCCATCATGGAGGCGAACCACACAGGTGTAGTTCGCCCGCCCAGGAGGTCTCGATGGACAGCGTCGCCACCCTCGCCGTGGTCCCCGACCACGACGGTGAGCTGACCGAGCGCGAGCGCGAGATCCTCGCCTTCGAGCGCCAGTGGTGGAAGTACGCCGGTGCCAAGGAGCAGGCCATCAAGGACCTGTTCGACATGAGCGCGACGCGCTACTACCAGGTGCTCAACGCCCTCATCGACCGGCCCGAGGCGCTCGTCGCCGACCCGATGCTCGTCAAGCGCCTGCGCAGGCTGCGCACCACCCGGCAGCGCACCCGCTCGGCGCGCCGCCTCGGCATGGACGCCTAAGCCGACCCGTGACGGACCCGCAGGACCCGGGCGAACACGACTGGGGCTTCCCCGAGGTCGACCCCGCCGGGCCGGCCTCCACCCGGATGCCCGAGCCCGAGGGCGCGTCGGAGGCCGACGTCGTCCACGACACCGGCTCGGACGCCTGGTGGCGGGCCCAGGCCCGCGCCCAGCGCGAGGCCGCCGC
>JBAVRG010000124.1:0-3527 GCA_049694795.1 Mycobacteriales bacterium
CGCCGCCGGCGGAGAACAGCGCGATGTCGAGGCCGCTGACGTCGGCGGTCGAGGCGTCCTCGACCAGCACGTCGCGGCCGTCGAAGCGCAGCGTGGAGCCGGCCGACCGGGCGCTCGCGAACAGCCGCAGCTCGGCCAGCGGGAAGCCCCGCTCGGCCAGCAGCCGGAGCATCACGGCCCCGACCTGCCCGGTGGCGCCGACGACCCCGACGCGCACGCCGGTCACCGGCCCGTCCCGCCGTACACGGTGGCGACCTCGTCGGTGCCGAGCTCGAACGCCTCGTGCACGGCCTTCACCGCGGCCGGGACGTCGGTGTCGCGGCACACCACCGAGATCCGGATCTCGGAGGTGCTGATCGCCTCGACGTTGACGGCCGCCTCGGCGAGCGCCTCGAAGAAGGTCGCGGACACGCCCGGGTGCGAGCGCATGCCGGCGCCGACCAGCGACACCTTGCCGACGTGCTCGTCGGACAGCACCTGCTCGAAGCCGACCTGGGCCTGCTGCTTGGCCAGCGCCGCCACGGCCTGCGCGAGGTCGGCCTTGGGCAGCGTGAACGAGATGTCGGTGCGGCCGGCGGCCCCCGACACGTTCTGCACGATCATGTCGATGTTGACCTCGGCGTCGGCGATGGCGCGGAAGATCGCGGCCGCCTCACCGGGCTTGTCGGGGACGCCGACGACGGTCACGCGCGCCTCCGAGAGGTCGTGCGCGACTCCGCTGATGATGGCCTGCTCCACCGGGGGCTCTCCCGTGATCGTCGTGCCGGGCTTGCTGGAGAAAGAAGAACGGACCACGACCGGTACGTCGTAGCGGCGGGCGTACTCGACACAGCGCAGGTGCAGGATCTTGGCCCCGCAGGCCGCGAGCTCGAGCATCTCCTCGTAGGAGACCGACGTGAGCTGGCGGGCGTTCGGGACGATCCGCGGGTCGGCGGAGAAGACCCCGTCGACGTCGGTGTAGATCTCGCACACCTCGGCGTCGAGCGCCGCGGCGAGGGCGACAGCGGTCGTGTCGGAGCCGCCCCGACCCAGCGTGGTGATGTCCTTGGTGTCCTGGCTGACGCCCTGGAAGCCGGCGACGATCGCCACGTGGCCGTCGCTGAGGGCCTGCTGGATGCGACCCGGCGTCACGTCGATGATCCGCGCCTTGCCGTGCACGGAGTCGGTGATGACACCGGCCTGCGAGCCGGTGAACGACCGCGCGCTCAACCCGAGGGACTGGATCGCCATCGCGAGCAGCGCCATCGAGATGCGCTCGCCCGCGGTGAGCAGCATGTCGAGCTCACGGCCGGGCGGCAGCGGCGAGACCTGCTGCGCGAGGTCGAGCAGCTCGTCGGTGGTGTCACCCATGGCGCTGACCACGACGCAGACGTCATGGCCAGCCTTGCGGGTCGCGACGATGCGCTCCGCCACCCGCTTGATGCGCTCAGCGTCCGACACCGACGACCCGCCGTACTTCTGCACGACGAGGCCCATGCCCTCAAGGATACCGGCGGCCGGTCCGCACGAGCCGGTCGCTCAGCCGAACGCCCCGCAGGGCAGGTACGGCGCCATCGGCGGCTGCCCCCGCAGGGCGAGCGAGGCGCCCCCTGTGAGCGTCAGGTGTGCGTCGAGGCACACGTCGATCGCCCACTGCTGGTTGGCTGCCAGCCAGTCGACCTCGACCGGCTCGGTCGCCTCGGCGAGCACCGTCCAGAGCAGGTCGCGGGCGGTGGCCTCCTCCGTCGCGGCGAGCCAGTTGGTGCCCTCCTTGCGGAGCACCGCGAACCCCTTGCCCGGCGCGACCACGACCCGGCTGCCGCGGTCGAGGAAGTAGTCGACCTCGGTGCCCATCGCCGCGCCACGGACTGCGCGCAGGACCTCGTCGAGCGTCTCGCGGTCGTCGTCGTAGTCGCGGATCCCTTGAACCGCAGGGATTCTCGAGCGGTCCGGCACGCCCTTCGCCGTGTAGCTCGGGTGCAGGTCGAAGCCCGCTCGCTGGTAGCGGCGCACCGCGGCCGGCTCGACGGTCGACAGGATCCACGACCGGTCGGTGGCGGTCGTGAGCGCCGCATCGAGCAGCTGCCGCCCGACGCCCTTGCCCTGGTAGCCGGGCTTCACGACGAGCAGCGACAGGAACCACATGCCGTCGCGGACCAGCGCCAGCGAGCAGCCGACAAGCTCGCCGTCGACCTCGGCAGCCCACGAGCTCTCAGGGTCGGTGCGCTGCAGGTGGCCGATGCGGGCGGTGCCACGCTCGCGCACCTCGTCGGTGAGCTCGTGGGTGGGCTCGCCGATGCGGAGGGCGAGGTCGTGGAAGGTGGCGTACTGGACCTCGACCAGCGGGGCGACGTCCTGGGGCTGCATGGGTCGGATCACCCGGCCACCTTCTCAGAGGTCCCTCCGGGTGGCACCCGGTTTCAGACGTCGACCTGCCGACGGCCCTCGAACGCCCTCCCCAGCGTGACCTCGTCCGCGTACTCGAGGTCCCCGCCCACCGGCAGCCCGCTCGCGAGCCGGGTGACCTTCAGGCCCATCGGCTTCACCAGCCGTGCGAGGTACGCGGCGGTGGCCTCGCCCTCGAGGTTGGGGTCGGTGGCGAGGATGAGCTCCTCGACGGTGCCGTCCGCCAGGCGCGTCATCAGCTCGCGCACCCGCAGGTCGTCCGGCCCGATGCCCTCGATGGGCGAGATCGCGCCGCCGAGCACGTGGTAGCGCCCGCGGAACTCGCGGGTCTTCTCGATCGCGACGACGTCCTTGCTCTCCTCGACCACGCAGATGACGGAGAGGTCGCGGCGCGGGTCGCGGCACACGCGGCACTCGTCCTGCTCGCTGACGTTGCCGCAGATCCGGCAGAACCGGACCTTGTCCTTCACCTCGACGAGCGCCTGCACGAGGCGCTTGACGTCCGCCGGGTCGGCGGCCAGCAGGTGGAACGCGATCCGCTGTGCGCTCTTCGGACCGACACCGGGGAGCCTGCCGAGCTCGTCGATGAGGTCCTGGACGGCGCCCTCGTACACCTAGAGGCCCGGCAGTCCGGACGTCATCGGACCCATCGTCTGCTCGCCCAGCTCGGACGCCTGCCGCTGGCCGTCACGGATCGCGGCGAGCACCAGGTCCTCGAGGCTCTCGACGTCGTCGGGGTCCACGGCCTTGGGGTCGACCTTGACGGCCAGCACCTCGCCGGTGCCGCTGACGGTGGCCGTGACCAGCCCCCCGCCGGCGGTGCCGGTCAGCTCGGTGCTCGCGAGCTGCTCCTGCGCGGCAGCCATCTGCTGCTGCATCTTCTGCGCCTGCTTCATGAGCTGCTGCATGTTCGGCTGGCCACCCATGGGCCGACCCGGCTTGGCCACTGCTGTCTCCTCTTGTCCTGTCCGAGCCTACGGCTCGACGGTGCCGACGACGGTGCCGCCGAGCTGGTCGCGCACCAGCTCCAGGGCGGCGTCCTCCCCGGCCACGACCCGCTCGGGTGCGGGAGCGTCCGGGTCCTCCGGCTCGATCTCGTCACCGGGGGCCAGTCCCTCGTACGGCGTCGCCGCCGGTGCCGC
>JBAVRG010000125.1:0-36356 GCA_049694795.1 Mycobacteriales bacterium
GTCGGCAACGTCGAGCTCGGCAAGATGGACGAGTGGGTGGCCTTCTACAACAAGGTCATGGGCTTCGTGAACATGAAGGAGTTCGTCGGCGACGACATCGCCACCGAGTACTCCGCGCTCATGAGCAAGGTCGTGAGCGACGGCTCCTTCAAGGTGAAGTTCCCCCTCAACGAGCCGGCGGCGGGCAAGAAGAAGTCGCAGATCGACGAGTACCTCGACTTCTACGGCGGCCCGGGCGTGCAGCACATCGCGCTCGCCACCAATGACATCGTCCGGGCGGTCCGGGAGATGCGCGCCCGCGGCATCGAGTTCCTCGACACCCCCGACTCCTACTACGACGAACTCGGCAACTGGGTCGGCGAGACCCGCGTGCCGCTCGAGGAGCTGCGCGAGCTGAAGATCCTCGCCGACCGCGACGAGGACGGCTACCTGCTCCAGATCTTCACCAAGCCGGTGCAGGACCGCCCGACGGTGTTCTTCGAGCTCATCGAGCGGCACGGCTCGCTCGGCTTCGGCAAGGGCAACTTCAAGGCGCTCTTCGAGGCGATCGAGCGCGAGCAGGCGCGGCGCGGCAACCTGTAGCCATGCCCTACTACCGCTCGGTCGGCGAGGTCCCGCGCAAGCGGCACGTGCAGTTCCGGCAGCCCGACGGCAGCCTGTACGCCGAGGAGCTCATGGGCGAGGAGGGGTTCTCCTCCGACAGCGCCCTGCTCTACCACCGGGAGATGCCGACACGGATCTGCCGTGCGGAGGCCGTGGGGCGCGACGACAACCGGCTGGCGCCGCAGGAGCCCTTGCTGCCCAGGCACTTCCGCACCCAGGACCTGCCTGCGGGCGGCGACCTGGTGACCGGCAAGACGCTGTTCATGGGCAACAGCTCGGTGCGCCTGTCGTGGGTGGCCGCGACCGAGGACTCCCCGCTCTACCGCGACTCCGACGGCGACCTGCTGGTCTACGTCGAGTCCGGGTCGGGCGTGCTGGACTCGGTCTTCGGCGCGCTGCCCTTCTCCTACGGCGACTACGTCGTGGTGCCGACCGGCACCACGCACCGGTGGGTGGTCACCGACGGGCCGGTCCGCGCTCTCGTCGTCGAGGCCCGCGGGCACGTGACGCCGCCGTCGCGCTACCTGTCCGAGCGCGGGCAGCTGCTCGAGAGCGCGCCCTACTGCGAGCGCGACTTCCGCGCCCCCACCGAGCCGCTGCTCGTCGAGGGCGGCGACACGGACGTGCTGGTGCGCAGGCGCGGGGTGCTCACGCGCTACACCTACCCGTCGCACCCGTTCGACGTGGTCGGCTGGGACGGCTGCCTGTACCCGCACGCCTTCTCGATCTTCGACTTCGAGCCCATCACGGGGCGGGTGCACCAGCCGCCGCCGGTGCACCAGACCTTCGCCGGACCCGGTTTCGTCGTGTGCTCGTTCGTGCCCCGGCTGCTCGACTACCACCCGGACGCGATCCCGGTCCCCTACAACCACGCGAACGTCGACAGCGACGAGGTCCTCTTCTACGTCGGCGGCTCGATGGGCTCGCGGGCCGGCAGCGGCATCGAGCTCGGGTCCGTGTCCCTGCACCCGGCCGGCTTCGTGCACGGGCCGCAGCCCGGCGCCGTCGAGAAGTCCCTGGGACGCACGGCCACCGACGAGCTGGCCGTCATGGTCGACACCTTCGCGCCCCTCGACGTCGCACCCGGCGCCTACGAGTACGAGGCTCGCGACTACCCCTGGACCTGGGCGCGTTGACGGCGCTGATCGCCGGGCTGGTCGACGACGCCGGACTGTTCCCGCCGGCCTGGCTGCCGATGGCCGAGGCGCTGCAGCGGCACCGCGCGTCCTCGTCGCCGATGCTGTCCGGCCGCTTCCTGTGCCCCGGCGACCGCGTCGAGGAGCTGCTGGGCGTGCTCGACGGCCCGATCGAGGTGCACCTGGTGGGTGACGCGTCGGTCGAGCTGCCCGACCACCCGGACCTGCACGTCCGCGCCGTGGAGCTGCGCTCGGGAGTGATGACGCAGCTGCCCTGCTACGTCGAGGGGGTCGCTCCGTCGGCGCTCGCCGGCAAGGGGGTGCTCGGCAAGCTGCGGTGCGGGGGTGCGCGCATCCCGTCGGTCGAGGAGGTTGCCGACTTCGTCACCGAGGCGGCCCGCTTCTCCCTGCCCTTCAAGGGAACTGCCGGCATGCACGCCGCCGTCCGCGGTTGGGAGTCGACGAAGGACGTGCCGCACCACGGCTACCTCAACCTGCTGCTCGCCGTGGCGCGCGCCCTGTCTGGCGGGGAGGTCGAGGCGGTGCTCGCCTCCACCGATGCCGCGGCCCTGGCGCACGAGGCCCTGTCGCTGGACCCGGAGCTGGTCACGGCCACGCGCGGTCTGCTGCACTCCTACGGGTCGTGCGACACCGACCGTCCCGTCCGCGATGCGAAGGAGCTGGGTCTGCTGTGACCGACTTCGGCCGTGAGGTCCTCCCGTACGGCGTCTTCTCCGTGGCAGGAGGACCGCGACGCGTCGGGGTGGCCGTCGACGAGGGGGTCCTCGACCTGGCGCAGGCGCTGGGGCCGGAGTGGGAGGTGCCGTCGCTCAACCCGTTCCTGGCCCAGGGACGGGCGCGCTGGAGCGAGGTGCGCGCGCAGGTGAAGCAGCTCCTGGACCAGCCGCTGGTGCCTGCTTCCGAGGTGACGCTGCACCTGCCCTTCGAGGTCGCGGACTACGTCGACTTCTACGCCAGCGAGCAGCACGCGACGAACCTCGGCCGGATGTTCCGGCCGGACGGCGATGCCCTGCTGCCCAACTGGAAGCACCTGCCGGTCGGCTACCACGGCCGCGCCGGGACCGTCGTGGTGAGCGGCACCGACGTGCGCCGTCCCTGCGGCCTGAGGGGTCCCGGACCGACGTACGGGCCGTCGCAGAAGCTCGACGTGGAGGTGGAGGTCGGCTTCGTCGTGGGGGTGCCGTCCGAGCTCGGAACCCCTGTCGGCACGGGGGACTTCGAGGAGCACGTGTTCGGCGTCGTGCTGCTCAACGACTGGAGCGCGCGCGACATCCAGAGCTACGAGTACGTGCCGCTCGGGCCGTTCCTCGGCAAGTCGTTCGCGACGTCGATCAGCCCCTGGGTGGTGCCGCTGGAGGCGCTCGACCGCGTTCCGGCGCCGGTGCAGGACCCGCCGGTGGCCGACCACCTGGCGGTGAAGGGGGACTGGGGCCTGGACCTGGAGCTCGCCCTGTCCCTGAACGGCGAGGTGGTCAGCCGGCCGCCGTTCGCCGGGATGTACTGGACCGCGCCGCAGATGCTGGCGCACCTGACGGCCAACGGGGCGTCGCTGCGGACCGGCGACCTGTTCGCCAGCGGGACCGTGAGCGGCGACGCGGTCGACCAGCGCGGCTCGCTCATCGAGCTGACCTGGAACGGCCGGGATCCGCTGCACGGCAGGACGTTCCTCGAGGACGGCGACGTCGTCACCATCAGCGGCCGCACGGCCGGCGGTCTCCCGCTCGGTGAGGTGACCGGCCGCATCACGCCCGCCTGACGGGGCCGGTCGCCGCTACGGTGACGATCATGTTCACGATGAGGTTCGCCATGCGGGCACGGACGACGGACCCGGCCGAGCGCGCCGCGCTCTACGCCGCCACCCTCGAGATGTGCGCCTGGGCCGACCAGCGCGGCGGCATCGCGATGGTGTCGCAGCACCACGCGGTGGACGACGGGTACCTGCCCTCGCCGGTGCCGCTGGCCGCCGCCATCGCCGCGCGCACCTCCACGATGCCGATCAGCGTGGCCGCCCTGCTGCTCGCGCTCTACGAGCCGGTGAAGCTCGCGGAGGACCTCGCCGTCCTCGACCTGATCAGCCGCGGCCGGGTCTCCTACGTCATCGGCATCGGCTACCGGGAGGAGGAGTTCGACCTGTTCGGCGTCGACCGCCGTACCAGGGCGCAGCTCGTCGAGGAGCGGATCGCGGTCCTGCGGCGGCTGTGGGCCGGCGAGCAGGTGGAGGTGGACGGCCGGTCCGCACGGGTCACGCCGCTCCCGTTCACCCCTGGCGGGCCGATGCTGGCCTACGGCGGTGGCACCGAGGCGGCGGCCCGGCGGGCCGGCCGGCTGGGGATGTACTTCTTCGCCGAGTCCCACGACACCGGGCTCAGGGCGGTCTACAAGGAGGCGGCCGCCGAGGCGGGGGTGCGGCCGGTGGGCTGCGCCTTCCCGACGGCAGGCGTCCCTCTCACCGTGTTCGTCGCCGACGACCCCGACAAGGCGTGGGCCGAGATCGGGGAGCACCTGCTCGCCGACGCCGCCGGCTACGGCTCGTGGAAGACACGCGCGACCGGCACCGCGTCCGGGTCGTTCGCCACCACCGTCGAGGAGCTCCGGGCGGAGAAGGGCGCCTACCAGGTGCTCACCCCCGACGAGGCGGCGGCCATCGTCGGACGGGGCATCCCGCTCGGCCTGCAGCCGCTGGTGGGCGGTCTCCCGCCCGACCTCGCCTGGCCCTACCTGGAAGCGGCCGCCGCCGTCGCCGGCACCTGACCATCAGACGCCGAGGGCGGCCAGGGTCTGCTGGTAGCGCTCGACGTTCGCGAGCTTGACGCCCTCGTAGCCACGCACCAGCTCGGCTGCGCCGGCAGCGGCGGCGGCCGTCGCGTAGGTCTGCTCGGACAGCGACGCGATGAGCCGCTCCACCATGGCGGTGTGCGACGCGCGCAGCTCGCGCTCCACCCGCCGCACCTCGGCCCGCCCGAACGGGTCGAACGCCGTACCGCGCAGGAACCGGCCGCGGGCCGTGAGCCGCAGCGCCGGCCGCGACCAGGCGCCGAGCTGCAGCTTGCGGTCCATGCCGAGGGCCCGAAGCGCCGGCGGGTGCAGGTTGTAGGTCACCTTCGTCGCGCCGGGCACCTGCTGCTGCACCTGCTCCAGCAGCTCGGGGCGGGTGAGCAGCCGGGCGACCTCGTACTCGTCCTTGTAGGCCCACAGGTGCGCGACCCCACGTGCGACCGCCTCGGAGAAGGCGGTCTGCGGCCCGAGGACGCGCTCGGCCACCCAGGCTCGCTCGACGAGGGCGACGTACTCCGCCGCCGTGCGCCGGCCGCTGTGCTCACGCAGCAGCTGCGCCCGCGCCTGCACCAGCCGGCGCGTCTCGCCCCAGAGCTGCGACGCACCGAGGTCGAAGACCTCACCAGTACGACGGTCAACCGGCCGCACCGCAGCCACGAGGGCCTCGGGGTCCGCGACGGCGACCCGGCCCCAGCGGAACGCACCGACGTTGGCTGCCACCGCCACGCCGTTGAGCTCGATGGCCTCCTCGATCGCGGCCGCCGGGAAGGGCAGCACGCCGAGCTGGTAGGCCGCACCGACGAGCAGCAGGTTGGCCGGCGCGGTCGAGCCGAACAGCGCCTCGGAGACACCGAGGGCGTCGAGCTCGAAGACCTTGACGACCGCGTCCTTGATCGTGCGGACCTGGGCCGCGACGTCGGTCTTCGGCGCGCTCGGGTCCGCCACCTGGGTGCCGGTCGGCGTCTGCGACGTCGACACGACGGCGAGGGTGAAGTCGGGGGAGCAGACCGCGAGGTTCTTCGGGTCGGCCGCCACGAGGGCGTCGAAGGCGAGCAGGACGTCTGCGGTCGCGTGCCCCACGCGGTTGGCCGGTCCCCGGTCCCCGACCCGCAGGTGCGAGGTGACCGGACCGGCCTTCTGCGACAGACCGACCTGGTCCAGCCCGGACAGCCCGTTGGTGTCGAGGTCGCTGCGCAGTGCCGCGGTGGCGAGCAGCTGGTTCACCGTCACGATGCCCGTGCCACCGATGCCTGCGAGGAAGACGTCGGCCGAGTTGGCCAGCACCGGCTCCGCGACCGCCGGCGGCTCCGGCGTCGTGACCCGCGAGCGCTTCGCCTTCTTCGCCACCTGGACCGTGAGGAACGAGGGGCAGTCACCGAGCAGGCAGGAGTAGTCGGTGTTGCAGCTGGTCTGGTCGATCCGGGTCTTGCGACCGAGCTCGGTCTCGACGGGCTGCACGGACAGGCAGTTGCTCTTCGCGCCGCAGTCGCCGCAGCCCTCACAGGTCGCCTCGTCGATGACGACCCGGGTCGTGCGCACCTCCTGCTTGCCGCGCTTGCGCAGGCGCCGCGCCTCGTTGGCGCACTGCTGGTCGTAGATGAGGACCGTCACGCCGGGGACCTCGCGCAGCTCCTTCTGCACCGCGTCCATCTCGTCGCGGTGCCGCACCGTGACGCCCTTGGGGAAGCGCGAGCGCTTGTGCTTCCTGGGCTCGTCGCTGACGACGACGACCTGCGTCACGCCCTCCGCCATCAGCTTGTGCGTCAGCCGGTCGACGGGCAGCCCGCCCTCGGCGTCCTGCGCCCCGGTCATCGCGACGACCGAGTTGTAGAGCAGCTTGTAGGTGATGTTCACGCCGGCTGCGACGCAGGCCTGCAGGGCGAGCTGGCCCGAGTGGAAGTAGGTCCCGTCGCCGACGTTCTGGAAGATGTGCCGGACGTCGGTGAACGGCGCCTGCCCGATCCACTGCGAGCCCTCGCCACCCATCTGCGTGAGGGCGAGCACCGCCTGGTCCGGTCGCTCCGACAGCGTGACCATCGTGTGGCAGCCGATCCCGCCGCCGCCGAGCGACCCCTCCGGCAGAGGCGTGGACCGGTTGTGCGGGCAGCCGGAGCAGAAGTACGGCGTCCGCTTGACCGGCGACAGCGAGAGCTGGGTGCGCGGACCGGAACGCCTGGGGAGCAAGGAGACCCGGCCACCAAGAGCCGCACGGAGCACACCGTCGAGCCGGTCGGCCGACACCTGGCCGTCGGCCGGCACGAGCGGCCGGCCGTCGGGTCCGCGCTTGCCGTGCACCGCCGGTGCGCCGGTGACGCCGTACAGGACCTCCTTGACCTGGGACTCGAGGAAGGAGGTCTTCTCCTCGACGACCAGCAGCTGCTCGAGGCCGTCGGCGAAGCGCCGGACGAGGCCGCCACCGAGCGGGTAGGGCATGCCGACGCGCAGCACCCGGATCCCGGCCGCAGCCGGGTCGGTGATACCGAGGTCGCGCAGGGCCTGCAGGGTCGCGTCGTACGCGGTGCCGGTGGAGGCGATGCCGAGCCAGGCGCCCGGGGCGTCATGGGTGATCTCGTCGAGCGGGTTCACGGCACCGAAGGCCTCGACGGCGGCCCAGCGCGGGCCGAGCAGCTGGGCCTCCGCGACGGTGCTGTCGCGCGGGTCCTTCATGAGCAGCTGGGAGTAGGTCCAGGGGCGACCGCTCCACTCGAGCGGCGGCACGACGATCGACTGGGCCGCGAAGTCGCGGTCGACGGTCCAGAGGCCGTCGGCGACATCGGCCAGGACCTTGATCCCGACCCAGCAGCCGGACAGCCGCGAGAGCGCCACGCCGTACAGGCCGAAGGCGATGAGCTCCTCGCCGTTGCGCGGCGTGAGGACCGGCATGCCGAAGGACGCGAGGGTGCGCTCGCTGGTGCAGGGGACGGTCGAGGACTTGGCACCGGGATCGTCGCCGGCCATGACGAGCACGCCACCCTTGGGGTTCGCGCCGTAGGTGTTGCCGTGCCGGAGCGCGTCACCGGCCCGGTCGACGCCGGGGCCCTTGCCGTACCAGACACCGATCACCCCGTCGGGGCCCTGCCCGCCGGGCACCTGCTGGCTTCCCCACACCGCGGTCGCGCCGAGCTCCTCGTTGAGCCCTGGCACCAGGTGCACGCCGTGCTCGGTCCGCAGCTGCGGCAGGCCGTGCAGGAGCTTGTCGAGGCCGCCCAGCGGCGAGCCCGGGTAGCCGCTGACCAGTGACGCGGTACGGCCGCCGTCGCGGACGTTCTGCTCCACCAGGAGCCGCGCGATCGCCTGCACGCCGGTGAGCAGCACCGGACGGGCGCCGGGCACGTAGCGGTCGGCGGGCGTGTAGCGGCGCGGGGTCGGGGTGGGGCGGTCGTCGAGGGCCGTCACGAGGTGCTCCTGGGTCGGAAGAAGCCCCCAGCGTCACGAGCGCTGACACCAGCGTCAATCCTCTGCTCCAGAACTGCGCATCCTGCTCAACCTGATCTCCGCAGGGGCCTGACGCCTGGGCGTCCTGCGCAGGTCAGTCGGGCAGCAGACCGTCCAGCAGCGACGAGACGCGGTAAGCCACCCGGGTCTTGAGCACGACCTGGGTCGTGGTCGACACCACCCCGGGGGTGCTCAGCAGGCTGTGCACGACCGCCTGCAGGTCGTCGGTCGAGCGGCACGCGACACGGACCAGCAGGTCCCCGTGCGAGCCGGCCACCTCCTCGACCTGCAGCACCGCGGGGTTGCGCTCCAGGGACTCGCACGCCTGCTCGATCTCGGCGTGCCGCAGCGAGATCGCCACCACCGCCTGCACGTTGAAACCGAGGGCCCGGATGTCCACGTCGCGCTCGTTGCGACCGAGGACGCCCTCGCGCTGCAACCGCTCGAGCCGGGCCTGCGCCGTGTTGCGCACCACCCCGGCACGCTCGGCGAGCTCGCTCACCGTCAGCCGCGGCTCCGCGGCGAGCGCCTTCAGGATGCGCACGTCGACGGCGTCAGGGGTGGGCACGTCGCGAGCCTAGGCCGACGCCCTGTCCAGCACGGGACCTTCGCCCGTGTCCGGGCAACCGCGACGGCGGGACGCTGCACCCATGACGGACACCACGCTGCGCTTCCTCGGCGCCACCGGCACGGTCACCGGCAGCCGCTTCCTGCTCGACGCCGGCGGTCGACGGCTGCTCGTCGACTGCGGCCTCTACCAGGGGGAGCGCGAGCTGCGGCAGCGCAACCGCGAGCCGTTCCCGTTCGAGCCCGACGTGCTCGACGCGGTGCTCCTGACGCACGCGCACCTCGACCACTGCGGTGCGGTGCCGCGCCTGGTCCGGGAGGGCTTCCGCGGCCCTGTCTACGCGACCGCCGACACCCTCGCGCTCGCGAAGATCGTGCTCACCGACAGCGCGCACCTGCTCGAGCAGGAGACCTCCTACGTCCGCAAGCACGGCTACTCCAAGCACGACAACCCGGAGCCGCTCTACACGGCCGAGGACGTCGAGCGCGCCCTCGGGCAGTTCCGGCCCGCTCCCTTCGAGCAAGCGGTCCCGGTGGCCCCGGGGGTGGAGGCGGTGTTCCGCACCGCCGGCCACATCCTCGGCTCATCGATCGTGGAGGTCCGCGTCACGGGCAGCCCGGTGCTCGGCTTCAGCGGCGACCTCGGCCGGCAGAGCCATCCGCTGCTCAGGCCACCGGCGCCGTGCCCCGACGTCGACGTGCTCGTCGTCGAGTCCACGTACGGCAACCGCGCCCACGACGACGTGGGGTCCCTCAAGCGGGCCGCTGCCGCCATCCGCAGGACGGCCGGACGCGGCGGCAGCGTGCTCATCCCGGCCTTCGCCGTCGATCGCACCGAGGTGCTGCTGCTCGCGCTGCGCGACATGGTGCGCGACGGCGACATCCCGGACCTGCCGGTGTTCGTCGACAGCCCGATGGCCCTTGCCTCGCTGGACATCTACCGCGATGCCATCACGACGGGCAGCCAGCAGCTGCGGTCGGAGGTGACGGCCGCCGCCTTCGACACCAGGCACGTGACCGCCCTGCGGACCGTCGAGGAGTCGAAGTCGGTCAACGACCCGCCGTACCCGTCGATCATCATCTCTGCGTCCGGCATGGCGACCGGCGGCCGGGTGCTGCACCACCTGCGCTTCCTGCTGCCCGACCCGCGGAACACCGTCCTGCTCGTCGGCTTCGCCGCCGCCGGCACCCGCGCACGGCAGCTCGCCGAGGGAGCCCGCAACCTCAAGCTGCTCGGCGAGTACGTCCCCGTCCGCGCGGAGATCGTCGATGCGCAGGGCTTCTCGGTGCACGCCGACGGCGACGAGCTGCTCGACTGGCTCAAGTCGGCACCTGCGCCGCCCGGCACGACCTTCGTCGTGCACGGCGAGCCGGACGCGTCCGAGGCGCTGTGCGCCCGGATCGGCGAGGAGCTCGGCTGGAACGCCGTCGTCCCCCGGTACGGCGAACGCGTGCGCGTCGTCCGGCGCTGAAGCCGGCAGGAAGGTCCGGGCGCCCCTGCGCCCCGCGAGCTGTCAGGCCCAGGGCGCGCTCCAGCGCGCTGGGCGCCTGACAGCTCGATGACCTGGTGGGTGCAGGCGGTCAGCGCAGCGCCAGCCCGCCCGCGAGGGCGAGCCTGTCGATCTTGCCGTTGCCGAGCCGCGGCAGCTCCTCGTGCAGCACGACCTGTGCCGGCACCTTGGCGTCCTCGAGGTGCTGGGCGCAGTGGCGCCGCAGCGCGGCGGGCTGGAGCTCGTGGCCCGGGAGCGCCGACACGTGGGCGACCACGCGCTGACCCAGGAGGTCGTCGGGGACGCCGACGACGGCGGCGTCGCGCACGCCCGGTGCGGTGCAGAGCACCCGCTCCACCTCCAGAGGAGCCACCTTCTCGCCGCGCGTCGTGATGATGTCGTCGCGGCGCGCGACGAAGTACAGGAAGCCCTCGTCGTCACGCCGGAACAAGTCACCGGTGCGCAGCACCCGGTCCCCCGGGTGCTGCCCCGGCACCAGCTTGCGCGCGGTGCCCTCCGGGTCGCCCCAGTAGCCCTGCATGACGTGGTCGCCGCGCACGACGAGCTCGCCGACCTCTCCGGGCGCAGCCTCGGAGCCGTCCTCGCGCTCGACCCACACCTCGGTGCCGGGGATCGGGATCCCCACCGAGTCGGGTCGCCGCTCCAGCTGCTCCGGTGGCAGGTAGCAGACCCGCTTGCACTCGGTCTGGCCGTACATCGAGAACAGCTGCGCGCGCGGGAAGGTGCGCAGCACCTCGGCAAGGCGGCTGGGCGGCAGCGCGGCACCGGCGTTGGTGAGCACCCGAAGCGTCGGCAGCGACCGCTCGGCCAGACCGTGCAACGACACGAGCACCGCCCAGAGCGTCGGGACCCCGGGCAGCACCGTGATGGCGTGCTCGTCGATCGCCTGCACCAGCCGGCCCGGCAGGGCAGTGCCGTGCTGCAGGACGACGGTCGCGCCGAGGCGCACCGCCATGAGCAGCTGGTAGAGGCCGTAGGTGTGCGACAAGGGCAGCACCGACAGGATCCGGTCGTCCTCGACCAGCCCGAGGTAGTCCAGGACCGAGCTCGTCACGAAGTGCACGTTGCGGTGCAGGAACGTCGCGCCCTTGGGCACACCCGTCGACCCCGAGGTGTAGATGATCGCCGCGAGGTCGACGTCGAGCAGCGGCACGCCGGGGTGCGGCAGCAGGGCCGTCAGCTCGGTCAGAGCCACGTCACCAGGACCGGCCTGGTCCGTGACGACGACCTGCGTCCGCCCCGCCACCCGCGCGGCCGGGCGGACGCGGGCGGCGGTCGCGGGGTCGCAGATGACGACGGCTGCGCCGGAGTGCCTGAGCAGGTGGACGAGCCGCTCCTCCGGAGAGGTCGCGTCCAGCGGGACCACGGCCGCGCCCGCCAGGACCGCGCCGTAGAGGGCGACCGCGCTCTCGACGCTGTTGCGCAGCACCAGGGCCACCCGGTCGCCGCGGCGCACCCCCATGCCGACCAGCCCCGCCGCCAGGCCGCCGGCCTCCCGCGCGAGCTCGGCGTAGGTCACTCTGCGGTGCGCGTCGACCACGGCGGGGTGCCCGGGGCGGGCCGCTGCGGCCGCCCGCAGGTCGTCGGCGAGGGTCCCGCCGGTCACCGTGCGAGCTTGCGCTCGACGAACGCGACGATCGCGTCCACCGAGCCGAAGTTGTCCTCGGTGATCTCGAGGACGTCGACGTCCAGGCCGTAGTGCTGCTGTACCTCCTCGACCAGCTCGACGAAGCCCATCGAGTCCATGACCCCGAGGGCGAGCAGGTCGTCGTCGTCACGCAGCTCGAGGTCCGGCTGCAGGTAGAGGAAGTTCTCCCGCAGGAAGGCCCCCATGTGCCCCCGCACCCGCGCGTCCAGGTCGACCACCGTCATGCCACAACCTCTTTCGCTCGTGCCTCGTCCAGGTCGAGGAAGACTCTCGGCCGGGTTGTCTCCTCCGGGTACGCCCGCCGTCCGGTCCCGCAGAAGTGCTCGAACCAGACCTGCGTGGACAGCACCCCCACCAGGGCCATCCCCTCGCGCGGACCGGTCGCGCGGCCGGCACGGCAGCGCCGCACCAGGCCCGCGACCCGGTCCTCCGCGAACAGCCCGGTGCTACGGACCGCCGCGGGGCTGAGCAGCTCCTCGACCCAGTCGGGAGCATCCGCGCCGAAGAACGGCGCGACCTCGGGCGCGCGGTAGGGCTGCTTGGCCCGCTGCGCGATCCCCTGTGGCAGCAGGGCCGCGCCGAGCTCGCGCAGCACGACCTTGTCCTGCATCCCGTCGAGCTTGCGCACCACCGGCAGGCGAGCCGCGTGCCCGAACACGCGGTGGTCGAGGAACGGGTAGCGCCCCTCGACCCCGTGGGCCATCGCGACGCGATCCCCCTGCGCTGCAAGCAGATAGGGCTCCAGCAGGGTCTGCAGCTCCAGCCACCCGGCGCGCTGCAGGGCGCTCCACCGGCCGAAGCCGGCCGGCAGCGCGGCACGCAGCCGGTCCAGCGAGTCGTCCTGGCGCAGCTGCTCCCGGACCGCCGGCTGGTAGAGCGCGCTCACCACGCCGGTGGCGGCAGCACGCGTCTGGTGCGAGAAGAGCGGGTCGTCGGCCGGACCCGCGTCCGTGAAGAAGCGACGCCAGGCAGGGCCTCGTGCCGCACCGCCGAGATGCGGGTAGAGCTGGTCGAGCGCCGAGGGGTCGGCCAGCGACGCCTGCCGGAGCACCACCTCCTTGAAGAGGTCGTAGCCCCAGAACAGCTCGTCCGCACCCTCCCCGGTCGCCACGACCGTGATGCCGTGCTCGCGAGCCGACCGGGCCAGCAGCATCATCGGGACCGGTGCGGTCCGCACCAGCGGGGTCTCCGCGTGCTGCACGGCTTCCCGGAAGCTGTCGGCGATCTCGCGACGACCCACGCGCACGACGTGGTGCTCGGTACCCAGGGCTGCGGCAACCTCGAGCTGGTGGTGGCTCTCGTCGTACCGGGGGTCGTCGAAGGCCACCGAGAAGGTCCGCAGCTGGTGGTCGGAGGCCTCGCGGGCCATGGCGGTGATGAGGCTCGAGTCCAGGCCGCCCGACAGGTAGGTGCCGACCGGGACGTCGGCACGCAGCCGCAGGCGGACGCTGTCACGCAGCAGCTCGGCCAGGTCCTCGGTGTCGACCTCCTCGGCGGGCGCGACGTCCGGCTGCCACCACGTCCGGTCCGCGACGACGACCCCGCGCTCCCAGACGAGGACACCGCCGGGCCGGACCCGGTGCACACCACCGAACGCCGAGCGCGGCGCCCGGGGCCCCCAGGTGGTGAACACGTCGTCGATGCCGCGCAGGTCCGGGCTGGCCTCGACCTCACCCGAGGCGAACAGCGCGGACGCCTCCGAGCCGAACACCAGGCTGCCGTCCACGTCGAGGGCGTAGTGCAGCGGCCGGACCCCGAACCGGTCCCGGACGAGGGTCAGGCGGCGCTCCCGCGGCCGCCACCAGGCCAACGCGAACTGGCCGTTGAAGCGGTCGAGCGCGGCGAGCCCGTCACGTTCCAGGAACCGCAGCACGACCTCGGTGTCCGACCTCGTGGTGCAGACGACGCCGTCGCGGGCCAGCTCGGCCCGCAGCTCCGGGTGGTTGTAGACCTCGCCGTTGTAGACGAGCACCGAGCCACCCGGCGACGTGCGCAGCGGCTGCCACCCGTGGGGCACGTCGAAGATGGCCAGCCGGGTCGACACCAGACCGGCGCCGGCACCCACGGCCAGGCCGTAGCCGTCCGGGCCGCGGTGCCGCAGCGCACGGGCCATCCGGCGCAGCGCCGACGGATCCACGTCCTCGCGCTCGTCAGCGCGGACCACCCCTCCGATGCCGCACATGTCAGCCCTTGCTCGCGCCGCCCAGGAGCACCGCCGGCGCGTGCAGGTACGCCGTGGCCTCCCTGCGCCGCACGACCTCCTGGTAGCCGGCCTCGACCTGCTCAGGCGCGAGCCCGCTGCGCGCCGCGAGCTCGTCGACCGGGACACCGCTTCGCTCCCCCCACACCAGCAGGTCCATCTGCTCGGCGGGGTGGCCGAAGTAGAACTCCTCCTGCGACTGCGCGAGGCTGAAGGTCTCCGTGGTGGGGGCACGGCCCGCGATGCCCTCGGGCAGCCGCAGGTGACGGGCGAGCGCGTAGACCTGCTGCTTGTACAACCCGGCGATCGGCTTCAGGTCGGCCAGGCCGTCGCCGCCCTTCACGAAGAAGCCCTGGTCGTACTCCAGCAGGTTCGGGGTGCCCGCGACCGCGGCGTGCAGCCGGTCGGCCCAGGTGTAGCTGATCAGGGTCCGCAGTCGCTGCTTGGCGTTCGTGGCGCTGAGCAGCAGGCGGTAGGCCTCCGGCGGCATCCGCCGGGTCTCGGTGCCGCCGTCCGGCCGCTGCACCACGAGCGAGAACACGATGATGCCGCCGGTCGGTGGTGACCGCACCAGCTTGAACCGCCAGTCCGGCTGGTAGTCCGGGAAGACCATGCGTACGGCGTCCCGCTGCTGCGCGTAGCAGCCGAGGGCCTCCAGGGCCGGGCTGATGGACTGCTCGTGGGTCGGGGTGCCGAGCTGGTGCGCGAGCTGGAGACCGAGGTCGGAGGAGTGCTCGCTGAGCTCGTGCTCGGGGAGGCGCAGGAGCATCACCCGGTCCGGCCCGAGAGCCCGGGCGCACAGGGCTGCGACCACCCCGGAGTCGACGCCGCCGGAGACGGCCACGACCGCGCCGCGCCGGCGCAGGCCGGAGATCGCGCGCACGATCCCACGCTGCAGCTGCTGCGCCGTCGCGGCCGGGTCGAAGACGTCCGGGCTGTCGGTGCGTTCCCTGAGCACCGCCGTCATGCGCGTTCCTCCTGCCGGATCGTGTGCGGTGCCCAGGCGGGCGCCGGGTCGTACGTCACGTCTCGGGGCAGCGGCACGGCGGCGAGGGCGGGTCGTGCGCGCTCCGGCGTGGATCGCCCGCGAGCAGGCCGTGAGCACGGCCCGACGGAGGGCCGATCGGTGAAGGGCAGCTGCCAGGCGACCCGGCTCAGCACCCTGATGTCCTTGACCTGCTGCACCTGCTCGAAGCCCAGGACGATCCGGTGCAGCACCTGGCTGGGCCGGTTCTCGCGCTCGACGTAGCCGTACACGCGCTTCACCTCGCCCTGACGATGCAGGTCCTCGAGCAGGCCCCGCATGACGACGGCGCCCGCCCCGGCAGTGCGGAACGAGGGGAACGACCACAGGTCGTAGAGGTAGGCCTCGTCCGAGTGCAGGGTGAAGCGCAGGCCGCTCCATCGGCACCGCAAGGACGGCAGACGGCTCACCCAGGCCCACGCGGCGACGGCCTGGCCGGCGGTCGCGACGTACGCGACGTCGCCCTTGGCGAGCCGCGCAGCCCGGCGCGCGACCCGGCGCGCCCGCAGGCGTCGGTCCACCGAGGGGATGCGCAGGAGGAGGCGCAGGACCGGCCAGTCCCGCTCGCTCGGCGCGTGCAGCAGCACGCTGTCCACGCCGGTGACGCGGTGCAGCTCGAACCGCTGCCCGCGACGTGCCGGGACCGGGGTCACCTCCGTGGACCGCGCGAGGATGTCGAAGGTGTGCACGCAGAGCAGCCGACGCAGGACCCTGCGTGTCGCGTCCCGGGCCGTCGCGCCTGTCGTCGCGCCGCGGCGCCCCGTGCGGTGGCCGACGTGGTCCACGCTCCCCTCCCCCCATCGTGCTCGACGGCGAGTCGGGCGCTGCCAGGTGACGCTCTTAGGAGAGGTCCCCTGTGGACCTGATACAGCGGGGAACGCCGTCAGCCTGACGTGGAGGTGAACGCCGAGCTCAGGCCGTGACGACCTTGGCCGCGTCGTGCAGGCCGAGCTCGTCCACCGACACCTCGCGCATCCGGAACTTCTGCACCTTGCCGGTGACCGTCATCGGGAACTCGTCGGAGATGCGGACATAGCGCGGGATCTTGTAGTGCGCGAGCTTGCCCTGGCACCACTCGCGCAGCTGCTCGCCGGTCAGGGTCGAGCCCCCGGCCAGCCGCACCCACGCGCACAGCTCCTCGCCGTACCGGGTGTCGGGGACGCCCACGACCTGGACGTCGACGACGTCGGGGTGGGTGTAGAGGAACTCCTCCACCTCACGGGGGTAGATGTTCTCCCCGCCCCTGATGACCATGTCCTTGCTGCGGCCGACGATGGACAGGTAGCCGTCCTCGTCCATGACCGCGAGGTCGCCGGTGTGCATGAAGCCCTCGGCGTCGATGGCCTCGGCCGTCCTGTCGGGGTCCTCCCAGTAGCCGAGCATCACGCCGTACCCGGCGGTGCAGAGCTCGCCGGCCTCGCCGCGCTGCAACGTCTCGCCGGTGGCCGGGTCGACCACCTTGACGGTGACGTGCGGGTGCACGCGGCCCACCGTGGAGACGCGCCGCTCGAGGCTGTCGTCAGCGCGCGTCTGGGTGGACACCGGTGAGGTCTCGGTCATGCCGTAGCAGATGGTGACGTCCGGCATGAAGGTCGTCACCTGCTTCATGACCTCCACCGGGCACGGCGAGCCGGCCATGATCCCGGTGCGCAGCGACGACACGTCGTAGGAGCCGAAGTCCGGCAGGGCGACCTCCGCGATGAACATGGTGGGCACGCCGTAGAGCGAGGTGCAGCGCTCCTCGGCGACCGCCTTCAGCGTCGCCGCCGGCTCGAACGCCGGCGCCGGGATCACGACGCACGCCCCGTGGCTGACGGCCGCGAGATTGCCCATCACCATGCCGAAGCAGTGGTAGAACGGCACCGGCACGCACACCCTGTCGACCTCGGTGTAGCCGCACAGCTCCCCCACCAGGAAGCCGTTGCCCAGGATGTTGCGGTGGCTGAGCGTGGCGCCCTTCGGGAACCCGGTGGTCCCGCTCGTGTACTGGATGTTGATCGGGTCGTCGGGGGCGAGGCCGAGGTCGGGGAGCGGGTCGCCGTCGACCGACAGCGCCTCCCACTCGGCGGTGTCGAAGAAGACCGCCGCCACCGCCGGCGCGGCCTCACGCGCCATCACGACGTAGTCGCTGGTCTTTAAGCTCGGGGCTGCGACGAGCAGCCGCACGCCGGACTGGTCGAGGACGTAGGCGAGCTCGTGCGTCCGGTAGGCAGGGTTGATCGTCACCAGGACCGCACCGATGCGCGCGGTGGCGTACTGCACGAGGACCCACTCGCTGCGGTTCGGTGACCAGATGCCGACCCGGTCACCCTTGCCGATTCCCCGCGCCAGCAGGCCGCGCGCCAGCCGGTCCACCGCGTCGGACAGCTCGCGGTACGTCAGCCGCACCCCCTGCTGCACGCTGACCAGCGCCTCCCGGTCACCCCACCTGCGCACCGCCTCGTCCAGGGCACCCCCGACCGTGGTGGTCGGCAGTGCAGGGGTGGTGGGTCCGGAGTCGATCGCGAGCGCCATGGTCCGAGCATCCCCCGGCTCTCACGGGTGCGTCTACACCGGGCGACTGCTCTCGATCCTCAGCGGCAGCGACTGCACCACGTCCTCCGACGAGCGGGCCACGAGCACCTCGTAGCTGCCCGCCTCGACGTACCAGCCCGGCTCGGTGACCGGGTCGGGACCCGCGTCGGCCGGCACCACCGCACCGTCACCGAGCCGCTCCCGCAGGTACGACGTCAGCGCCGAGCCGGGGTCCCAGAAGGCCAGGGAGCGCGGGGTGAGGACGACCCGCGCGACAGCCGTCTCGCCGGGGTCGAGCCACAGCTTGGCGAAGCCCTTGAGCTCCAGCCGCGGGCGGGAGAGGCGGCCGGGTGGCGGTGCGACGTAGACCTGCACCACCTCGGCGCCGCGACGGGTGCCGGTGTTGCTGACCGGCACCTCGACCACGACGTCGTCGGCGTCGGCCGACAGCCGGGTCGGATCCCAACTGAAGGTCGTGTAGGACCCGCCCTGGCCGAAGGGGTAGCGGGTGGGCAGGTGCCGGCTGGTCCACCACCGGTAGCCGGTCAGCAGCCCCTCGGCGTAGACGACCCGGTGGTTCTCGCCGGGGAAGGCGCCGAAGGCCGGGGTGTGCTCGATCCGCAGGGGCACCGTCACCGGCAGCCGGCCGGCGGGTTCGGCCTGGCCGAGCAGCACGTCCGCGACCGCGTCCGCCATCTCCTGCCCCCCGAGCCACGGCACCAGCACGGCTGCGGCCTGGTCGGCCCAGTCCATCTGCACCGGCGCGCCGGCGTTCACCACGACGACGGTGCGCGGGTTGGCCTCGCAGACCCGGCGCACCAGCTCGTCCTGGTCACCGGGCAGGTGCAGGGACGCGCGGTCATGACCCTCGGTCTCCCACTCGTCGCTGGTGCCCACCACGACGACCGCGACGTCGGCGGCGGCCGCAGCCGCGACCGCCCGGCCCATCAGGTCGACGTCCACGGGCGGCCGATGGCCGACCTTGACGCCGTGCAGGAGCAGCGATCCCTCGGAGCGGTAGTCGATGACGACCTCGACCTCGCTGCCGGCTCTGAGAGGCACCGTCGCTGACAGCTCGACGCTGCCCAGGCCGAACAGCTCGGTGCCCGGAGGTGGCACCGTCGTGATCCCGTCGAGGACGACGACGCCGTCCACGGTGACGCGCGCCCGACCGGCCTGCGTGAGGGTGAAGACGTGCTCGCCGGTGTCCGCGACCGGCAGCACTCCCCTTGCGGTGAAGGAGAAGTCGTCAGGATCGAGTCCCTCGACGGGGGCGTCGAACCACAGCAGCCGGCCGTCCCGCTCGGTGGTGGTGCCTACCTCCGTCCCCTCGCCGTCGCGGAAGGTCGTGACGAACGGGATCGGGACCTCGCGGACCGTCTTGTCGATGAGGCAGCCGGGTTCCACGACGACGTCGGCGAACCGCTGTCGCAGCACCGCGCTGAGAGGCACGCTGCGATGGGCCCGCAGCTGCGCCGAGCCGCCACCCATGACGTGCGCCCGGACGGCGTTCGGGCCGATGAGGGCGACGCGCTCGCCGCCCGACAGCGGCAGCAGCCCGTCGTTGCGCAGCAGCACCGTGGCGTCACTCGCGGCCCGGCGGGCGAGCGCCCGGTGCTCGGGCAGCTCGACCGCTCGCTCCGGCCCGGGCACGTCCTCCCACGCGCCGAGGCGGTCGACGAGGGTGAGCCAGCGGCGGGCGATCGCGTCCAGCACGGCCTCCGGCACCTCGCCGCTGCGGACCGCCGCGGCCAGGGCCGGGCCGTAGAACCGGCCCGGCCCGGGCATCTGCAGGTCCAGCCCTGCGAGGGCGCTGCCCGTCGTGGAGCCGACGGCGAACCAGTCGGTCATCACCACGCCGTCGAACCCGAGCTCGCAGCGCAGCCAGCCGGCCAGCAGCGCGGGGTCCTCCGCGCACCAGGTCCCGTTCACCCGGTTGTACGACGTCATCACCGCCAGGGCCCCGCCCTCCGTGACCGCGAGCTCGAACGGCACCAGGTAGAGCTCGCGCAGCACCCGCTCGTCCACCTCCGAGCTCGCGGTGGTGCGCTCGTGCTCGGTCTCGTTGGCCACCAGGTGCTTCACGGTCGCGGCGACCCCGCGGCTCTGCACCCCGCGGACGAAGCCAGCGGCGATGCGACCCGACAGCAGCGGGTCCTCTCCGTAGCACTCGAAGGACCGGCCGAACAGCGGGCTGCGCGGCAGGTTGACCGTCGGGGCGAGCAGGATGCGTGCCGACTTGGTGCGAGCCTCCTCACCCAGGGCTGCCCCGACCTCGGCGACCAGGTCCGGGTCCCAGGTCGCCGCGAGCGCCGAGCCGCAGGGCACGCACAGCGCGCTCACCCGGCCGGCGCCGAGCAGCGCCGAGCCGCGGGCACCGTTGGGCCCGTCGGTGGTGGTGAGCGGGGGGACGCCGTGCTCGGGCAGCCCCGGCACGGTCCACATGTCGGCTCCTGCGGTGAGGCGCGCCTTCTCCTCGACCGTCAGGCGTGCCAGCAGGGCCTCGACGTCCACCCTGCAGACCCTGCCACGGATCGACGGGTCAGGCGGAGCGGCCGGCCTCCAGGTCGAGCAGCCACTGCTTGCGCTCCAGCCCGCCCCCGTAGCCGGTGAGACCGCCACCGGCACCGACGACACGGTGGCACGGGACCACGATGCCGATCGGGTTCCGGCCGTTGGCCAGCCCGACGGCACGGCTCGCACCCGGCCTGCCGACGGCCTCGGCCAGCTCGCCGTAGGACATGGTCTCGCCGTACGGGATGGAGCGCAGGCCGGTCCAGACCGCCTGCTGGAAGGGCGTTCCGGCGAGGGCGAGGGGCAGGTCGAACTCCTTCAGCTCGCGCCGGAAGTAGGACTCGAGCTGCTCACGCGCGGCGGGCAGGACGCTGTCGTCACGTGGTGCGTCGATGACCGGCCGGTGGCGCTGGTCGGTCAGGTAGAGCCCGACCAGGGCTCCGTCACGGGCGACGAGGGTGAGCGGGCCGACGGGGCTGTCGACGACGGTCTGGCTGGTGGTCATGCGGTGCCTCCTGAGGGCAGGTCGTTGATGGGATGGGAGCCGAAGCCCCACAGGTGCTGCACGGCGTAGGCACGCCACGGTCGCCACCGCTCGGCATGGGCCACGAGCCCCGCGCCCGCGGGCAGGCCGAGCGCGGCGGCGAGCTGCGCGACCCCGAGGTCGGTGGGGAGGAAGGCGTCCGGGTCGCCGAGGGCGCGCATCGCGACGGTCTCCACGGTCCAGGGGCCGATCCCCTTGAGGGCGCTGAGCTGCGCCCGGGCCGCCGCACGGTCGGCGCCGGGGTCGACGTCGACCTCCCCGTCAGCAAGCGCCCCGGCCAGGCGGAGCACGGCGTCGCGACGGGACTGCGGCATGGCGAGGGTCGCGGGGTCGAGCTCCGCGAGCTGCGCCGATGTCGGGAACAGGTGCGTCAGACCGCCTGCGGCGTCGGTGGTCTGCTCTCCGTGAGCCTGCACCAGCCGCCCGGTGAGGGTGCGGGCCGCAGCGGTGCTGACCTGCTGGCCGAGCACGGCGCGCAGCGCCAGCTCCTGCTCGTCGACGGTGCGCGGCACGCGGCGTCCCGGGGCCTTCGCCACCAGCGGGGCCAGGTGCGGGTCCTCGCTGAGCAGGGCGTCGACGGCGACCGGGTCGGCGTCCAGGTCCAGCAGCCTGCGACAGCGCGCGACCGCCACCGACAGGTCGCGCAGGTCCTGCAGCGACAGGGTGCAGCGGACGTGCTCGGGCGTCGGCTCGAGAGCGACGGTCCCGGCGCCGTGCGGCAGGCGGAGGGTCCGGCGGTAGGCGCCGTCCCGCCACTCCTCGACCCCGGGGACCGCCGTGGCCACCAGGTGACCGAACAGGTTGTCCGGGAACAGCGGCTGCCGGAACGGCAGTCGGACCGTCACGGTGCCCCGGGCCGGAGGGAGCCGGTGGCTGGCCCTGGCCCGCAGATCGCCTGGCGTGGTGGCGAAGACGTCCCGCACGGTGTCGTTGAACTGCCGCACGCTGCCGAACCCGGCGGCGAACGCGACGTCCGCGAAGGGCAGGCTGGTGGTCTCCACCAGCAGGCGGGCGGTCTGCGCGCGCTGGGCCCGCGCCAGCCCCAGGGGCCCGGCACCGAGCTCGGCCTGCAGCAATCGCTCGAGCTGGCGCCGGCTGTAGCCGAGGCGCTGCGACAGGCCGGGCACGCCCTCGCGGTCGACGACCCCGTCCGCGATGAGCCGCACCGCACGGGCCACCAGGTCAGAGCGCTGGTCCCACTCGGGCGAGCCCGGGGTGGCGTCAGGACGACAGCGCTTGCAGGCCCGGAAACCGGCGGCCTGCGCCGACGCCGCCGTCGGGTGGAAGCGGATGTTCTTCGGCTTGGGAGGTACGGCGGGACAGCTCGGCCGGCAGTAGACGCCGGTCGTCACGACCGCGGTGAAGAACCACCCGTCGAAGCGCGGGTCCTTGGCCTGCACCGCCCGCAGGCACTGCTCGAAGTCGGTGTGCACGGGACCAGCATGGCCCGGTCACCCACTCGAGTCTGGCGGGATTGCGACATCAACTTCAGGAGGTCGGGTCTACCGATCTGTCGAGGTAGGCGCGCAGGCGGCGAACAACCGCTCGCTCCCTGCGGACCCGTTCCTGGAGCTCACGCGCGAGAAGCATGGCGCGCTCTTCGCGCTCGTCCATGGAGGGGCTGTCGCCAGGGTGGGCGGGGCCACTCACCTCAGTGTTCAGACTCACGTGCAGGAGATACCCAGGGTCACCACATCTACACAGCCGAGGTGACATGTCTGGGACGGGCGAGGCAGCACGTCACGCACACAGCGGTGGGCCGCGTCCGACTCGAACGGACAACCCGAAGCTTAAAAGGCTCCTGCTCTGCCAATTGAGCTAGCGGCCCGGCGTATGGGAACAACCCTAGGAACAACTATGGGGAGAACCTAGGGAACAACCCACCATCAGGAACCTTACGGCTCCGAGGATGAGCACGGAGGGGAGAGACGGCGCTCCTGCCTGCGCACAGGTCCCGCTGGGGCCGCGCGAGGCCGCGCCGCATGCCGGCGACCGCAACCCCGTCCCACTGTTCTACTCGGACCTGAGACACGCGGTTGACGCGCGAGAAGCGGCGCTCCCACACGGCCGCCGGGGCGTTCGCGAGGCGGCGCGACCGGCCTGCCCCGATCTCCGATACGCGCGCGGCGGCGGTCGAGCCGGGGCTACCGTGCAGCGCATGGCGGACGCGGACGGGGCACGCGAGGAGCCGGAGCCTGCCGAGGAGGAGGAGCCGCCCGGCTGGTTGGGCTCCGAGGAGCACGAGCGGTGGCGCACGGCCAACGCTGAGGCGATCCAGGAGGGCATCCGCCAGGTCGAGGAGGAGACCCGGCGCGGTGCGGAGGGGGCGGTCGTGTCGTCCTACCGCTTCGCCACAGAGCGACTCCTCAACCTCATGGGGGCCGCCGATGCGGTCGCCGTGAAGTCCGCCCACGCCAAGGCGCAACTAGCCCTCTTGCGGCGCGTCCAGGTCCTCGCAGAGTCGGCGGACGTCGAGGGGCTCACGCGGCTGGCGGAGGCGTACCTCACCCTGCCGAGTCCGGCGGAGGACTTCGGGGACTGACAACGAACCGCACGGCGTGATCGTGCCCGCTGAGTCGCCCGCTCCCGGCGACACGGACGATCCGGCGGCATGGGGCGACTGGCAGGAGTGCGTGAAGGCGACCCTGACGGGCGCTCCCATCCCACGGTTCCCCCGCGCGTAAGGGCCGCTCTCGGACCCTGCGCGGACGTTTGGGAGGTGCCGTTACCTCACCTGTTGAGGCTCCGTCGGCGTCAACCCCCCATCACTGTGCGAGCCCGTCCATCCCATCCCCCGGGCCACAGTTCGCTCCTCAGCGCGCAGGGTGCACGGTTGGTCTGTTGAGCACCGGCCATCGGTCGCTCAGGCACTGCGGTGCAGGAGCCGGCGGTCGCCCTGCTGGGTGATCTGCCGGTGCAGGGTCAACGGGTCGACGCCTGCTACGGCGGCTCCCTCGGGCAAGGTGGCCAAGGTGGTGACGTGGCGTGCGGCGGCCCAGAGCCGCAGCGAGCCGGCGGTGATGTCGTTCTCGTGGCGCAGGTCGGCGATCTCGAAGGCCCGGGCGATGGCCTGGTCAGCGCAGACCTGGGCGCTGCGGCTGGTGAGGGGCTGGTTGCCGCTGTAGAGAACGGACTCGTCCGCCGAGACGGGCCGGTTGATGCTCCGCTCCTGCTGCCAGTCAGTGAGCGCCTGCTGGGACCACGGGTCGAGCGCCACGGTGCGGGCCGAGATCGCGGTCTCCTCCCGCCCGGGGGGGGCGAGGCGGCCCGGCAGGGCGACGGCGCCGCCCTGGGCCAGGTGCCGCCACAGGACCTGGGGCGCCTCGCCGGTGGTCGCGGATGCCGTACAGAGCGCGACGGCGGCGGCAGGCAGGCCCTGGCTGCGGCTGGTGCCCGCGAGCCGGCAGGCAAGCCGGGTGAGCAGGACCTCGTCGTGGGTGGCGGGGCGGCAGTGGTGGCGTTCGGTGTAGGACCGGCCGCTCTTGCCCTTGTCGGGGGTGGCGCTGAAGTTTCGTCGGGGCTGGTCGGTGGGCAGCGTGGCGGTGAGCGCGTCGAGCCCCTCTGCCGGGCTGGCGCCGTCATGCAGGTTGGCGTCGATGAGGGCGAGGTAGGCGCCGTGCACGGTGTTCTTGCGCAGTCGCCAGGCCTGGTCGGTGAGCGCGGTGTCCGGGTAGGCGATGAAGTCTCGGACGAGATCGGCCGGGACGTCGCCCCAGGTCGCGACGCCGAGGTTGGTGGCGTAGTGGGTGAAGGTCGTCAGGCTGTCGGTCATGGCGTCGAGGGCCTGCTGGTCGGGGTTGACCTGTGTCCACACGTCGATGATGTTGGGCAGGCTCGCCGTGAGGTCGCCACGCAGGATCGCGGCGAGGTACTGCTCACTCGATGCGGCGGAAGCGGGCTGGGTGCCCAGGTGCGGCGCGCGCGGTGCCGTGGGATCGGTGCGCAACAGGCGCTGGGTGTAGTCGTAGCTGCTGGAGGACATGCGAAGGCTCCCGGAGGGTCGTGTCGGGTGGGGACACGAGGCACCGTCCGGGAGCCGCCGAGGAGTGCAATCGGGTCTCAGGCGGAGGAGGCGAACGGCTCACGGTCCGGCCCGTAGGCGATCTCGTTGAGCTGCTTTCGGAGCTCCTGCGCGTGATGGGGGTGGCGGTAGGCGAGGTGCGCCCAGGCCGTGCTGTTGTGCAGCAGGGACGCGCCGAGCAGGTCCAGCAGCTGGGCGTCGCGGCCCCAGCTGGCGTGCCGGTCCTTGACCCAGAAGCAGCGCTCGAGCCAGGAGAAGAACGACTCGATCTGGTTGCGCTGGCCGAAGACCTCCGCGTACTGCTCAGTCAGGGCGTCGGGCAGGACGCGGATGTTGGACACGAGCTCACGCCAGGGCAGGTGGCCGTCGCTGTTGAGGGGCGTCTTGCGCAAGTCGTAGCTGACCTCGTAGGGGGTGCCGTACTCGCACGGGGCGGTGAGGGTCAGCCGCAGGTAGTACTCGCCACTGTCGTCGGTGAGGCGCTCGAGGCGCTGCGGGCGCAGCAGCGCCGTCTTGTGGATGTTGCCGCCTGCGTGAGCGGGCCGGTTGGTCTCGTAGACGGCGCCGTCGTCGGCGACGAGGTGGTGCTGGTGCACGTAGCCGTCGGCGTGGTGGTTGAGGCTGGGCAGCGGGGTGCTGTAGGTGGGCTTCTGCTGGCCCTTCTTGCGACCGTAGCGGTGGGTGCCGTAGCCGACGGGGGTCTGCGGCCCTGTGGGGCCTGCGGTGACCTGCGGTTCGGTCTTCCCCCGTGGCCTGGCGTGGTTGGCGTTGACGCAGTAGATCCCGTAGGCGGCCGTCAGCTCCTGGTAGAGCAGCGGGGTGACGGCGCCGTCGTACAGCAGTACCGGGAAGGTGTGGCCGGCCTGGTCGTAGACGCCCCGGAGCACCCTCATCGCGATGGGGCTCTCACCCTCGCCGGGCTCTCCGATGTCGACGCCGAGGACGACGCGGGTGTAGCTGCCGCGCCCCTTGGTGACCGCGGCGACGTTGAACAGCCCTTGCGTGGCCCCGTGGGGCTTGTTGGGGTTGGCGTTGACCTCGTGGTGGACGCGGGCTCTGGCCGGGTCCTTGGCGCGGCTGCCGATGATGGTCCGGGCCAGCACCTCACCGTCGTCGTCGCACACGACCTCCTCGCGTACGTCGGAGGGAGCGTTGAAGACCGAGCCGTCAGCGGCGATGCAGTCCCAGACCTCCGGGGTGTGCAGCTCACGGGGCGCCTCACCGCCCTCGGCGCGGCGGATGGCCAACGCGAGGGGCAGCGACACGGTCGTGAGCTGGGTCTGGAGGACGGCCAGCCGTCGCTCCCGGGTGAGGACGTTGCGGGTACGCCACTTGCGGAAGTCGTCGCTGTTCGGCACGTCACCGTTGGCCTTGGCGTCCGGAAGGAGCACCTCGTGCTCGAACCAGAACTCCTCCCGGACCAGCAACCAGTGCGAGCGCAGTTCCTGGTCCAGCTTCTCGGCGCTGCTGAAGTAGCGCATGGCAGCGAGGTAGAACACCCAGAAGACGTCCGGTACGGCCGGGGGTCTGCCGGTCCGACGGCGGGGGATGGCCTCGGTGAAGGCCATGAGCAGGGGACTGCGGACCAGCAGCCGCAGCGTGTCGGCGGTCGCGACCGCGCCGCCCCGGCCCTCTCGCTCACGGCGGGGGCCGGGCAGCTGGAGGTCGGCCAGGGCCGGCCGGTTGTCCGCGCCGAACAGGGTCCGGGGGCTGTTGGCGCTCAGCTGGGCTCCTCGGGGCCGCGGGGGAGGGGTCGGGGAGGCAGTTGCGGTGTGCGCGGAGGTGCGGGGGTGGGACAGCATGAGTGGCGTCGCTTTCGGCGTGGGAGCAGGACGCCGTGGACGGTCAGCAGTTGCGAGGTCGGGGCAATCGCCTGCTCGCGCATCGTTCAGCTGGCCACGTGGAGCGCTGTTCTGGCCGTCCGGCCGGGGCGCTGCGCAACGCGTCGAAGGTGCGACCGGACGGGCTGGTCGACTGCCTGGTGATGCGCGGTCACGGCGTTGTTCAGCAGCCCGAAGCACAGGACGTCCAGGAGCTGACGGCGTCCGCCCAGCGTCGCGGCCCGGCCGACGAGCAGGCTGCGCTTGAGCTGGCTGTTGAACGACTCCGCATCGTTACGGACGCCGTAGAGCCGGGTGAAGTCGTCCTCGCCTTCGGCGATGACCCGGACGGCGTCCGCGCGCCGATGGTCGGCGTCCCCCGGCTCGCCGTGCGGGGTGATCCAGGCCGTGAAGTCCCCGGCCGGGCAAGGCACCTGGTAGGCGATGTTGAAGTGGTAGCGGCCGGTCGTGCGGCGGGGTCGCTTGACCTGCTTGCGCTCCAGTCGGGACAGCGCGATCGGGCTGCCGTCGTCAGTGAGTCCGATCTCGTGGACAGCGCCGTCCAACGCCGCGAGCTGATGGGTGCAGGCGCCCGCGGTGCCGTCGTGCTCCCAGGTTCCTAGGGCGTACCAGCGCGGTGGGGTGTCCTTGCCCTTTCGCTGGGCGGTCTGGGCCGAGGCGTGGACCTTGTTGATGACCAGGACACCGCAGCCGGTCATGAGCCGGTCGATGTGGACTCCTCGCATCGCACCGTCGTAGACGACCGCTTGGATGCCGCTCCCGGCGACCTGATGGAGCCGTTCGAGCGCGGCGACGGCGGTGTCGGCCTCCTGCCCGGGGCGAGGGACCCGGTCGACCGCGAGGACGACCCGCTGGTGGGGTGCGTCGCCGCGGACGTACAGCGCGACGTAGTTCTGGCCGTGCACCGAGCCGGTGTGGCCGTGGTAGTCCGCGGCGTCGGGGTCGTAGCGGCGGGTCGGCTTGGCGATGGGCCGTCCCTCCGGGTCGAGGTAGGTGACGGTGACCTCGCCGGTCTTGGCGTCGGTGTGCCGCTTGGCAGCCGGTGGCCGGTACAGCGGGCGGATGACGGTTCCGTCGCCGTAAACGACCCGTGACCGGTCCGGGTGGCACAGCGATCCTGGTCCCTGCGGGTCGAGAAGGCCGAGACCGCGGGCCTGCTCGACGGCCATCTCGGTGAACGCGTCCTGTAGGAGCTCAAGGATCTCGGGGTCGGTGAAGTAGTGGTTGCGTGCGTGCTTCCACGCGTCCCACCCCGGCGCCCGGGCCCCGGCGGGTGGGATGTCGAGCTCTGGGTACTGCGCGCGGACGCCGTCGACGACGGTGAGGATCCGCTGCCAGCAGTCCGGCTGGGCCAGCTCGTTCTCGACGCGCGCGCCCGAGCGGAAGACACGGGAGAGCACCCCGTAGGCCAGCAGCGCCCACGCCGGGTGCACAGCCGGGCGCCCCACGAGCTGCCGGGTCGGGACCAGCGCGGCCAAGCGGTACAGAGCGGGGCTGTTGAACACTGCGTCGACCTGCTGGTTGGCCGTCAGCACCTGGGAGCGGACCATGCGCAGCCGGGTCATCGGGACACCGCTGCGGGCTCGGGGCGCCAGGTCAGGGCGATGTCCTGCGCGGCCGCGTCCAGCGACCGGTGTCCCAGCAGGCGGGCGACCTGCTCGATGCTCGCGCCGCCGTCGTACGCGCGGCGCCCGGCCCAGTGCCGTAGCGAGCCGGGACGAACGTCCGGCTCAGCTGCGAGCCCTGCGGCGTCGAGCACGTCCCGCAGGCTGTTGCAGACGCTCGCCTGCGCCTTGGCCCCTCCGGGGGGCGCGGCACCGCCATAGGCGAGGAGAGCTTGCTGACCCTGTCCGGAGCGGCGCAGCTGCTCAACGCGTGCCGACACGATGGCGGTGCCCCAGTCGGTCAGCTCGCCGAGCCGCGGGTCGTGGCGCGTGGTGCCGGGCAGCACCACGCGTCGCGGCGCCTGCGGGTTGTCCAGGTCGCACACCCGCAAGGTGGTGATCTCACTGGATACCGCGGTGGCCTCACCCAACGCCCAGGCAACGGTCCGCATCAGTCCCGAGCGACCGCGTGACATCGGTGCGCTCGCTCGGGCCAGCGTGACCTCGTCGTCGGTCAAGGGCCGAGCCGCTCGCAGACTCCGCGGCGGCAGGGCCAGGTCCAGGGTCGGGTCGTTGGCCAACAGACCCAGGCAACGCAGCGTCCGGTACAGGGTGCGCAGCGCGTTGCGGCGGCCATGCTGAGTCGCGAGCTCTGGGTGCCGTCCGTGCCGGGTTGGTGCCGTCACGAACGCTGCCGCCTCAGCAGGGGTGACGGCGGCAAAGTCACGCAGCCCCAAGGACTGCAGCCGGGTGGAGAAGCGCAGCACAATCTCTGACATCCGGACCTGGGTCTGGACGCTGTGGATCCCGGACCTCGTCCAGTACGTGAGCACTGCCGTCACCGCCGCATCGAGGTCCATGCACGTCAGGAGCGTGGGCGAAACGGCTGCGCTCGCTGCCGCGCGGCTGGTGGGGGGCATGATCCGTCGTGCCATGGGAGGCGTCCTCCGGCCGGGGCTCGGACGTCCCGCGGCAGCCCGGACCGTGCCGCCACAGGTCACCCGGACATTCGCCCCCCGGCTGGGGCGGGCTCGCCGCGCGCCGGGCTGATTGCGCCGCCCGCCGTTCCCGTGACCGTCCCTCGCGCCGGCACAGTCCGGTCGCCCCCAAGGGGCGCGCCACTTGAGAACTGCATAGAGCGACAACCACGTCGGCGTCCACGAAGGGCTGCCAGGCGGGACCGGCAAGGAGGAGGTGATACGAGGCCGGATCCGCCTGGAATGCCCACCGGGCAGTGGGTCCAGGGCCTCAAGAAGGAGGTGATCGACCGGGCCCGGACCCCGTCCGGAGGCACCGGGTGAAGCCCGTCGGCCTAGCCCTTGTGGGCGACACGACCGCCCTCATGGTGCCCGGCGAGCGCAACCGATGCGCTCCGCGTCTCCCCACAAGGGTGGACGCCCAAGCAACCGGAGGACCCATGTCCACGACCCACGACCCCGCACCCGGACGTCGAAACCCCGCCGCGGCCGGCGACGACCTCGAGCAGCGCCGCAGGAGCAAGCGGCTGGCTGAGCTTCTCGAACGACGCGAGCGCCTAGCTCGCATCGCAGTCGAGCGGGACTCCCACGACCTGCCCGACTCCGGCGACTACCGGTACGAGCTCGCCGTCGTCGAGCAGGCCATCGGCCACTGCTGGCCCGACGTCTGGGAGCAGCAGTTCGCCGACTGGGTCACCCAAGACGCCCAGCGCATGCACAGCCCCGAACGCCCGAACGACGACTGCGTGATCTGCCACGCCAACCAGCAGCACAACGCGCCGCCGACCGAGGCGGCCTAGGTGCAGGGCCGGACACCGACGTGGTTTCCGGCCCTGCACGGCGTAGCACTGCGCACCGGAAGTTGACCGATTGCTGCAAACGAGACAGGAACAGGAGCGCACTGCACGCGGCCTTAACCGCGTCCAGGAACCAGCACCCGCCGCGCGCACCCGGGCGCTTCAAGTGCCGCCGCGAAGCCGCCGAGAGTCACGGGCGTGCGATGAGCGACACAACGGATGGGCCACGGTGGAGGGACGACACTCCGGCCAGATTCCATGGTCGCTGACGCTAGGCACGCTATGCGCTCATGCTTGATATGCGGACGCCGTCACTCCTACGTGCGGAAGGTCCTCATGGGCGATGGCGCGTGATGAAGTCGTGAAAGTCAGCGCCCGGGCGGTGGAACACCCGCCGCACGGCGGTGAGGACCTGTCGCCGGTTGATCTCATCCACGACGTCGGCGCCGACGCTGCCGTAGAGCGGCTCCGGTCCCACAGAAGCCGCCAAGTACGGAGTCAGGGGCATCACAATCTGACCGGCGTCGCCGAGGGCGACGGCCAACATGCCGTGCGCGTCGCCGCCCTCGCGTGTCGTGACGACGGGAACGTCGCCGATCAGGAACTCGCCCTCCGCCGCCGTCACGATCTCCAGCGGCCAGTTCTTGGCGAACTGCCGAGCACGCTGGAACGTTTCTTCCATGCGGACGCGGACGTACTCCGGGGATCGGAGGAGCTCCGCGGTATCGGCTGTATGCCGCTCCACCAGCCACTCCAGTGCGCCGTCCCCAGCCGGGTGAAGCCCTAACAGTTCCCTGCGAAAACCAGCCACTAGAGCCGCACGATAGGTATGGACGATTCCGCGAACCTGCTGCGGATACGCCTCTTCGAAGACACGCTGGAACAGGATCGGCGTCGTTGGCGCGCGGACGTAGTGAAGGACCATCACGTCGCGCAGCACACCGGTGAGCGACGGGTCGCCCAGGACGGTGCCGGCCTTGGCGGCGGCGAGCGCCGCCGGAATGTTGTCCTCAACCAGCTTCCAGACGCGCTCGATCTCGACACCGTCGACGGCAACGAAGTCGATGAGCTTGCCGGCCCCCCGCAAGGCCCGTCTTCTTCGTCGTGCGGTGGAGAAGGTCGACCACCATGACGCCGTTCCCGTTGTGAGTGGGGCCCGTGAACTCACGCAGCAGCGCGCGAGACACGGTGTGTTGCTTCCGCACGTGCGGTTGGCGGCTTCCACGAAGCCGTGCGGCACGTTCGGCGGACGCCCGGCTCTCTTCGACCGTCAGTTCGGGTAGGGACGGGCGACCCGTCCCGGTCGTGTGCTGCTCAGTCACCTTCCACTTGTACCGCGCAGCAACGACACCGGCGCCGTCCTGTAGTGCCTGGCGCTCACGAATGGGCATCGCCACGTCAGACATCCGCCCGTGCCGCGGCGGAAGCACGTCTGCCGAGAGTCGGAAGGATCCGATGAGCTTGGTCGGCCTGGATCTTGCCGAGGTAGGCGGGTCCCCGTCTCGTGGAAGAGTGCACGCGTGAAGATGATCGAAGCGGCTGGCCGCTGGCAGGAGCCTGATCCCAGCGGAGCCACGTATGTCCAGCACCTGGCGACCGCCGACCTCAGCGTCGGCGCCTACTGCCTGCGCCGGGGATCGATGGATACCCAGAGCCCGCACGACGAGGACGAGGTCTATGTCGTCAACGCAGGGCAGGGGTACTTCACCGGCGGCGAGCGGACCGTTCCCGTTGAGCAGGGCAGTGTCTTGTTCGTGCCGGCCGGGGAACCGCATCGGTTCCACGACATCGGGGAGGACTTGACGGTCCTGGTGTTCTTCGGTCCCGCCTATGGCAGCCGAGCCGCGTCCTGATCCATCCGCTGCTCAGCGCTCGCGAGCGTCCTCATCTGCCGCTGAGTCGGCAGCGGCAAGACCCTCCGGCAATAAGTCGGGCGTGGCCGCCGCAGCTCTCAGTCGGCCTGGCCCGCCAGTCGCTTGACCCATCGGCGCCACTCGTGTTGCGGGGCGTACCCCAGCGCACCCCAGGCCGCCTGGCCCTGTCTGTTGTCCTCCAGGACCATGGCGTCAGCTCTGCGCGAGCCGGCCGCGGCGAAGCGCTCCTCGGCCCGTGCCATGAGCGCCCTCGAGATGCCGCGGCGGCGCCAGTCCTCCCGGACGGCGACTCGGTAGAGATGGGTTCGCCAGCCATCCCAGCCGGCGATCACAGAGCCGACGATCTCGGTCCCGACAACCGCGAGAAGGAGTGCCTCAGGGTCTCTTGTCAGGAGCCGCTCAACGGCGCCGCGGTCGTCGTCGCGATTCGTGTCCTCGGCAGACGCCTTCCAAAACGCCAGCACAGCTTCGATGTCCGCGATGACTGCTGGGCGCAGATCCACTCCGTCGAGGTGCGCGGTCTCTCTGCTCATCTCCACAGGCAGCATCGTGCCAGCCCGGATGAACGCGGCATCCGCCGAGGGCCAGCTACCTCCCAGGACTTGTCAGCCCAGAAGTCATCCCGCTGCCGTCCTCGTCTGCCGGTGTCGGAGGGCAAGCCTCCGTCCATGCCGCACCGCGGCACACGAGTGGCTGATGGGTCGGTTCCTCGCTCGAAGTGCACGCTGGGTACTTGGCGTCCCCCACGCCGTCGATCAGATGCCGCTCGGGGCTGGGGCTCGCAGCGCTGGCCCAGTTGTCGCGGTATCGGGGAACATCCCGGATCCAGAGGCGGCGGTGGAGGGGCTGAACGCGCGGTTCGTCGCGGCGAGCGTGCGTAGAGTCCGGCGGCATGACCGAGCCGACCGCCCTTCCCACCGAGCAGCGCCTCATCCGCCGCGTCGTCACCGCCGACGGCCACGTCGTGGTGACCCTGGAGACCGCCCCGGTTCCCGAGCCCCGCGATGGGCACGTGCTGGTGCGGGTCGAGGCCGCGCCGCTCAACCCGTCCGACATCGCCGTGCTGCTCGCCGGCGCCGCTGTCGCGCAGGCGCGGCGGGACGGCGACACCCTCGTGGTCCCGCTCGCCGAGGGTGCGCGCGGCCTGCTCCCATCGCAGGTCGGGCAGCCGACCGTGGTCGGCAACGAGGGCGCGGGTGTCGTCGTGGCGGCCTGTGCCGGCGCGGAGGGCCTGCTCGGCCGCACCGTCGGTTTCCTCGCCGGCGGCGCGTACGCCGAGTACCGCCTGGTCCCGGCGCAGATGTGCCTTCCGCTGCCGGAGGGGACCGACCCGCGCGACGGCGCCTCCTGCTTCGTCAACCCGCTGACGGCGCTGGGCATGGTCGAGACGATGCGCCGCGAGGGCCACACGGCGCTGGTGCACACCGCAGCCGCCTCGAACCTCGGTCAGATGCTCGCCAGGATCTGCCTCGAGGAGGGCATCGGGCTGGTCAACGTCGTCCGCCGGCCCGAGCAGGCCGACCTGCTGCGCGGGCTCGGGGCGGAGCACGTCGTCGTCAGCAGTGCCCCGACGTACCAGGACGACCTCACGGACGCCGTAGCCGCGACCGGGGCCACCCTCGGGTTCGACGCGATCGGTGGAGGTCGGACGGCGAGCGACCTGCTCACCGCCATGGAGGCCGCCGCCATCCGCAACGGCGCCGCCGTGACCGGCTACGGCACGACCGTCCACAAGCAGGTCTACGTGTACGGCGGGCTCGACGTCAGCCCGATCCTCATCGACCGGACGTTCGGCTTCTCGTGGAGCGTCGGCGGGTGGCTGCTCACCCCGTTCCTCGGGACGTTGTCGATGGACGACCACGCCCGGCTGCGGCAGCGCGTCCTGGACGGTCTCACGACAACCTTCGCCAGCGGCTACTCCGACGAGGTCTCCCTCGATGGGCTGCTCGACCCAGCGACCGCGCAGGCGTACGCCCGGCAGGCGACCGGCAGCAAATACCTGGTGCGCCCACAGGCCTGACAACTCCGCGTCGAGGGCGACATCCGCTTCTGCCGCTGAGTACGGCAGCAGCACGACCCTCCGGCAATAAGTCGCGAGTGGCCGCCTCAGCTCTCAGTCGGCCTGGACCGCCAGTCGCTTGACCCATCGGCGCCACTCGTGTTCCGGGGCGTACCCCAGCGCACCCCAGGCCGCCTGGCCCTGTCTGTTGTCCTCCAGGACCATCGCGTCAGCTCTGCGCGAGCCGGCCGCGGCGAAGCGCTCCTCGGCCCGTGCCATGAGCGCCCTCGAGATGCCGCGGCGGCGCCAGTCCTCCCGGACCGCGACTCGGTAGAGATGGGTTCGCCAGCCGTCCCAGCCGGCGATCACAGAGCCGACGATCTCGGTGCCGACAACCGCGAGAAGGAGTGCCTCAGGGTCTCTTGTCAGGAGCCGCTCGACGGCGCCGCGGTCGTCGTCGCGATTCGTGTCCTCGGCAGACGCCTTTCAGAACGCCAGCACAGCTTCGATATCCGCGATGACTGCTGGGCGCAGATCCACGTCGTCGAGGTGCGCGGTCTCTCTGCTCATCTTCACAGGCAGCATCGTGCCAGCCCGGACGAACGCGGCATCCGCCGAGGGCCAGCTATGTCCCCGGACTTGTCAGCCCAGAAGTCATCCCGCGGCCGTACTCATCTGCTGCGGGTCGCGTCCTTACCGATGAGCGCATGTCGAAGAGCGAGCGCTCTCCACCCCTACAGAACAGCTAGAGCGCGGTGGCGCGTTGGGCCATCTCGGCAAGAACCTGGTCACGAAGAGTCCGCTGCGCGGGGCTGTACAACCGTGGTCGCAGGAGCTCCTTCTGCTCCCTGAACCGGTCGTCGGCGACCGCGTACGACGCCAGGGGCGTGACGGCACAGTCCATGTCGGATGTGCCGTCCCAGAAGAGTGTTCCGGCGAGTCCGGCCTGGACCGCAGCGGGGTGCCAGGTCACGTCGAGGAGCAATGGCCCGGCCCAAGTCGTCTCGACCGTGACGCATTCGTGGACCTCCAGCAGGTCCCCGGCGAGCACCACCAGCTCTGGCCAGAGCGGCGGTACCAGCGGGCCGACGACCATCAGCCGCTGCGTCATGAGACCCAGAACGGCGAGGTCCTCACGGAGGACCGCGTGCTTCCCAGCGCACGTCCCGAAACCCGCGGCGCGCGTACTTGCTGCGTCCGGCGGTGCCGGCCAGGCGTAAGGCAGTTCCTGCACCGCCCGAACAGCTACGGCGAGGGCATCACGTGAGGTCACCCGAGCATCCTTCCAGTCTGCCCGGTCCTGGAGTCGGCTGAGACCTCCCGTGCGGATCGCCCTGAAGGCCGTGGCCCAACCGCGAAGAGCGGAGCAGCCTCATCACCTGGTGAGTGGAGGAGACGCGTCGCACCGTGCACTGCTGAACGTCCTATGCCGCGACGCGGACGGAAGATCAAGAAGGGACGTCAAGGCGCTGTCGGCCATGGACTGACGATGGCTCAACTGGATCGGGAACAGCTCTACCCGTGGCAGGCCATCACCAGAGCCCGGTAGTCGGCGAGGATCGCCTCTTCGCGCAGGTGACCGGTGTCTGGCCGGAAGATCACGTCCGCGCGCGGCAGAGCCGCGGCCAGCCAGTCGCCGTGCGAGGGCGGCACGAACACGTCGTGACGCCCGTACCGGATCTCAAGGGGCACGTCGATGGAGGAGACCTCGAAGCCCCAGGGCTGTGCGAAGGCCATGTCGTCGTCGTACCAGCCGAAGGGCGTGGCCAAGGCCTCGAGCAGCGACTCGCGTCGGATCGAGAACGCCGCCTGTTCCGTGAGTGCCGTGCGGTCGGACGGCGGGAGCTGCAGATCGGCGAAGATGGAGGCTGGGTCATCGAGGACGCGCCTGCGCATGAGCTCGGCCCGCCGTGTCACCTCTGAGAGCGCCTCGCCCCTGAGTGCGAGTGCCCATTCCTCGACGTTGTGCGGGTCCATTCCGTCGAAGAACCCCGGGATGCCGGCCGGGGCGAGGCAGGAGGTGACCCTGCAGCGCGAGACCCGATCGGGGTGCAGCGCTGCGACGGCAAGCGCATGCGGTCCGCCGCCCGACGTGCCGACGACGGCGAAGTGGTCCAGACCCAGAGCATCGGCGACTGCAAGCACATCGGTGGCCACGGACGACACCGTCCGGCCCTCAAGGCGCGTGCTGGGGCCATAGCCGGGACGGTTGATGCCGATCTGACGCATGCCGGTCGCCGCGAGAGCGTCATTGTCAGACCAGCGGCCAAGTCGCGAACCGGGCGTCCCGTGCAGGACCACGACTGGGTACCCGGCCGGGTCTCCCCAGTCCGCGTACGCGATCTCGCGGCCTGCCGTCTGCAGCATCGCGAGGGTCATGTCGTCACCGTAGGCCGTGTGTACGGTTCTGACGGTTGTTCCGGTGAGTCATCCGATCATGCCGCTGGCCGTGTCCCGGTTCGATGAGGTCGAGAACGGTTGCTACCTGTCGTCCCGCGCCGGCTCGGCGAACATCAAGAAGCGGCACACCTAGCCATCTGTGACCTCAGGCCGGAGCCGCCGGTTCATAGCCGATCCGCCCGTCCGCCAGTTCGCACAGAAGGTCCAGGTGTCCCAGGTGTCTCGCGGTCTCTTCGACCAGGTGGTGGAGCACCCAGCGGAGTGTGCGCGGAACGGCAGCGCCTGAGTCGTCAAGGGCATGGATCGCGACGACGGAATCGCATCGGACGCTCTCGGCGACGTACGCCGCGA
>JBAVRG010000126.1:0-2511 GCA_049694795.1 Mycobacteriales bacterium
GAGGTCGCCAGCTCCCCGACCGCGACGCTCGCCGAGATCGCGCACGTGCTCGCCGACGCTCTGCACCGGACCGGGGGTGTCACCGTCGGTGCCTCCGGGGTCCGCGTGCTGGCCGGCGACGACGGCTGGATGCGCTGCGAGTTGCGCGGGGTGCCGCAGCAGGAGTCCGAGCTGTTCGCGGCCAGCCTCGACGAGCTCCTCGCGCCGCTGACCGAGCCGCGGTACCTGCTGTCCCGGCTCGTGGTGCAGGTCCCGGTCGCGCGGGCGGCCCGGTGGCGGCTGGCAGCCCGGCGCGCGGCCGGGCTGCACGTCGACGCGGCCGTCACCTGGCACGCCGTTCCGACGTGGCTGGCCCGCAACCGGGAGCGAGCACAGGAGCTGCACCAGCAGTGGACGGCACGGATCGGGCCCTCGGAGCTGCTGCGCGCCGGCACACCCGAGGGCGCCGCCGTACTCGAGCTACTCCGCGGCGCGGACCCGTTCGCTGTCACGAGCCAGATGCGCACCACCTGGCACTGACGCCCCGACCGTCGTGTCTCATCGGCAGCGGCGTCCCGCCATCGGCAGAGCCCAGCTGGTCGCGCGCGTGTTGGACCCATCCCATCCGGCTTGCCAGCCGTACTCAGCCGTTGTTGACCTCGGCAGGAAGTGTTGGTGGCCGGTGGGTAAATGCCGCCTGGGAAGGGCCTCCAGAACATGACGTGGCGGCCCCGGTTCGCCCCTTTTGGAAACGATCTACCGCTCAGGGGGGTCAGGGACGGCGCGTCGGACACCACGAGGGGTAGATCGGCGACGGGCCCGCGGCTGGTGCCACTCAAGAAGTAGCCGCTTCTTGTCCGGGCGGCCGGGCGGCCCCTTACCCACCGAGACCACCGCTTCCTGCCGAGCTCAGCCGTTGCTGACGACCGCGCCGCGCAGTACGACGTGACGCGGTGCGGACAGCACCCGCAGGTCGGCCCGCGGATCGCTCGGGTAGACGACCAGGTCGGCCGGGGCCCCCTCCTCCAGGGCCGGCCGCCCCAACCAGCGCCGGGCCCCCCAGGTAGCGGCGTCGAGAGCGCTCAGCGCGGGCATCGTCCGCCCCAGCTCGAGCACCTCGTCGGCGACCCGGCCGTGGGCGAGTGACCCGCCGGCGTCGGTGCCGCTGTACAGGGCGATGCCGGCCTCGTGCGCGGCCCTGATCGTGTCGTGCCTGCGGGCATGCAGGTCGCGCATGTGCGCGGCGTAGGTCGGGAACTTGTCCTGGGCGGACGCGGCGATCTCCGGGAACGTCGCGATGTTGATGAGGGTCGGCACCACCGCGACCCGGTGCTCCACGAACAGCGGGATGGTCTGCTCGGTGAGCCCGGTGGCGTGCTCGATCCCGTCGATACCCGCCTCCACCAGGTCGACGAGGGCCTCCTCCCCGAAGACGTGCGCGGTGACCCGGGCGCCGGCGGAGTGCGCCGCCGCGATCGCCTCCTGGAGCGCCGCACGAGGCCAGCAGGGCGCGAGGTCCCCGGTGTCGCGGTCGATCCAGTCGCCGACGAGCTTGACCCAGCCGTCTCCGCGCGCAGCCTGCAGCCGGACCGTGTCCGCGAGCCGCTCGGGCTCCACCTCGTCGGCGAAGTCCTTGAGGTAGCGGCGGGTGCGGGCGATGTGCCGGCCGGCCCGCACCAGGACCGGCAGGTCGGCGCGGTCGTCGACCCAGCGGGTGTCCGCCGGCGAGCCCGCGTCGCGCAGCAGCAGGGCGCCGGCGTTGCGGTCGGCCAGGGCCTGCTGCTCGGCTTCGTCGTCGGGGACCCTCCCGTGCCTGCCGAGCCCGATGTGGCAGTGCGCGTCGACCAGCCCGGGCAGCACCCAGCCCTCGAGGGCGGTGCTGTCACCGGTGGGGCGGTCGAAGGTGACCCTGCCACCGACGACCCAGGCCTCGGGCCGCTCCTCCTCGGGACCGACGAGGACCGGACCGCGCAGGTGCAGCACATCGCTCATGCCCGGCAGCCTGCCACCCGCGGGGCCCCTGCTCGATCCGCCACGCGGCCTTTGCAGGAGTACCCTAGGGGGGTATGGTGTCGGTGGACGCGCCGGAGGGAGGATGCAGATGCCCGGCTACAGCGACACGAAGGACGACCACCTCAAGCGGCTGAGGCGCATCGAGGGCCAGGTCCGCGGGATCGCGAAGATGGTCGAGGACGACAAGTACTGCATCGACATCCTCACGCAGGTGTCGGCGGCGACGAAGGCCCTGCAGTCGGTCGCCCTCAACCTGCTCGACGACCACATGGGGCACTGCCTGGTCGACGCCGCGCGCGCCGGCGGGGCTGAGCAGGAGCTCAAGCTCAAAGAGGCGTCCGAGGCCATCGCCCGGCTCGTCCGCAGCTGATCCGAGAGGGAGCACCATGAGCACCAGCAGCTACACCGTCACCGGGATGACCTGCGGCCACTGCGTCACCTCCGTCACCGAGGAGATCAGCGCCCTGGCCGGCGTGAGGGACGTCGCCGTCGACCTGGCCTCCGGCCGGGTCACCGTGA
>JBAVRG010000127.1:0-1881 GCA_049694795.1 Mycobacteriales bacterium
GTGTCGGCGATGCCGGAGCCCTTGAGGTAGGCCTCGGCCTTCTTGGCCACGTTGCGCGGGTCGCGGGAGTAGGCCTCACCGGTCAGCGGGTCGTGGATGAAGAAGTTGATGATGAGGGTCTTGCGGGTGCGGAACGGGTCGAGGCGCGCCGTGGTCGGGTCCGGGAGCAGGAGCATGTCCGACTCGTGGATCTCCTGGAAGCCGCGGATCGACGAGCCGTCGAAGCCCAGGCCGTCCGTGAACACGTCCTCGCTGAAGGACCCGGCGGGCACCGTGAAGTGCTGCATGACACCGGGCAGGTCGCAGAAGCGCACGTCGACCATCTCGACGGCTTCCTTCTTGATGTAGCTGAGCACCTCGTCGGCGGTCTTGAACACGTCGTCCTCTCCGGGGCTTGCGGGACTGGCTGTCAGAACGTGAGCGAGACGCTAGCGAGCCGGTGTGACCCGCCAGTGTCCCTGTTGTTTCACCGGGGTTACGCGCTGTGGGGCGCCCCCGGCACTGGCCCCGGTCGCGCCTCGTCGAGCGACCGCGTCCCCCCGAGGCTATCCCCTCCCCGCCACCTGAGTGTCACCCCGGTCGGGCGGGACGCCGTACCGGGCGGGCGGGACCGGACAGCCGCCCGTAGCCTGGACGCCATGGCGCGGTGGACAGGGACCTGGCTCGAGGGCCCGGGCGTGACGGTCGGTGAGCTGCGGCACCCCGACAGCTGGCCCGGCAAGGACCTGGGGCTGCCCCGCGAGGGCTCGTCGTCGGTCGCGCCGTTCAGCGCGCGGGCGTTCGCGTTCTTCCTCGACATCCTCGCGAGCGCGCTGCTCGCCGGGCTGGTCAACGTCGCGGTGCACAGCCCGACCCCGACGCAGCGCCAGCTGGCGGCGTACGGCGTCCTTGCCCTCGAGCACATCGTGCTCGTGGCCCTCACCGGCCAGACGCTGGGCATGCGGGCGCTGGGCCTGAAGGTGCTGCGGCTCAAGGACGTCACCCGGCCGCCGGGGCTGCTGACCGCGGTGCTGCGGACCGTGCCCCTGCTGCTCACCGTCGGGCTGGCCGGCATTTTCACCCGCGACGGCCGCGGGCTGCACGACCTGGTCGGCGGGTCGGCCGTCGTCCGCGACTAGCGCATCTTGCCGCGCGGCACGCGGGTCGGCACCGGGCCCTTGGGGATCGGCATCGCGCTGCTCGCGCGCAGCGCCTTGAGCTTGGTGTCCAGCTCGTTCACGCGGGCCGGCTTGATGTTGCGCGGCAGCCGCAGGAAGTGCCGCTCCAGGTCCTTGAGCGCGACCTGGCCCTCGCCGTCGCCCACCGTCACGTCGTAGACCGGGGTGTCGCCGAGGACGCGGGCGAGCCGGCGCTTCTCGGCGCCGACCAGGCCGCGGACCCGGCCGGGGGAGCCCTCGCCGACCAGCACCACACCGGGGCGGCCGATGACCAGGTGCAGCAGGTCCTGCTCCTTGGTGAACCCGACCGCCGGCATCACCCGCCAGTTGCCGCGCATGTTGGACAGCACCGCTGCCGCGGCACCGACCTGCCCCTCGACCTGGCCGAACGCGGTGCGTTGCACCCGGCGCCCGAAGACCGCCGCCGCCACCACGAAACCCAGCAGCAGGCCGATCACGCCCAGGTAGACGGGGTGGCCGACCGCCGCGCCGAGCAGCACGAACGCCGCCAGCACGATGACGAGCGACCCGATGACCAGCGGGAGCATCTTGGGGTCGCTCTTGCGGGTCATCGAGAACGCCAGCTTGATCTGGCCCCACTTCTCGCCCCGGCTCGGGCCGGCCTTCTTCGCGGGGGCCTTCTTGCTGCGACGGAGCAGTGCCATGGCGAGCAGGCTAGTCGGCGGGCCGCGCGGCGCGCCGTGCGGCGCGGGCCGCGCGCTCC
>JBAVRG010000128.1:0-3578 GCA_049694795.1 Mycobacteriales bacterium
GTCGAAGCGCAGGAAGTGCACCGAGAAGGTGCGGTCGCTCGGGCCGTCGTCCGGCGGCGGCACGTCCGTGGCGGGGCAGCGGTGCGCGCCCACCTCCAGGCGGACGCTGTCGTGCAGGCCGGCCAGCCGCTCCAGCTCCGGCTTGACCAGGTCCTGGTCGGCGATCTCGATGAGCAGCGTGGCCGTGACCGCGGTGCGGCCGGGCAGCAGCCGGTCGTAGGCAGTCAGCTCCTCCTCGGCGACGGCGGAGTCCGTGACGCGCTCCACGAAGAGCATCTCCTGCGCCTGGTAGCGCAGCGTCGCGGCGTTCTCGAACTCCAGCAGCACGAGGTCGCCGACGTGCAGCCGGCGCCGGCGACGCAGCTCGATCGCCTCCGCGCGCACGCTCGGGCGCAGCAGGGCGTAGCGGGCGGGGTCGAGCACGAGGTCGTCGACCGACAGGGCGGTCATGCGGTGGCTCCTTCAGACGTCGAGGGGCAGGACGCGAACGACCGGCCGGGTCGTGATCGAGCCCGGCCGGCCGCCCCTGGTGTCACGCGCCGGCGCGGAGCTTCTCCAGCGCCTTCTCGTAGCGGCCGGCGTGGGTGCGCTCGGCCCGCGCGAGGGTGCCGAACCAGTCGGCGATCTCGTCAAACCCCTCCTCGCGGGCCGTCTTCGCGAAGCCGGGGTACATCGCGGTGAACTCGTAGGTCTCGCCGGCAGCCGCGGCCACGAGGTTCTCCTCGGTCGTGCCGATGGGCAGATCCGTCGCCGGGTCGCCCGCCGCCTGCAGGAACTCCAGGTGGCCGAACGCGTGGCTGGTCTCCGACTCCGCCGTGTCCCGGAACAGCGCCGCGACCTCGGTCTGCTTCTCGAGCTCGGCCTGGCGGCCGAAGTACAGGTAGCGGCGGTTGGCCTGGCTCTCGCCGGCGAACGCCTCCTTGAGGTTCTCGTGGGTCTTGCTGCCCTTGAGCTCAGCCATGGTTGCTCCTCGTGTCGGTGGTCGGGTGGGAAGAACTGCTGGTGCAGGCGGCGCAGCGGCCGTGGATGCGCAGGTCGTAGCTGGTGACGCTGAACGAGCTCGCCGCCGCCACGGCGTCGAGCGCCCCCCGCTGCAGCGGCGCGCTCACGTCCTCGACCCGCCCGCAGTCGTCGCAGACGAGGTGGTCGTGGTGGTGCGTGCTGCGGTCGTAGCGGGCGGCCCCGTTGCCGAGCTGGACCTCCGCCACCTGGCCCGACTCGACGAGTAGGGACAGGGTGCGGTAGACGGTGGCCGGTCCGACGCCGGGGACGACCTCGCGGACGCGCTCCAGGACGTCGGCGGCGGTCGGGTGGTCGGCCGCGCCGGTGATCACGTCCAGGACGGCGCGGCGCTGCGGGGTGAGCCGGACGTCCTCGGCGGCGGTGCCGGTCACTGCCGCTCGGCCGGGATCTCCTCCCACCACTGGCACCACCACTCCGCCCCCGCGAGGACCTGGAGCTTGGGGTGCCAGCAGTAGGAGATCGCCTCACTCGGCTCCATGTAGAACAGGCAGTTGGCGCACTTCTCGTCGCCGTTCGGCTTGCCGCGCAGTACGGCGTCCTCGGCGAGGTGCCGCAGCTCGACGCTGAGCCGCTCGTCCTTCTCGGTCGGCTCGGGGAGCGGCATGTCGGGAGCGGCGGTCAAGGCGGGCCTCCTCGGCACTGTCATGAGATCGGGAGAACGTCTCTCAGTTGAGAACGCCTCTCACTCTAGTGGCCGTCTGGGGGCACCCGCACCGCGGGGCTTCTCCCTTCTTCGATCTCCTCCAGACAAGGGCCCTCGCCTCGCTGTCAGACGGTGCTGTCGACCCGCCCCTGAGCCGGCACCACCTGCGACGTGACGCGCGGGCCGACGACCGAGGCGAGAACCCCGGAGTTGGGCAGCAGCACGACGCCCTCCTCGGTGTCGAGCTGCACGTAGGTCAGGCCGATGCTCAGCACCCGGCCGGAGTACGGACCGGCCAGCGCACCGCTGCGCAGCGTGATCTCCTGCCCGACCTGGAACGGCCGGTTGAGCAGGAGCACGAGACCGGCCACGACGTTCGCGAGCGACTGCTGGGCCGCGATTCCGAGGACCACCCCGGTGACCGCACCGGAGACGAGCAGCCGCTGCAGCGGGACCTGCAGCAGCACGAGCAGCGACAGCGTGGTCGCGGTGTAGCCGGCCAGCGTGAGCAGCAGCGCGACCACCGAGGCGTGCGCGTCGCCGAAGCGCACCCGGCTGACCGCCGCGACCTCGCTCGCGACGCTGCGCACCGCCAGAACCGACAGCGCGACGAAGCCGACGCTGCCCAGCAGGGTGACGACACTGCTCGTGAGGGAGGACCACGTGAGGTCGCCGTAGACGCGGACCACGCAGGCGGCGACCAGCGCGAGCAGGCCGTAGCTGACCGCGCGCTTGAAGTCGGGGCGCATCCGCGCGGTGAGTAGGTGGTTGACGGTGCCCGGAACGGGCTCGAAGGGAGTGAGGGTGCGCATGACCGTCTCCTCGAGGGGTCAGGCGCCGGTGACGCAGGGGCCACGCGACGACGCGTGCAGAACCGCTCCCCACGCTAGGGGCCTGACCTGACCGCGACCTGTCCTGCGGCCCCGGAACCGGCGTGAGCCTCGCCACTCAGCCGCGCGCGGCAGCCCGTCGTCCCGGGCGCGCCGACAGCGCCTCGAGCCAGGTCACGAGGAGGCGGACGCCGTACCCGGTGCCGCCCTTCGTGAGCTCGTCGTCGTCGCTGCCTGACCACGCCGGGCCGGCGATGTCGAGGTGGGCCCAGGGCCGCCCGCCGGTGAACTCGCGCAGGAACAGCGCTGCGATGATCGAGCCGCCGCCCAGCTTGAGCTTGGGTTCGCCGATGTTGCGCAGGTCGGCGGTCGTGGACTCCAGCGCCTGCCGGTAGTCCTCCACGAGCGGGAGCCGCCAGAGCCGCTCCCCCGACGCGTCGGCGGCGGCGAGCAGCTGCGCCGAGAGCGCGTCGTCGCTGCTGAACAGGCCGGCGACCTTCTTGCCCAGCGCGATCGGCATCGCGCCGGTCAGGGTCGCGACGTCGACGATCACGTCGGCGTCGAGCACCAGGTCGGCGTAGGCCAGCCCGTCGGCGAGCACCAGACGGCCCTCGGCGTCGGTGTTGAGGACCTCGACGGTGGTGCCGCCGTACTGGGTGATGACGTCGGACGGGCGCTGCGCCCGGCCGCTCGGCATGTTCTCGGCAGCGCACGCCAACGCGGTGACCTTGATGGGCAACCGCAGGTCGGCGACCGCCCGCAGCGCGCCGAGCACGGCGGCCGCGCCACCCATGTCCATCTTCATCAGCTGCATGCCGTCGTTGGACTTGATCGACAGGCCGCCCGAGTCGAACGTGATGCCCTTGCCGACGAGGACGACGTGCCGGCCACCACCGCCGTCGTAGCTCGCCTCGATGACGCGCGGCGGCCGGGCCGACCCCATACCGACGGCCGTGACACCGCCCCAGCCCTCGGCCCGCAGCTCGCGGTCGTCGCGCACCCGGACCGTGAGGCCCTTGAGCAGCCCCTTCGCCTGGGCGGCCAGCCAGGCGGGGCTCTTCTCCTGAGGCGGGGTGTTGACG
>JBAVRG010000129.1:0-6009 GCA_049694795.1 Mycobacteriales bacterium
CCCGCAAGCCGTCGTCGCGCGCGGGTGCGGTCAACCGCGAGGCGGTCCAGCCGAAGCCTCGGCAGGCGCGCTCACCGCGCCGCCAGGCCGGCACCGACCCGGCCAGCTGACACCCGTCGGCCGGACCCTCGTCATGGGGGTCCTGAACGTCACCCCCGACAGCTTCAGCGACGGGGGCGACCACGACACCGTCGAGACCGCCATCGCGTACGGCGAGAAGCTCGCCGCGGAGGGCGCTGACCTGGTCGACGTCGGGGGTGAGTCGACCCGTCCCGGAGCCCAGCGGGTGTCCCCCGAGGAGGAGGCCGCGCGGGTGGTGCCGGTGGTGGCCGCGCTGTCGCAGCAGGGCGTGCGCTGCTCGGTCGACACCATGCGGGCGCCCGTGGCGCAGGCCGCGGTGGCGGCCGGAGCGGTGCTCGTCAACGACGTGAGCGGCGGTCTGGCCGACCCGGGCATGCTGCCGGCGGTCGCGTCGCTGGGGGTGCCGTACGTCGCGATGCACTGGCGCGGGCACAGTGCGGACATGCAGTCGCGAGCGGTCTACGACGACGTGGTGCGCGAGGTGTGCGACGAGCTGGCCGCCCGGCTGGACGCGTGCGCGGCCGCCGGCGTCTCCGAGGTGCTGGTCGACCCCGGCATCGGGTTCGCCAAGACCGCTGACCACAACTGGGCGCTGCTGCGTGCGCTCCCGCGGCTGCAGGCGCTCGGTCCGGTGCTGCTCGGGGCTTCCCGGAAGGCCTTCCTCGGGGTGCTGCTCGACGGCCGGGAGCCCAAGGGCCGCGACGCCGCCACGACCGCGCTCACCGTCGTGGCCGCCCAGGCCGGGTGCTGGGGCGTGCGCGTCCACGACGTCGCGTCGAGCGCCGACGCCGTACGCGTGGTCTCGAGGTTGCGCGATGCGTGACGTGCAAGCGGCCAACGCCGCGCTCTACACCGCGTTCGAGTCCGCTGACATCGGCCTGATGGAGGCGGTGTGGGACACCGCCGAGCCGGAAGCCGTGGTCTGCGTGCACCCCGGCTGGCCGATGCTGCGCGGCCGCAGCGAGGTGCTGCGCTCCTGGGCGGCGGTGATGGCGAACACCGACTACATCCAGTTCTTCCTCACCGACGTGCAGGTCGCCGTGACCGGGCAGACCGCCGTCGTGACGTGCACCGAGAACGTCCTGACCTCCGCCGACGTGGGCGACAACGCTGCGGTCGTGGCGACGAACGTCTTCGTCCGGCGCCCGGACGGGTGGCGGCTCCAGGTGCACCACGGCTCGCCGGTCCTGGGGAGGCTCGTCCATGAGTGACCGGATCGCGCTGACCGGGCTGCGCGTTCGGGGCCACCACGGCGTGCTCCCCGAGGAGCGGCGTGACGGTCAGGAGTTCGTCGTCGACGCGGTGCTGACCCTCGACACCCGACCCGCGGCGGCGTCGGACGACCTCGGCGCCACCGTCGACTACGGGACGCTCGCCGCGCAGCTCGCGGAGGTGGTCGCCGGTGAGCCGGTGCAGCTCCTCGAGACCCTCGCCGCCCGGCTCGCGGACGTGTGCTGCGCCGACCCTCGGGTGATCTCCGCGCAGGTCACCGTGCACAAGCCGATGGCGCCCATCCCGCTCGCCTTCGACGACGTCGCCGTGACCGTGGTGCGCCCGTGAGATCGGTGCTGTCGCTGGGATCCAACGTGGGCGACCGGCTGGCCCACCTCCGGCTGGGGCTGTCGGTGCTCGAGCCGGTCGCGGTCTCCGCGGTCTACGAGACCGCCCCCTGGGGCGGCGTCGAGCAGGACGACTACCTCAACGTCGTGGCGCTGTGCCCGTGGGACGCGCAGGAGGCCTGGCAGCGTGCGGTCGAGGCGGAGACGCTCGCCGGTCGCGCCCGGGACGTGCGCTGGGGCCCGCGCACCCTGGACGTCGACGTGGTGGTGGCCGACGGGTCCTCGCCGGTCCTCGAGCTGCCGCACCCCCGGGCGCACGAGCGGGCGTTCGTGCTCGTGCCGTGGCTGGACGTCGACCCCGACGCGGTGCTGCCCGGCCACGGGCGGGTGGCCGACCTGCCCGTCGACCGGTCCTCGGTGCGGCTGCTGGGAGACCTGCTGTGAAGCCCACCCGCTGGACGACCGTGGTGGCCCTCGCCCTCGGCGCGGGGCTGCTGGGCTGGCTGGTGGCCGACCGTGCCTACGGCGACCTCGTCACGCTGCCGGTCTACGCCCCGGTCACGGCCCTGATCATCGCCCTGTTCGAGCTCGGGCTCGCCAAGGTGGTCGCCGACAAGGTCCGCGGCAGGTCCCCGGGGCGCCCCATGCACCCGCTGCAGGTCGCTCGGGCGGCAGTCCTGGCGAAGGCATCCTCCACCGCAGGCGCGCTGCTGCTGGGCCTGTACGGCGGGCTGTTCGCCTGGACGTTCCCGCGACGCGACAAGCTGGCTGCCGCCTCCCACGACGCCCTGGTCGCCGGTCTGTCGGCAGGTGCGTGCCTGCTGCTGCTCGTCGCGGCGCTGCTCCTCGAACGGTCCTGCCGCACACCCCCTGAGCACGAGTAGGTTTCCCGCATGGATCTGGACGCCCTGACCATGGACGAGCTGCGCCGCCAGGCCTTCGAGAAGGCTCGCGCGAAGCACGACGTCGGCTTCTTCTGGGACGTCGTCAAGCACCTGCGGGCCAGCCAGTCCATCGCCTCCGAGGACGGCTCGAGCGGCGGGATCACCGGCTCCATCAGCGAGGCGGTCGAGATCGTGCGCGAGCTCATGGGCAAGGACCTCGGCGACGACGAGCCGCTGCTGCGCGCCAAGTTCCAGGACTACCTGCGCAGCTGACCGGAGCCGGTCAGCGGTCGACGTCGCCCACGACGAAGAAGAACGACGCCAGCACGGCCGGCAGGTCCTGGACCCGCAGCCCCGGCAGCACCGCCGGCAGGGCCGACACGTTGTTGAACGACGCGGTCCGCATGGCCAGCCGCCAGGGCGTCGCCGCGCCGCGCGACACCAGGTAGTAGCCGGCCACCCCCGACGGGGCCTCCGTCCAGCTGTACGTCGAGCCCTCGGGCGCCCGCACTGTCTTGGGCAGCTTCACGTTCACCGGGCCGGAGGGCAGCCGCGCCAGGCACTGCTCGACCAGGTCCAGTGAGACGCCCACCTGCTCGACCAGGCAGGCGAAGCGCGCCGCGGCGTCCCCCTCGGTGCGGAGCACCACAGGCACGTCCAGGTCGCCGTACGCGAGGTAGGGGTCGTCGCGGCGCAGGTCCACGTCCAGTCCGGAACCGCGGGCGACCGGCCCCGAGACTCCGTACGCCAGCGCGTCAGCGACCGACAGCACCCCCAGGCCCGCAAGCGCGTCCAGCGGCACCTCGCCGAGCGCCTCCCGCACGGTCTGCACGGCCGTGCGCACCCGGTCGCCCCAGCCCAGGGGCACGTCCTCGAGCAGCCCCCCGACCCGGGTGCAGACGACGTGGATGCGGCCGCCGGTCGCCTCCTCGAGCACCGCCTGCAGCGGCTCGCGCAGCGCGACGAACCGGCGGTCGAGGTGGCCCAGGAACATCAGGTGCGAGAGCACCCGGTTGACCTCGCACAGCAGCGTGCGCAGCCAGGTCGCGCGGGCCGGTACCTCCATGCCGAGCATCCGCTCGACCGCGAGCGCGACCCCCACCTCGTTGTTGAACGCCGCCAGCCAGTCGTGCCGGTTGGCCAGCACCAGGACCTGCCGGTAGTCGCGAACCTCGAAGAGCTTCTCCGCCCCGCGGTGCAGCGCCCCCACCAGAGGCTCGCCGCTGACCACCGTGTCGCCGTCCAGCACCAGCCGCAGCCGTAGCGAGCCGTGCGTCGACGGGTGGTGCGTGCCGAGCTCCAGCGTGATGTCGGACCGGGTCAGGGCCGCTGCCCCGACCCCCGCCACCACCTCGTTGCCGCGGCTGTTCACACGCCCATCCAACCAACCTCGGTCCCGACCGCCCGGAGCAGCCAGCCGAACCCGCCCAGCCCCGCCGGGTCGAGCAGCTCGCGCGCCTGCGACGCCCGCTCCAGCTCCTGCCCGTACGACGTCACCGTCGGGTCCGGCAGCGCGGCCGAGACCCCGAGCGCGGCCAGGGCCTCGCGCTGGGTCACCAGCAGCGACCCGGTGGCCGCGGCGCAGGCGTCGAGCGCGACGTGCGCGGTGAGGTCGCAGGAGCCGTCCGGCACGGGTGGCACCTGCCGTCCGTCGCGGTAACCGGTCAGCGTGGGGCGGCGGGTGTGCGTCGTGTGCCCGTAGTCGACCGCCACCGCGAGCCCGCGCCGCACCCGGGAGACCGCGTGCGCCCACGCCAGGTCGCGCGGTGCGCCGATCTCGACGCGGCCGCCGGTCGGCCACCAGCGGGCCGCCCACTCCGAGGTGAGCGGCGCCCCGGCCTGCTCCTCGCCCGACGGCGACACCAGCACCAGCCGGTCGTCCTCCAGGACGTCCAGGGGCACGGCGTCGAGCCACTCGTTGGCGACGAGAAGCCCTGTCAGTGCTGGGATCTCGTGAGCCCATCGGAAGGGCACGTCCGCGGTCGCGAGGTCGACGCCCGTGAGCCGCCAGCGGGTGGGCACGTCCGGTAGCGCGGACAGCAGCTCCCCGCGCCCCGCGCCCACGTCGACGACGTCGAACGGGTCGGGGAAGCCCAGTGCCTCGTCGACCCGGTCGGCCAGCCGCCGTACTGCTGCGGCGAACAGCGGGACCGCCGCGTTCGTGCGGAAGTGCGTGCCCGGGACCTCACGGAGGAAGAAGCCCTCCGGGCCGTAGAGCGCCTCGTGCCAGGCCTCGCTCCACGCCCGCGCCGTCATCGTGCGAGCATGCCGCGCGTGACCGTGCACATCGGCAGGACCCTCGGGCTCGAGGTGGTGGAGCGCCAGGACGGCAGCTCGCTGCTCGCCTGGGAGGCGGTGCCGGAGTACGGCTTCCCGACCGCCGGCGGCCAGGTGCTGCACGGCGGCATGGTGAGCTGGTTGCTCGACTCGGCCATGGGTCATGCCTGCTGGTCGGTCCTCAGCCCGGACGAGGTGTTCCTCACCGCCGACCTGAGGGTGGAGTTCTACCGCGCCACCCGGATGGGCCGGGTCACCGCCAAGGGGTCGGTGGTCACCCGCACCCGGCGGTTGGTGTTCTGCTCCGCCGAGCTCTTCGACGCGCAGGGCCGGCTGCTCGCCAGCGGCCGCTGCACGCAGACGGTGCTGCCCGGTGAGGGGCACGCCGGCCGCTCGGACCCGGGCGCGGGCCTCGACGAGGACGACGCCCGCGGCTAGAACGGCGTTCGGGCCGGCCGTGACATGCACCACAGAGGATTGCCACGCGCAGCGCTGGCGTTACGCTTTCGCAGCACTCGTCCGGTACCCCACTCAGGACTGGAACGGCCACTGATGACCTCCCCAGCGCGTCCCGACGCTGCCCGCCTGTCCGTGGGCGTGGTCGGTGCCGGCCGTGTCGGCGCGGTGCTCGGCGCGGCGCTGCACCGGGCCGGGCATGACGTCGTCGGTGTGAGCGCCGTCAGCGAGGCCTCGCGCGCGCGGGCGGAGCTGTTCCTGCCCGGTGTGCCCGTGCTCGAGCCCGCCGAGGTCGTGCGGCGCTCCACCCTCGCCCTGCTCGCCGTGCCCGACGACGCGCTGCCGGACCTGGTGCGCGGCCTGGCCGCCGTCGACGCCTTCGCGCCCGGCCAGCTGGTCGCCCACGTCAGTGGCCGGCACGGCCTCGCCGCCCTGGCGCCGGCCCTCGGCGCGCTGCCGCTCGCGCTGCACCCGGTGCTGCCGTTCACCGGCTCACCCGTCGACCTCGACCGGCTGCGTGGCGCGTCCTTCGGCGTCACCGCGCCGGACGTGCTGCGGCCGGCAGCGGAGGCGCTCGTCCTGGAGATGGGCGGCGAGCCGGTGTGGGTGCTCGAGGAGCTGCGCCCGCTGTGGCACGCAGCGCTCGCGCACGGCGCCAACCACCTCGTCACTCTCGTCGCCAGCGCTGCCGACCTGCTGCGGCAGGCGGGCGCGCAGGACCCGGGTCAGGTGCTCGCGCCGCTGCTCGGGGC
>JBAVRG010000130.1:0-6770 GCA_049694795.1 Mycobacteriales bacterium
GCAGCGGCCGGCCCCGCAGGCGTCGGCCGAGCGCGGCGACCGCACGGGTGCGCAGCTCGGTCACCGAGGGGTCGGCCAGCGCCTCCAGGTCGTCGGCCGCCCCGGCGGCGTAGCGCACCAGGAACGACTCCTGCACCCCCCGGTACGACGGATCGGCCTGCAGGACGTCGTGGCCGAGGCCCGCGAGGCGCCCCATGACCCGGTGGAGGGCGGCCTTCACCTGCGGGTCGACCGGTGCGGGGACGGGCGTCTTGAGCGACCAGGCGATGCGCAGCCGGCCCGGGTCGGTCAGCGCGAGCGGCCGGTCCTGCAGCGCGTTCAGGACGGTCACCGTGTCGGCGACCGTGCGGGTCACGCAGCCCGCCACCGACAGCCCGTGCCAGTGGTCGGTCGCGGGCGCCAGCGACACGAACCCTCGGGTCGGCTTGAGGCCGACCAGGCCGCAGCACGCCGCGGGGATGCGGATGGAGCCGCCGCCGTCGCTCGCGTGCGCCGCCGCCACCATCCCGGCCGCGACCGCCGCGGCCGAGCCGCCCGAGGACCCGCCCGGGGTGCGGTCGAGGTCCCACGGGTTGCGCGTGGCGCCGAAGGTCTTGGACTCCGTGAAGGGCCACAGCGCCAGCTCGGGCAGGTGCGTCGTACCGACGATGACGGCCCCGGCCGCCCGCAGGCGGCGGGCGATCTCGGCGTCCTCGGTCGCCGTCGGCTGCGGTGACGCCGTGCCGTGCGCGGGAGCGTGGCCGGCCACGGGCAGGTAGTCCTTGACAGCGACCGGCACGCCCAGCAACGGCCGCTCGTCACCCTGCGCCAGCGCGGCATCCGCCGCCTCCGCCTCCCCGCGGGCGGTGTCGAACAGCACCCGGAAGGCGCCGATCTGCGGGTCGAGCCGGCGGATCCGGGCCAGCGACAGCTCGAGCAGCTGCACGCTGGTGACAGCCCGGTCCCGCAGGAGCTGGCGCTGCCCGTTGACGCCGGCGTACGCGATCGTCTCGTCGTCCACGTCCGGCAGGTTAGGCCCCCACCTCCTCCAAGCCAGGGGGCAGGTGGCCGGTCGTCCTGCGCCAGGCCCTGGCGGCGCCGTTCGTGGCTGCCACCTTCGCGAGCGCGAGGGCGGTCCCCGAGGCGGCGGCCCAGGCGGCCGCCTCCTTCCAGCCGGTCCCCGGGGCGGCCGGGTTGCGGGGCGGGTCGTCTCCCACCGCCTTGCGCCAGCCCTTGTCGAGCGCGCTCCTGGTCGTGCGTGCCGCGACCAGCCCGGTCGTCACGGCGACCATCTTCCACACGATCTTCGCTGCTGCCATGCCGGGGTGGTGCCCCGCGTACGGGCTGTCTACGCCGTGCGGCTAAGGGGCCGGGCTCTGCGGGACCGGGCTGAGCGCGACCGCGAGGCCGACCGGGTCGCGGGTCCCGACCAGCCAGTACGGCGTCTCGTCGTCCGGGTCGGTCACGGGCAGGCGGACGGCGCTGGTGAGCCACGGCCGGACGGCGACCCAGGCGTCGCGCTGGGCGGCCGGGCCCAGCCAGAGCCGGAGCGCATCGCGGTCCAGCACCTCGGCCGGCCCGAACGCCGTGAGCGGCGCCCGGGCACCGGCCACGTGCAGCACGCCGTCCTGGACGCGGACCTCCTGCCGGGACAGCCACACCAGGCCGAGGACGACCAGCGGCAGCGCGACCACGTAGGGCACGACGGCCCGCCAGCCGCGCGCCCCGCTGTGCACCTCAGCGGCGAGGAGCAGTGCGACGCCCAGGCCGATGACGGCCCACCACACGGGGACCCGCAGCCGCTCGCGGTAGGTGGTCACAGGAACGGCAGCCGGAGGGGGGACCGCAGGCCGGTGCTGATGGCCTTGAGGTAGTCGGTGAGCACGGTCGGCAGCACCGTCTCGGCGAGGATGCCGCCCACCGCGTCCGCACCGACGACGTAGCGGGCCAGCGGCACCGGGTTGGTGAGGGCGATCCGGACGGTGCGCGCCACCCACACCGGGTCGGGGAGCTTGTCGGAGCGGTTGCCCAGAGCGGCCCCGCGGGCGTACGCGGCGGCGTAGCGGGCCGTGGAGGGCTCCGGGTAGGCGCCCTCCTTGGCCGCCGACCAGACGTCGGTGGCGAACATGCCCGGCTCGACCAGGGACACCTTCACCCCGAAGCCCTCGACCTCCATCCGCAGCGCGTCGGTGACCCCCTCGAGGGCGTGCTTGGACGCGCAGTACCAGCCCATCAACGGGGTGGACAGGCGGCCGGCGACGCTGGAGATGTTGACGATGCGACCGTCGCCGCGCTCGCGCATGCCCGGCAGCACGAGCCGCGCGAGGCGGATCGGTGCCACGACGTTCGTCTCGAGCTGGGCGCGGACCCGGTCGTCGCTGAGGTCCTCGACCGCGCCCGACAGCGCGAAGCCCGCGTTGTTGACCAGCGCGTGCAGCTGCCCTGCCTCCTCCACCGCGCGGGCGCACGAGGCCGGGTCGTCGACGTCGAGGAGCAGCGTGCGGACCTCGACGCCCTTCTCCTGAGCGGCCCGTCGCACCGCCGTGGCCTTCTTCTGCGTGCGGGCGCTGCCGATCACGTCCCAGCCGGCCGCCGCGAGCTCCAGGCAGGTCACCAGCCCGATCCCGCTGTTGGCTCCGGTCACGAGCACGGTCCTGCGCATGCGACCACGGTACGGTCTCGACCCGTGGAACCCCTCGAGGTCGCGGTGCAGCGACTGGACCCGGACGTCCCCCTGCCGGAGTACGCCCGGCCAGGGGATGCCGGCTGCGACCTCGTGACCACCGTCGACGCGTCCCTGTCGCCGGGGGAGCGGGTGGTGCTGCCTACCGGCATCGCGCTCGCGCTGCCGCACGGCTACGCCGCGTTCGTGCACCCGCGCTCGGGCCTGGCCGCCCACCACGGCGTGGGGCTGGTCAACGCGCCGGGCACCATCGACGCGGGCTACCGCGGCGAGATCAAGGTCATCCTCGTGAACCACGACCCGCGTGAGACCGTGACGTTGCGCCGTCTCGACCGGGTGGCCCAGCTGGTCGTCCAGCGGGTCGAGCAGGTCGTGTGGCGCGAGACCACGTCGCTCCCGGAGACGGAACGCGGCACCGGTGGGCACGGGTCCACCGGCGGCTACTCAGCAGGAGGTTCCCAGCGTGGCGCTCTTCCGGCGTAAGAAGGACGACGGGCAGCCGGCGGAGCCGGACGCCTTCGTCGACGACCTCACCCCCGAGGACCGCGCTGCCGAGGACGCCGAGCTCGAGCGCGAGCTCGCGGTCCAGGACGAGTCGGCCCGGAAGGCGGCGCTGAGCCGGCCGGAGGGTCCGTGGGACGTCGCGGACGCGCCGGAGCTCGAGACCCCGCGGCTGGACCTCGGCGGCCTGCAGGTACCGGTCTTCCCGGACGTCGACGTGCGCGTCGAGGTCAGCCCGGAGGGCCAGGTCGTCGCGGCCACCCTCGTGCAGGGGGAGACGACGCTGCAGCTCAACGCCTTCGCCGCGCCCCGCACCGAGGGCATCTGGGCGGAGGTCCGCAGCGAGATCCGCGAGGCGCTCAGCGCCGGCGGCGGGCGCGCCGAGGAGGCCGAGGGCGCCTACGGCACCGAGCTGCGGGCCGAGGTGCCGACCGAGGTGCCCGGTCAGGGGGTCGTGCTCGCCCCCGCCCGCTTCGTGGGCGTCGACGGCCCGCGCTGGTTCCTGCGCGGCCTGCTCACCGGGCCCGGAGCCGTCGACGACGCGCTGGCCGCTCCTCTCCTGGCCGCGATGAAGCAGGTCGCGGTCGTGCGGGGCGGTGACCCGATGGCCGTCCGGGACGCGCTGCCGCTGGTGCTGCCGCCCGACGCCCAGCAGGCCGTCGAGGAGGAGGCCGCACAGCAGGGCCTGCAGCTGCCCGAGCGCGGGCCGGAGATCACCGAGATCCGCTAGCGGGTTCGTGGCCGCCGGACCCGTCCGCGCGGCTCGCACGGACGAAGATCTCTGTGTGAGCCCTCGCCGTGCCGCGTTCGCGGCCGCAGTCGTCGCCGTGCTGGCGGCCGTCGCGGTCGTGGTCGCCCTCAGCACCGACCGGTCCTCGGTCGTGCCGGTCGCCCGGGCCAGCCTGCTCCCGGCTGCGACCGCTCCCCAGTCGCCCGAGCTGGCCGGCATCACGCACTTCGACAACACCGCACCGCTCACCCTGCGGTCGCTGCGCGGGCGCGTCGTGCTGGTCGACTTCTGGACCTACACCTGCATCAACTGCCGGCGCACCTTCCCCTTCCTGCGGGCGCTGTCGAAGCACTACGAGCAGACCGGGCTCACCGTCCTCGGCGTGCACAGCCCGGAGTTCGCCTTCGAGCGCAACCACGACAACGTCGCCCGCGCGATCCGTGAGCTGGGGGTCACCTGGCCGGTCGCGGAGGACCCGCAGATGGCCACCTGGCAGGCGTTCTCCAACGAGTACTGGCCCGCCGACTACCTGGTCGACCGCACCGGAAGGGTGCGCTTCTTCCACGCCGGTGAGGGCGGCGACACCGAGGTCGAGGACGCCGTACGTGCCCTGCTGGCGGAGGGCGGGACGGTCCCGGCCGACCGGCTCGGCGACGTCCGGACGACCGAGCGACCCGGCTCCGGCCTCACGCCCGAGACCTACTTCGGAGCCGAGCGCGGTGCGTCGTACCTCACCGCCGTCGTCCCGCCGGGGCGCACCGTGGTCCGGCACGACGGCGGGCAGCCGCGCGACCGGCTGTCCCTCGACGGGACGGTCACGGGCGGGCTGGAGTACCTCGAGCTCGGGGCCGAGGCATCGGTGACGCAGCGGTTCCGCGCGCGCGACATCTACGCCACCTCCTCGCCGGGTGCCGGCCCGGTCGTCCTCGACGTGACCCTCGACGGCGCCCCGGTGCCCGCCGCCCGGCGCGGGTCCTCTCTCACGCTGTCGGGTGGCCGGACCGTCGTGGTGCTGAGGTCGCAGGACCTGCTGCACCTCGTCACCGGGACATCGGTCCAGGACGGCACCCTGCGGGTCACGGCGCGCACCGCGGGCGCCAGGTTCTTCACCTTCACCTACGGCGGCTGAGGTGCTGCTCGCCCTCGTCGTGGCCCTCGGCAGCGGCATCCTGTCGTTCCTCGCGCCCTGCACGGTGCCGCTGCTCCCCGCGTACGTCGGTGTGCTCTCCGGCTCGTCGGGGTCCTTCGTCCGAGGGTCGCTGCTCTACGTGCTCGGCTTCGGCTCCGTCTTCGTCACGCTGGGGGCGGTCGCAGGCGGTGCCGGCTCCGCGGTGCGCGAGGCGGGAGGCCCGGTGCAGCGCGCCGGCGGGGTGCTCGTGCTGCTCATGGCAGCGGCGCTGCTGCTCGAGTCGCGGCTGGGGCTGCTGGCGCGGCTGACGGTCTCCGCGGACGGCACCCGGGCACGGCTCGCCCGGTCGACGTCGTGGGCTGCGCCGCTGCTGCTGGGTGTCGTGTTCGGGACCGCGTTCACGCCGTGCGTCGGGCCGTTCCTGGGGTCGGTGCTCGCGTTCGCGGCGACGTCGGGTGGTGCGGGCACCGGTGCGCTGCTGCTGTCGGCGTACGCCCTCGGCCTCGGCGTGCCCTTCGTCCTCGCCGGGCTGGCGCTGGCCGCCTCGCCGGCGCTCTCGCAGCGCCTCAAACCGGCGAGCCGCTGGGTCTCCCTGGTCGGCGCGGTGGTGCTCGTGCTGCTCGGGCTGGCCCTGGTCACGGGAGGCTACGGCGCGGTGGCCGGGTCCTTCGCCCGCCTGCTGCCCTCCACCGCGGTCTAGCATCGTCACGTGGCACCTGGCCGTCTCATGCGAGCCCTCCATCGGCTGACCGCCGACGAGGAGGAGGTCCACAGCGCCCAGCTCCGCTCGGAGACCGCCTCGGTCGGGGCGACCGCCGTGCGGGAGTGCGCCGTCGGCTCGCCGGTCTGCGTCGCCGGCACGTTGCGCGCCGTGGTGCTGCGCCCCCTCGCCGGCGTCCCCACCCTCGAGGCCGAGCTGTACGACGGGACCGGCACCGTCACGCTGGTGTGGCTGGGGAGACGGCGCATCCGCGGCATCGACCCCGGCCGGGCGCTCGTCGCACGCGGCCGCCTCACCCAGCGCGACAACAAGCCGACGCTGTTCAACCCGGAGTACGAACTGCGGGCGCAGGGTGGCTGAGCGGCGCTCCCAGGAGCTCACCACCGGCACCCTGCTCGAGGCGTTCGGCGGGGTGAAGGGCCTGTTCGACGGCTCGCTGCCGGCGCTGGTGTTCGTGGTGGTCCGGCTGGTGAGCGACCTGAACACCGCGATCGTGGCCGCCGTCGCGTCGGGACTGGTCGTCGTCGTGGTGCGCAGGGTCCGCGGCGAGTCGCTGCAGCAGGCCATGAGCGGCTTCTTCGGGCTCGTCCTCGCGGTGCTGATCTCGCGCGCGACCGGCACCGGCAAGGGCTTCTTCCTGCCGGGCATCCTCATCACCGCCGGGTCCGGGGTGGCCTTCGGCGCCTCGCTGCTGGCAGGGCGCCCCGCGGTCGCGCTCGGCCTCGCCGCGCTGGACCCGCGCTACGCCGTCTGGCGCGAGCACGAGCCGCTGCGGCAGGCGTGCGTGCGCGCCACGGCGGTCTGGACCGCATCCTTCTTCGTGCGCGCGGGGGTGGCGACTGCGGTGGCCCTCACGGTGGGGGACAAGGCGTCGGACAACCTGGTGCTGCTGGTCGTGATCCAGGCGGTCAAGTGGCCGCTGATCATCGGCTCGGCGCTCTACACGGTCGCGGTCGTGAGGCGCGCCGACGTGCCGGAGCTCGTCGAGCCCTGACCTCGGCAGGAAGCGTTGGTCTCGGTGGGTAAC
>JBAVRG010000131.1:0-2757 GCA_049694795.1 Mycobacteriales bacterium
GGACGACCGCCAGCCGCTGCTGCGGGTTGAGCCCCTCCAGCAGGCGCTCCGAGGGCGGAGCGAGCACGGCCGGGGCCCCGAGGTCGTCGAACACCTGTCCCATCCTAGGGAGCCGTCCGACGGACCCGCGGCGCTCCGCGTGCGGGTCTCCTGGGCACCCTCTTCCGGCGTGATCTACCGCTCGCGGGGGTGCCGAGCGGCGTGTCGGGCACCACGAGCGGAAGATCACCGACTGGGGGGCGAGCCGGTACGGCGGGCAGCCGGCCGGTCCGGCGCTTGCGGCGTACGGGCTAGTCGGGGCGCTGCTGCTCGGCGAGGAACCGCTCCAGCTCGGCCCCGAGCTCGTCCGCGGAGGGCAGCTCGGACTCCGAGATCTCCGAGGCCAGCAGGGACCGCCCGCGGCCGCTCACGAAGGCGTCGTACTGCTCCTCGAGCTGGCGCACGACCTCAGCCACCTCCGGTGCCGCGGCGACCTGCTCGTCGAGCGCCAGCCTGGTCGCCACGGCCGCCTCGTCGAGCGCGTCCACCGGCAGGTGCAGCGCACCGGCCCTCGCGACCTCGCGCACCAGCTGGGCCGCGGCGGCGGGGTAGGCGGCCTGGGCGACGTAGTGCGGCACGTGCACCGCGAAGCCCATCGCCTCGATGCCGGCCTCGCCGAGGCGGTACTCCAGCAGGTGCCCGGCGCTCGCGGGCACCTGCACCGTCTCGACCCACGGCTCGTAGCCGTCGACGAGCGAGCGCGGGGTGCCGTGCGCGATGACCCCGACCGGGCGGGTGTGCGGCAGGCCCATCGGGATGGCGTTCAGCCCGATGGACCGGCGCACGCCGAGCAGCCGGGCGAGCTGCTCGACGGCGGCCACGAACCGCTCCCACTGCACGTCCGGCTCGGGGCCGGCGAGCAGCAGGAAGGGAGTGCCCTCGGTGTCGTGCAGCAGGTGCAGCGCCAGCTCAGGGGCGTCGTAGGACTGCCAGTGGTCCTTGGCGAACACCATGACCGGCCGGCGCGCGCGGTAGTCGAACAGCTGGTCGTGGTCGAAGCGCGCCAGCACCCGGTGCGGCAGCGTGTCGAGCAGCTGCTGGGCGGCCAGCTTGCGGGCGCCGCCGGCGTCGATGAAGCCGTCAAGGGCCTGGACGAGCACCACCCCGGACAGGTCGGGGCGGTCCGGGTCGAGCTCGTAGAGCTCGGACGGGTCGAGCTTGCGCATGAAGGCATCCTCCTCCAAGGGGAACAACGCTGGCACGACCGGTGTCTTCCCTCGAAGACGCCCACCTGGAGGATGGACTTCATGACGAGCGACAAGGTCGAGCGCGCCCTCGTGGTCGTGGCGCACCCGGACGACGTGGACTTCGGCGCGGCGGGCACCATCGCCACCTGGACCGACGAGGGGATCGAGGTCACCTACTGCATCTGCACCGACGGCGACGCCGGCGGGTTCGACCCCGCCGTACCCCGGGACGCCATCGCCGGGATCCGGCAGGCCGAGCAGCGCCGGGCGGCCAAGGAGGTCGGCGTCTCGGAGGTGGTGTTCCTCGGCTACCCGGACGGGCAGCTCACGCCGTCGTTCGACCTGCGCCGGGACGTCAGCCGGGTGATCCGCCAGGTGCGGCCGCAGCGGCTGCTCATGCAGTCGCCGGAGATCAACTGGGAGCGGATCGCGGCGTCCCACCCTGACCACCGGGCCGCGGGCGAGGCGGCGCTCAGCGCGGCGTACCCGGACGCCCGCAACCCCTTCACGCACACCTCGCTGCTGCACGAGGAGGGCCTCGACGCCTGGAGCGTGCACGACGTCTGGGTCATGACCGCCGGCAACGGCGCGAACCGGTGGGTGGACGTCACGCCCACGTTCGACCGCAAGGTCGCCGCGCTACGTGCGCACGAGTCGCAGACCGCCCACATGGACGACCTCGAGGGCATGCTGCGGGGCTGGCTGTCCACCAACGCGATCGCCGGTGGTCTCGGAGCCGACCGGCTCGCGGAGTCGTTCCGCGTCGTCACCGTCCCCTGACGCCGCTCAGCGCTCGTGCGCCCCTTGGCTGCCCGCCAGGGGCACCCGCGCCGGGTCGAGCAGCCTCAGCACCGCCGGCACCGACCACGCGAGCAGCGGAACGAGGAGCACCGCGGGCCGCGGACCCTTGAGCGCGGCGTAGCCGACCAGGGCGGCGAGCAGCACCGACCCGACGCACAGCCCGCCCCAGCGGGCCGTGGAGAAGCCGCGCCGCTCGGCCATGTCGACCCCGACCACGAACGGCAGCACCCCGAGCAGCAGCGCCAGGGCGCCCAGCAGCAGCCCGACCACCAGCACGGTCAGGACGGCTGCCAGGGCGGCCGTCACCGCAGCACCCGCGTCTCGCTCACGGCCGCACCCTAGACCGAGAGCCGCCGCAGGGCATGCTGGGCGCGTGCCCGCCACCCCAGCCGCCCGTCGTGCCCGCTAGGCCTGCCGCCGGCGGTGGCCGCTGGGTGACGGTCTCCCCCGAGCGCCTGGCGCGGTGGCTGACGGGCTTCGCCGACCGGCACGGCGCGGTCGTGACGTCGTACGGAGGGCAGCAGGTCGTGCTCACCGCCGCGGACGGTGCCGTCGCGACCGTCGAGGTGCCGTTCCCCCCGCTCACCGGGGACCTGGTCGCGCACGCCCTCAGGGAGCGCACCGTCGGGGTGCTGCTGGTCCGGCTCGGCGGCCACGCCGCGGGGGTCTTCGCCGGTCCCCGGCTGGTCGCCTCGAAGGTCGGGTCCCGGCAGGTGCACGGCCGGTCGGC
>JBAVRG010000132.1:0-3128 GCA_049694795.1 Mycobacteriales bacterium
TATGCGAGCAACCGCCGAGCAGTCGCCTGGTTTTGCCGCACTCGGCGGCGCCGGGTCAGCGGACTGTCACCCCCGCGACGGCCCAGCCGCCGGCGGTCACCCGATGCGCCGGAAGCGCTGCACCCCCTGTCCCTCCGGCACCGTGGCGCCGCTGGCCGGGTCGACCCAGGCGGTGAAGTCCTCGACGCTGCGGATCGCGAACGGCGGCCCGTCCACCGGGTACAGCGGCAGGTACACCACCGCGGTGCGGTCCGCGTCGTTCGCGTCGTGGCCGAGCCCGAGCACGAGGTACTGCGGGCCCTTCCAGTGCTGGTAGGTCCCCGGTGTCACGCTCACGGCCCCGACCATAGGGTTCCGGCGTGGACCGACTGCGCACCGCCTCGCCGTACCTGCTCGCTGCGTTCCTCGCTGGCGCCGGCGCGACGCACTTCAGCAGTCCTGGCTTCTACGACCGCATCGTGCCGCACGCGCTGCCCGGACCGGCGCGCGCCTGGACCTACGCCAGCGGAGTCGCAGAGCTCGGCGTGGCCGCGGTGGTGGCGCGCCCGTCGACCCGGTCCCGCGGCGCCCTGGCGGCCGCGGCGCTGTTCGTCGCGGTGTTCCCCGCCAACCTCCAGATGGCGGCTGATGCGGAGCGCGTCAGCGACAAGGCGGTCGCCTACGCCCGGCTGCCGCTCCAGGTGCCGTTGGTCGTGTGGGCCTGGAAGGTCAGTAGAGCTTCCGGTCGGCGAGCGTCGCGCGCCCGAGCTCGATGAGCGGTGGGATGCGCTGCTCGAAGCCCTCGAAGCCGTCGCCCACCATCGCGCCCATGCGGGCCCGCATCACGATGCCGGCGCACACGACGGCGAGCTTGAAGAAGCCGAAGGCGAGGTACCAGGGCAGCTCGCTGATGTCCGCGCCGGTCCGCGCGGCGTAGCCGGCCGCCACCTCGTCGCGGGTGAGGAACCCGGGGAGCGTCGTCACGCTGGACACGACGCTCCCGCCGGTCCGGACCTCGCCGTCGTCGGCCTGGATCCAGTAGACGAGCAGGATCCCGAGATCGGCCAGCGGGTCGCCGAGGGTCGACATCTCCCAGTCGAGGACGGCGTTGATCCGGCCGACCTCGGTGGGGTGCAGCATCGTGTTGTCCAGCCGGTAGTCGCCGTGCACGACGCTCGAGCGCTGGGTCGAGGGCAGCTGCGCCGTGAGGGCCGCAGCCAGCTCGTCGACGAACTCCATGCCCTCGATGCGGGTGGCCTCCCACTGCTTGCTCCACCGGGCCAGCTGGCGGGCCAGGTAGCCGTCCGGCTTGCCGAACTCGCCCAGGCCGACGGCTCGGTAGTCGACCGAGTGCAGGGCCGCGAGCACGTCCAGCAGGCCGTTCGACACCTTGGCCTTGTCCTCAGGGGTCGTGGCGTAGCCCTCGGGGAACTGCGTGGTGACGATGTGCCCCTCGACCCGCTGCATGACGTAGAAGGGCTGCCCGAGCACCTCGGCGTCGGTGCAGAAGTGCAGCATCTTCGGCACCGGTACGGCGGTGCCGTCGAGCGCGGACATGACGCGGAACTCCCGGCTCATGTCGTGCGCGGTGGGGAGGACGTGCCCGAGTGGCGGTCGGCGCAGGACGACCGATCCGACAGGGGAGTCGACGCGGTAGGTCAGGTTGCTCTTGCCGCCCGCGATGAGGGTGACGGCAGGGTCCTTCCAGGCCGGGTCGCCGAGCGCCTCGGCGAGGTAGGGGCCGACGACGGCCGGGTCGGCGCCTGCGACGGGAGCACTCATGGCTGCAACCTAATCGCGCGTACGGCGTCCCGCGCGTGAGGGGTGGCCCGCGGGTCCCGTCGGCTCACCACGCCTAGGCTCTCCGAACGTGCCCGTCCGCCTCGTCGACCGCGAACCCGTCGTGCCCGCCGACACCCTGGTGGCCGGCATGGTGCCGCCGCCACGCTTCGACGGGGCCCGCTTCTCGACGTACCTGCCTGATCCCGGGCAGCCGTCGCAGGCCGAGGCGGTGCACGCGCTCACCGCCTTCGCGACGACGCTCGAGCCCCCGGTGAGGCGCCGGTTCGGACGCGCGAAGGCACCCGCGGGCAGGCCGGGGGTCTACCTCGACGGCGGCTTCGGCGTCGGCAAGACCCACCTGCTCGCGTCCCTGTGGCACGCCGCGCCCGGGCCGAAGGGCTACTGCACCTTCGTCGAGCTCACCCACCTGGTCGGGGCGCTGGGCTTCGCGTCGACGGTCGAGGCGCTGAGCGGCCACCGGCTGCTGGCGATCGACGAGTTCGAGCTGGACGACCCCGGCGACACCGTGCTCGTCAGCACCCTGCTCGGCAGGTTGGTCGCCGCCGGCGTCCGGGTGGCCGCCACCTCCAACACGCTGCCAGGAGCCTTGGGTGAGGGGCGCTTCGCGGCCGCTGACTTCCTGCGTGAGATCCAGGGGCTGTCGGCCCACTTCACCCCGTTGCGCGTGGACGGTGAGGACTACCGCCACCGCGGGCTGCCGGCCGCGCCGCCGCCGTTGGCCGGCGACGAGCTCGCGGCGCGGGCGGGGGAGGGGTCGTCGTACGACGGCTTCGAGGCGCTGCTCGAGCACCTCGGCCGGCTGCACCCCTCGCGGTACGGCGCGCTGCTGGACGGCCTCGAGCTGGTCTGCCTCGAGCAGGTGGTGCCGGTGACCGACCAGGCCGCGGCGCTGCGGCTGGTGGTGCTCGTGGACCGGCTCTACGACCGGGACCTGCCGGTGGCGACGAGTGGGATCCCCCTCGACCGGCTCTTCCCCGACGAGCTCCTCAACGGGGGCTACCGCAAGAAGTACCTGCGTGCCGTCAGCCGGCTCACTGCCCTGGCACGGCAGGGACAGGCCCTCTGACCTGCGGCGATGCCCTCCCCGGCCTGCAGACGGAGGCTCCCGCTCTTGGAGACGATCTACCGCTCAAGGGGGTGAGGGACGGTGGGTCGGACGCCACAAGGGGTAGATCGGCTGTGCCTCGGGCGTGATCTACCGCTCAAGGGGGTCCGGGGCGGCCTTGAAGTCAAGCGGCTGTTGCGACGAGGAGTTGGTCGAGGCGTTCTGCGGGGGTGTCCCAGCCGAGGGTTTGGCGGGGACGGCTGTTGAGGCGGGCTGCCACGGCGTCGAGGTCGCCCTGAGT
>JBAVRG010000133.1:0-4415 GCA_049694795.1 Mycobacteriales bacterium
CACCCGCGTGGTCGCGGACCTTGTACTCGTACGTCAGCGTTGCCATCAGTCAGTCCCTCTCACGCCCGGCCGGCGAGCCGCTGGAAGTCCTCGACGTGGTGGCACTTCTCGAGCGCCGCGTCGTAGGTGATCTTGCCCTTCTTCACCAGCTCGGCGAGGTGCTGGTCCATCGTCGCCATGCCGTGCTTGGCCCCGGCCTGCATGGCCGAGTAGATCTGGTGCGTCTTGCCCTCGCGGATGAGGTTGCGGATGGCCGGGGTCGCGACCAGGACCTCGGTGGCGACCACACGCCCCTTGCCGTCCGCCGTGCGCACGAGCTGCTGGCAGACGACCCCCTGGATGGCACCGGCCAGCTGCACGCGCACCTGCTGCTGCTGGTGCGGGGGGAAGACGTCGATGACGCGGTCGATCGTCTGGGCGGCGTCCTGCGTGTGCAGGGTCGCCATGACGAGGTGACCGGTCTCGGCTGCGGTCAGCGCGATCTCGATCGTCTCGAGGTCACGCATCTCACCGACGAGGATGATGTCGGGGTCCTGACGCAGCACGTGCTTGAGGGCGTTCTTGAAGCTGTGGGTGTCCTCCCCCACCTCGCGCTGGTTGACCAGGCAGCTTTTGTGCTCGTGAAGGAACTCGATCGGGTCCTCGACGGTCATGATGTGGTCGCGCCGGTTGCGGTTCGCGAGGTCGACCACGGCCGCCAGCGTGGTCGACTTGCCGGAACCGGTCGGGCCCGTGACGAGGACGAAGCCGCGAGGCAGCATGGCGAAGTTGGCGACCGACGGGGGCACGCCGAGGTCCTCGAGCGCCTTGATCTCGTACGGGATCAGGCGGAAGGCCGCGCCGAGCGAGTCGCGCTGGCGGTAGATGTTGACGCGGAAGCGGGCCCGTCCCGGGATGCTGTAGGCGAAGTCGAGCTCAAGGACCTCCTCGAACTTCTCGCGCTGCTTCTGCGACAGGATCGCGTAGAGGACCCGCTGCAGCGCCTGGGGAGTCAGCCTGGCGCGATCCTCAAGGGGCGTGAGGTGCCCGTGCTGGCGGATCGTCGGAGGGGCACCGACCGTCAGGTGCAGGTCGGACGCGCCCCTGTCGAGGGTCTCGATCAGCAGGTCGGTCAGGAAGCTGCTGTCCTCCGTCGTGTCCTCCGCGCCGATGCGGACGGCGACGGAGTCGTCCTCGCTCTCAGCCTGGTCCGGGGCCGCCATGGCGTCCTGGGCGGACAGGGCCAGGCTCTGCAGCTCGGCCATCGCGTCCGGCACGGGGGGCGGGGTCACCACCGGGGCGACCGGCGGCGCCGCAACCGGGGCCACCGGCGCCGCAGCCACCGGAGCGGCGAACGACTCGGGCATGGGCGGGGCCGCGACCGGCGGCGCCACCGGCGGGAGAACCGTGGGCAGCTGCTGGGGCGGCGCGACCGGTGCTTCCACCGGAGCAGCCGGGGCCGGCACGGCAGTGAAGGCGAACGACGGCTGGGCCATGTCGAGCGCGTCCTCGGCCTGGAGCTGCGGGGCAGGCGTCCAGGCGGGGTCCAGCGGCGACGGCGAGGAGGACGACGTACCGAAGTAGCCGTCGAGACCCGACGGGCCTTGTGAAGCATCCACGGTGCTGACCTCCTAGACGTGTTCCCAGAGGGCTTCGACCGATGGGCACGGGCTCTTGAGCCGAACGGCGCAACTGCGCTTACGCGACGACGCGGAAGATCTCCTCGACCGAGGTCACACCGGCCAGGACCTTGAGCAGGCCGTCGTGGCGAAGGGTGATCATCCCCTGCTCGACGGCGGTCCTCCCGATGCTCACCGAGGAGGCGTGCTCGACGGTCAGCTTCTCGATCTCCTCGGTGACCGCCATGACCTCGTGCAGCGCGAGCCGGCCCTTGTAGCCGGTCTTCGAGCAGGCGGCGCAGCCGATCGGCCGGTAGAGGGTCGGGAGGTCCATGCCGTCGTGCCAGGGGAAGCGGTTCTCGATCAGCGTCTCGCGGGTCGGGGTGTAGGCCTCCTTGCACTTCGGGCAGAGCCGGCGTGCAAGGCGTTGAGCGAGTACGCAGTCAAGGGCCGAGCCGACGAGGAAGGGCTCGATGCCCATCTCGGTGAGGCGCACGATGGCCGACGGCGCGTCGTTGGTGTGCAGGGTGGAGAGCACGAGGTGGCCGGTGAGGGCGGCCTCCACGGCGATGTGCGCGGTCTCCCCGTCACGGATCTCACCGAGCAGCACGATGTCGGGGTCCGAGCGCAGGATCGAGCGCAGCGCTGCCGAGAACGTCAGGCCGGCCTTGACGTTGGTCTGCACCTGGTTGATGCCGGGCAGCCGGTACTCGACCGGGTCCTCGACGGTGATGACGTTGACCTCGGGGCGGCTGACGATGTTGAGGGTGGCGTAGAGCGTCGTCGACTTGCCCGAACCGGTCGGCCCCGTCACCAGGATCATGCCGTAGGGCTTCACGAAGCTCCTGGAGTAGACCTCGTAGTTCGGGTCGGAGAAGCCGAGGTCGGACAGCTTGAGCATGGCCGTGGAGTTGTCGAGCACGCGCATGACGATCTTCTCGCCCCACACCGTCGGCAGGGTGGCCACGCGCAGGTCGATCTTCTTGCCGTTGGCGTTGACCGACAGCCGGCCGTCCTGCGGGATGCGGCGCTCGGCGATGTTGATGTCGGCCATGATCTTCAGGCGCGACGTGACGCCCGAGGTGATCGTCTTCGGCGACCGCATCACCTCGTGCAGCACGCCGTCGATCCGGAACCGGACCCGGAGGTCGCGCTCGGTCGGCTCGATGTGGATGTCGGAGGCGCGGTCCTGGATCGCCTGCGTGATCAGCAGGTTGACGAACTTGACGATCGGCGCGTCCTCGACGATCTCCTTGACGTTGCCGAGGTCCTCCTCGCTGTCCGACCCGGCGTCGAGCGCCATCGTGAGGTCGTCCATCTCGGCGTCGCCGCGGTGGTAGCGGTTGATCGCCGCCAGCACGTCGGGCTTGGTGGCGACGACCGGCTTGACCTCCAGGCCGGTGAGGGACCGGATGTCGTCGAGGGCGAAGACGTTCGCCGGGTCGGCCATCGCGACCAGCAGCTTGCCCTCGTCGTAGCCGATCGGGAGGGCGTTGTGGCGGCGGCAGACCGCGTCGGGGACCTTGGCGACGGCCGAGCCGTCGACCGGGTAGTCGGTGAGGTCGACGAAGCGCATCCCGATCTGGGTGGCGAGGGCCGCCACCAGCTGCGACTCGGTGAGGATGCCGAGGTCGACCAGTACACGACCCAGGCTGCGACCCAGCTTGCGCTGCTCCTCGACGGCGTCGGTGAGCTGCTCGGGCGTGACCAGGCCGCCCTCGAGCAGGATGTCGCCGAGCTGCTTCACGACTGGCCTCCCAGGCCTGCGTTGAGATCGAGGATGCCGCCCCAGGCGGCGACGGCGGCCAGCGCCACGAGGACGACGTAGGCACCGGCCAGCCCGAGGCGCCAGCGCCGGGAGCTGACCGGCGCGGCGACAGCGGGCGCCCAGAGCACGCTGCTCACGACGGCCAGGCCACCGAGCAGCGCCGGGTAGGACCAGTCGAAGTCCATGCCGCTGTGCACGACCAGCGCGACCAGGGCCGCGAGGCCACCGAGGACGGCCCAGTCGCTCGAGGCGACGGCCGCCGGCAGCCGCCGGACCAGGCTGACCGCCAGGGCTGCCAGCAGCAGCAGGACCGGCACCGCGAGCACCAAGCCGCCGTCGACGAGCAGCTGCAGGAACCCGTTGTGGGCGAAGGGGGTGAGGCTGCCACGACCGGCCGGGTCCACCTGCTTGCTGGCCGCGGCGAAGCCGTGGAACCCCGCGCCCGTGAGGGGCCAGTGCTGGATGACCCGCCAGGCGTGCGCCCAGTCGTCCAGCCGGTGCGCGCTGTTGGCGGAGAGGGTCTCGCCGTGGGCGCTGCGGGCCTCGGTCCCGCTCAGCAGGGCGCTGCGGGCGGCGAAGAACGGTGGGCCGGTCAGCAGCCAGGCCGTGGCCGCGACCACCACCGGTACGGCGAGAACGGCGCCCACCGACCGCAGCCGACGCCGGGGCTGCAGCGCTGCGAGCACGAGCAGGACGGCGAGACCGAGCGCCAGCGCGGCGAGGGCACCTCGGCTGGTCGACACGACCACGCCGGCGCCGCACAGGGCGATCACCAGCCACCCGAGCAGGACCTGCGTCCGGCGGCCGACGAGGACGACGACGACACCGGTGAGCACGCCCAGGGCCAGGAAGATGCCAGCCTGGTTGTGCCAGTAGAAGGTGCCCACGTAGGGCCTCGTCGGGTCCTGCCCGCCCCACCACGCCAGCCACGACCGGGCGAAGCTCAGGACCGGCGCGACCGCCAGCCCCGCGACCAGGAGCCGCCGCCGCTCGGGCGTGCCGGCCCAGGCTGCGACGACAGCGGCCAGCAGAGCGGCGTACACCCACGC
>JBAVRG010000134.1:0-1751 GCA_049694795.1 Mycobacteriales bacterium
CCCCCCGGCAGGCGCCGGCCGGCACGCCGGTCGCACCTGTGGGCGCCGGTCGCGCTCGTCGCGGTGGCCGCAGCCGGCATCACCGGCTTCGTCGCCTCCACGCGCAACCCCGACCACACCCCCGGTACGGCGAAGGGCTCGCCCCGGTCGCACGCGAGCGCGCCGTCGGTACCGGCGAGCTGGCAGACCTACACCGGCGACGGCTGGTCGGTCCGCTACCCGCCCGGCTGGGAGGTGGGCAGCTACCGCGGCCAGACCCAGCTGCGCGACCCGGCCACGCACCGCACCGTGCGCCTCGGCCCGACGGCGCTGGGCGGCAGCCCGCTGAGCCTGCTGACCTCGACGGCGAGCAGCTTCGCGGCCGCCTACGCCAGCTACCAGCAGCTCCGGCTGGAGCAGACCGGGGACGGCGCGGTCTGGGAGCTGACCTACAGCGACGGGGGCGCGGACCTGCACGCGGTCGACTACGCGTTCACCCGCGGCGGGCGCGGCTTCACGGCCTTCACGCAGGCCAAGGCCGCGGACTGGGAGGCCGCCGCACCGGAGCTCCAGCAGGTCGTGCGGAGCCTCACGAACCGGTGACGGCAAGGAACTCCCGGCACCGAGTTCCCGGCACGCGCGAAGGTGACAACCTTCACACTTCTCGGGTCGCTGCTGCGTTTCTGCGTCGTTAGCATGGCCGGGTCAGACTTCCGACTGACCCGACACTCGTGGAGGACCCCGGCATGGCGAAGGCTCCCGCCGGGACGCTCTACCGCGGACGCGAGGGCATGTGGTCCTGGGTGGCCCACCGCGTCACCGGCGTCCTGATCTTCTTCTTCCTCTTCGCGCACGTGCTCGACACCGCGCTGGTGCGGGTGTCCCCGGACTCCTACGACCGGGTCATCAGCACCTACAAGAACCCGATCGTCAACGTCATGGAGTACGGCCTGGTCGCCGCGGTGCTCTACCACGCGCTCAACGGCCTGCGCGTGATGGCGATCGACTTCTGGGAGAAGGGCCCGCGCTACCAGAAGCAGATGACCTACGCGGTCGTCGGCGTCTGGGTGGTCACCATGGCCGGCGCCGCCTACCCGATCCTCGAGCACAGCTTCCGCAGCCTGTTCGGGAGCGGCTCGTGACCGCGGTGTCCGACGGCCCCGCCGTCCAGATCGAGGCGCCGCGCGCCCGCCGTACCCGCTCGAAGGGGTCGCGGACGAACTTCGAGATGTACAGCTGGATCTTCATGCGGATGAGCGGCCTGCTGCTCATCGTCCTGGTGCTCGGCCACCTGCTGATCATGAACGTCCTCGACGGCGGCGTGCACCGCATCAACTTCGGCTTCGTCGCCGGCCGTTGGGCCTCGCCCTTCTGGCGCACCTGGGACCTCATGCAGCTCTGGCTCGCCGAGCTGCACGGCACCAACGGCCTGCGCACCGTCATCAACGACTACGCCGTCCGCGACGCGACGCGGTTCTGGCTGAAGATGCTGCTCTACACCTCCGCCTTCCTGGTGCTGGTGCTCGGCACGCTGGTCATCTTCACGTTCGACCCGAACATCACGTGACCCCGACACCGAGTAGGTCCTGAACGATGGTCCAGTTCCACAAGTACGACACGGTCATCGTCGGCGCCGGCGGCGCGGGCATGCGGGCCGCCCTCGAGGCGGGCCAGCGGTCGCGGACCGCCGTGCTCACCAAGCTCTACCCGACGCGCTCCCACACCGGTGCGGCGCAGGGCGGCATGTGCGCCGCGCTCGCCAACGTCGAGGA
>JBAVRG010000135.1:0-14540 GCA_049694795.1 Mycobacteriales bacterium
GCTGCGCGTCGAGGCGGTCCGCGACCCGTCGCGGCGCGCGCTGGTGGTGGTCGTCACCGACGGCCGCCACACCAGCGGCCCGTCACCGGAGCTCGCGGCCGCCCACCTCGCGCGCAGCGGCGCCGCCGTCGTGGTCGTCGACTGCGAGAGCGGCCCCGTGCGGCTCGGGATGGCAGCCGCGCTTGGCGCGCAGCTCGGCGGCCTGACGCTGCGGCTCGAGGAGCTGTCGGCACAGGCGCTGACGTCGCTCGCCTCGTCGGCCAGGAAGGCGGCCTAGCCGTGCCGCAGGGCCAGCCGAGCGTCGTACCGGAGGACGGGCTCACCACGAGGCAGCGCCGCAACCGGCCGCTCGTCGTCGTGCACACCGGCGAGATGAAGGGCAAGTCGACAGCGGCCTTCGGGCTGGCGCTGCGCGCCTGGAACCAGGGCTGGTCGATCGGGGTGTTCCAGTTCGTCAAGAGCGCCAAGTGGCGCGTCGGCGAGGAGCACGCGCTGCAGGTGCTCGGGGCCTCCGGCGAGGGCGGCACCGTCGCGTGGCACAAGATGGGCGAGGGCTGGTCCTGGACCCGCAAGCAGGGCAGCGACGAGGACCACGCGGCCAACGCGCTCGAGGGCTGGGAGCAGGTCAAGCGCGACCTCGCCGCCGAGACCTACCAGTTCTACGTCCTCGACGAGTTCACCTACCCGATGAAGTGGGGCTGGGTGGACGTCGACGACGTCGTCGAGACCCTGCGGAGCCGCCCCGGGACGCAGCACGTCGTCATCACCGGCCGCGACGCCGACCCGCGGCTGATCGAGGTGGCCGACCTCGTCATGCAGACCACCAAGGTCAAGCACCCCATGGACGCCGGGCAAAAGGGCCAGCGGGGCATCGAGTGGTGATCCCGCGCCTGGTCGTCGCGGCACCGTCCTCGGGGGCCGGCAAGACCACCGTGGCGACCGGGCTCATGGCGGCGCTCCGGCAGCGCGGGCTGGCGGTGTCCGGGCACAAGGTCGGCCCGGACTACATCGACCCGGGCTACCACGCGCTCGCCACCCGGCGTCCCGGACGCAACCTCGACCCGGTGCTGGTGGGGGAGGAGCGGGTCGCACCGCTGTTCCTGCACGGCTCCGCCGGTGCCGACGTGGCCGTCGTCGAGGGCGTCATGGGCCTGTACGACGGACGCGGGTCCTCCGAGGAGGGCTCCACCGCGCACGTCGCCCGGCTGCTCGACGCGCCGGTCGTGCTGGTCGTCGACGCGTCGTCGCAGTCGCGGTCGGTGGCCGCGCTGGTGCACGGCTTCCGCACGTACGACGCCCGGGTCCGGCTCGCGGGGGTGATCCTCAACCGGGTCGGCAGCGACCGGCACGAGCAGGTGCTGCGCGAGGCGCTGCAGGACCTCACGCCGGTCCTGGGGGTGCTGCGCCGCGACGACGCCGTGCAGACCCCCTCCCGGCACCTCGGCCTGGTGCCTGCCGCGGAGCGCGCACCGGAGGCCGTCTCCGCCGTCGAGCGACTCGGGCACCTGGTCGCGCGCGGGTGCGACCTCGAGGCGCTGCTCCAGATCGCCCGCAGCGCAGGCGATCTCGCCGGCGAGCAGTGGGCGCCTCCCACGGCCGACCGGGCCGTCCGGCCGGTCGTGGCGGTCGCCGGCGGCGCCGCGTTCACCTTCGCCTACGCCGAGATGACCGAGGCCCTCGTCGCGGCCGGTGCCCAGGTGGCGGTCGTCGACCCGCTGCGCGACGAGCGGCTGCCCGACGGCACGTCCGCCCTGGTGCTCCCGGGCGGCTTCCCCGAGGTGTACGGCGAGCAGCTGACCGCCAACCGGGGGTTCCTCGAGGCCGTGCGCGCGCACCTGGGCGCCGGACGTCCCGCCTACGCCGAGTGCGCCGGGCTGCTGCTGCTGTGCAAGGCCCTCGACGGCGCCGCGATGGTCGGGCACCTCGACGCGGTCGCGGAGATGACCCCTCGCCTCACCCTCGGCTACCGCACCGCCGCCGCGCACTCCGACAACCTGGTGGGTGCGCAGGGCACCCGCGTCGTGGGGCACGAGTTCCACCGGACCGCGGTGGAGCCCCGCTGCGGCGGGCGCCCCGCCTGGCAGCTGCAGGACGGCGACCTCGAGGGCTTCGCCGAGGGCGACCGGCTGATCGCCTCCTACCTGCACCTGCACCCGGCCGGGGTCCCGAGCCTGGCCCTCAACCTCGTGGAGCGGGCATGCGCCTGACCGGGGTGGGGATGGGCCCGGGCGACCCGGAGCTGGTGACTGTCAAGGCCGTCCGGGTGCTGCAGGAGGCCAGTGTGGTGGTCGTGCCGGTGATGAGAGCCGACGAGCAGGGCCGGGCCGAGGCGACCGTGCGGGCCCACGTCGACCACGACCGGGTCCAGCGGCTGGTGTTCGCGCTCGACGACCGGGGCGGTGCCACGCCGCAGCGGGTCAAGGCGTGGGACGACGCCGCCGACGTGGTGGCACAAGCCCTGCAGGCCAAGGGATCTGTCGCCTTCGCGACCATCGGTGACCCCAACGTCTACAGCACCTTCACCTACCTCGCGGACGCGGTCCGCGAGCGCGTCCCCGACGTCGTCGTCGAGACGGTGCCGGGCATCACCGCGATGCAGGCGCTGGCGGCCCGGTCCGGCACGGTGCTGTGCGAGGGCACCGAGTCGCTCGCGCTGCTGCCCCTGACTGCCGGCCTGGACGCCTTCGACGAGGCGCTCACCCACTTCGACACCGTCGTCGCCTACAAGGGCGGCCGGCACATGGGCGCCGTGCGCGAGGTGCTGTCCGAGCACGGCCGGCTCGACAGCGCCGTCTTCGGCGCCGCGCTGGGCCTGCCGGACGAGCAGGTGGGTCCTCTGCCCGAGTCCGACGCGCCGTACCTGTCGACGGTGATCGCACCTGCGCACCGCACCACCCGTGGAGGAAAGCTGTGACCGGGCTCGTGAGCTTCATCGGTGCCGGCCCGGGCGCCGCAGACCTCATCACGCTGCGCGGCGCCCAGCGCATCGCCGAGGCCGACATCGTCATCTGGGCGGCGTCGCTCGTGCACGAGGACGTGCTGCAGCACGCCCGTCCCGACGCGGTCGTCGTGAACTCCGCGGAGCACTCGCTGGAGGGCATCACCGAGCACTACGAGCGGGCCGCGCGTGAGGGCCTGCGGGTCGCACGGATCCACTCCGGCGATCCGGCGCTGTGGGGCGGCACCCAGGAGCAGCACGAGCTGTGCACCCGGCTCGGGCTCGAGACCGAGGTCATCCCCGGGGTGTCGAGCTTCTCGGCGGTGGCGGCCCTGGTGCAGCGCGAGCTGACCATCCCCGAGGTGGCGCAGTCCGTCGTCCTCACCCGCCTGGAGGGCGGCAAGACCCCGATGCCGCCGCGCGAGACGGTCCGGGCCTACGCCGAGATCGGCGCGACCATGTGCCTGTTCCTGAGCGCGGCCCGCACCAAGCAGCTGCAGGCCGAGCTGCTGGCCGGCGCCTACGACGAGGACACCCCCTGCGTCGTGGCCTACGCCGCGACCTGGCCCGACGAGCTGGTCTTCGAGTGCCGGCTCGGCGAGCTGGCGGACAAGGTCCGCGAGCACAAGCTCTACAAGCACACCCTCGTCCTCGTGGGCCCGGCGCTCGGCTCGGACGGGACCCGCTCGCACCTGTACCACCCCGGTCACTTCCACGAGCACCGCAAGGTGGAGTCGCAGGAGGCCCGGGCAGCCTTGAAGGCAGCCCGGTGAGCGACCTGCGGGAGCCCGACCTCCCGCGTACCGCCAAGGTCCGCAAGGGGCCGCTGCGCTCCGGGTGGACCACCGGCACCTGCAGCTCGGCGGCGGCGAAGGCCGCGGCCCTCGCGCTGCGCGACCAGCGCCCCGTGACCGATGTCGACGTGGCACTGCCGAGCGGCCAGCGGGTGTCGTTCGCCGTCGAGCGCTGCGAGTACGACGAGACGCGCGCCACCGCGGTCGTCGTCAAGGACGGCGGGGACGACCCCGACGTCACGCACGGCGCCGAGATGACCGTGACCGTGCGGTGGGCCCCTGAGCTGGTGCTCGAGGGCGGCGTCGGGGTCGGCGTGGTGACCAAGCCGGGGCTCGGCCTGGAGGTCGGCGGCCCGGCCATCAACCCGGTGCCGCGGGCGATGATCACGCAGGCGGTGCGCGAGGTGACCGACCGCGGGCTGCAGGTCGTGATCTCCGTGCCCGACGGCGAGAAGCGCGCGAAGAAGACCACCAACGCCCGCCTCGGGATCCTCGGTGGCATCAGCATCCTCGGCACCACCGGCATCGTCCGGCCCTTCTCCACCGAGTCGTGGCGCGCGTCCGTCGTCCAGGCCGTCAGCGTGATGGCGGCCCAGGGCCTCGACACGCTCGTGCTGTGCACCGGCGGCCGCACCGAGCACGGCGCGATGGCGATGCTCCCCGGCCTGCCGGACGTGTGCTTCGTCGAGGTCGGCGACTTCACCGGTGCCGCGCTGCGCAAGGCCGTCGAGGAGGGGCTGACGAAGGTCGTCTTCGTCGGCATGGTCGGCAAGCTCACCAAGCTCGCCGGCGGCGTGCTCATGACGCACTACACCAGGAGCAAGGTCCCGCTGGACGTGCTGGCCGAACTCGAGCCGACGACCGCCGAGCAGGTGCGGGCGGCCAACACCGCGCGGCACGCCTACGAGGTGTGGGAGGCGGCGGGCGTCCTGCGCGAGGCCGGCGACCGGCTCTGCGCGCAGGTGGCCGACGTGCTGCAGCGCTTCACCGAGGGCGCGCTGTCCGCCGAGGTCGCGATGGTCGACTTCACCGGCCGGCGCGTCGTCGCGGCCACCCGCTCCGAGTGGGTCACGTCGTGATCACCGTCATCGGGTACGACGGCAGCCCCCTGCCGGAGGGCGTTCGGCAGCGGATGGCCGAGGCCGAGCTGGTCGTCGGTGGAGAGCGCCACCTCGCGGCGGTGGACACCGGAGCAGCCGACACCCTGGTCTGGGCCGACCTCCGTGCAGGCATCGATGCGCTGCTCGAGCTCGACGGCGACGGCGTCGTGCTCGCCAGCGGCGACCCCGGCTTCTTCGGTCCGCTGCGCCGGCTGCGGGAGGCGACCGACGACGTCGAGGTGCTGCCGGCGCTGTCGTCGGTGCAGCTGGCCTTCGCCCGCGCCGGCCTGCCGTGGGACGACGCGCTCGTGGTGAGCGCGCACGGCCGCGACCCCCGGCAGGCGCTGAACGCCTGCCGCGCCCACCCCAAGGTCGCCGTCCTGACCGGACCGGGCTCCGGACCGGCGGAGCTGGGTGCGGCGCTGGCCGGCACCAACCGCCGGCTGCTCGTCTGCGAGCACCTGGGCGCCCCGGACGAGCGGTGCACGTGGGTGTCGCCCGCCGAGGCCGCCGCTGCCGGCTGGGACGAGCCCAACGTGGTGCTGGTCGTGGACCGCGACCGCGAGCTGCCGGCAGGCATGCGCTGGATCGCCGGGCGCGACGCCCCGTCGTCCTGGGCGCTTCCCGACGACGCGTTCGACCACCGCGACGGCATGGTGACCAAGTCCGAGGTCCGGGCCCTCGTGCTGGCGCGCCTGGGTCCCCGGCCGGGGGACCTGGTGTGGGACCTCGGCGCAGGCAGCGGCTCGGTCGCCGTCGAGTGCGCCCGCCTCGGCGCGGCCGTCGTCGCCGTCGAGAAGTCCTCGGTCGAGCACCTGCAAGCCAACGTCGCCGCGTTCGGCGTCGACGTGCAGGTCGTGCAGGGCACGGCGCCCGAGGCGCTCGCCGACCTGCCGGACCCGGACGCCGTCTTCGTCGGCGGGGGCGGCGCGGATGTCGCCGCCATCGTGCGCGCGGCCGTCGCCCGTGACCCGCGGGTCGTCGTCGTCGCGCTGGCCGCGCTCGACCGGGTCGCCGAGGTGCAGCAGGCCCTCGCCCCCTATGCCGTCGACGGCGTGCAGCTGCAGGCCAGCCGGCTGCGTGCCCTCGGCCCGGCCACCGGCCTGGCCGCCACCAACCCTGTACTCGTGCTCTGGGGGACCCGCTCGTGATCGGCCTCGTCACCACCACCGCCGCCGGCCGCGCCGCCGCCGACGAGCTCGCGGAGGTGCTGCCGGCCAGGCGCTACCCGGTGAGCGACCTGGCTCAGGCCTGGCGGGAGTGCGACGCGCTCGTCGTCTTCCTCGCCACGGGCGCCGCCGTCCGGCTGATCGCTCCGCTGCTGAAGGACAAGGCCACCGACCCCGGTGTGGTGTGCGTCGACGAGGGCCGCCGGTTCGCGGTCGCCCTCGTCGGGGGCCACCAGGGCGGCGCCAACGACCTCGCGCAGCAGGTCGCGGACCTGCTCGGGGCCGACCCCGTCGTCACCACCGCCACCGACGCCGTCGGCCTGCCCGGCCTCGACACGTGGAGCTGGCCGGTCGAGGGCGACGTCGCGCGGGTGTCGCGCGCACTGCTCGACGGCGAGCCGGTGCGGCTCGAGATGGACCCGGTGTGGCCCATCCCGCCGCTCCCGCTGAGCGACCGGGGTGAGGTCGTGCTCGCCGTCACCGACCGGGTCGTCGACGCCGACGTCGTCCTGCGGCCCCCGTCGCTGGTGCTCGGCATCGGGGCTTCCAAGGGCGTGAGCGTCGAGGAGCTCGACGCCCTCGTGACGACAACCCTTGCGGCACAGGGACTCTCGGCACGGTCGGTGTCGTTCGTCGCGACCGTCGACGCCAAGGCCGACGAGGACGGCATCGTGCAGCTGTGCGCCCGCACCGGGTGGCCGCTCGTGACGCACGCGTCCTCCGAGCTGGCCGAGGTCGCCGTACCCAACCCGAGCGAGCACCCGCTCGAGGCGGTCGGCACCCCGAGCGTCGCGGAGGCAGCGGCCTCGCTGCACGGCGACCTGGTGGTCGAGAAGACCAAGAGCCCGATGGCGACGCTCGCGGTCAGCCGGGTGCGGCCGCGTGGCCGGCTCAGCGTCGTCGGCCTCGGCCCGGGCGCCCGCGACCTGCTCACCCCGCGGGCCGTCGAGGCCCTGCGCTCCAGCTCGGTGTGGGTCGGCCTCGACCAGTACGTCGACCAGGTGCGGGACCTGGCGCGTCCCGGCACCCGCTTCCTGGAGACCGCACTGGGCAAGGAGGAGGAGCGCGCGCACTCGGCCGTCGCCGAGGCGCAGAAGGGCCACGCGGTGGCGCTGCTGGGGAGCGGTGACGCGCAGGTCTACGCCATGGCCAGCCCGGCCCTCGAGTCCGCCGGTGACGACATCGACGTCGAGGTCGTGCCGGGGGTCACGGCCGCGCTGGCCGCTGGGGCGCTGCTGGGAGCACCGCTCGGGCACGACCACGCGAGCATCAGCCTGTCGGACCTGCACACCCCGTGGCCCGCGATCGAGGCGCGGATCACCGCGGTCGCCCAGGGCGACCTGGTCGTGAGCTTCTACAACCCGCGCAGCCGCGGGCGCGACTGGCAGCTGCCGAAGGCCCTGGAGATCCTGGCTGCGCACCGGCCGCCGACCACCCCGGTCGGGGTCGTCACGCACGCCTCGCGCGAGGGGCAGCAGGTGCTGCTCACGACGCTCGCCGAGCTCGACGTGGAGACGGTCGGGATGTACTCGTTGGTCACGGTGGGCTCGTCGCAGAGCACGGTCGTCGCCGGCCGGATGGTCACGCCGAGGGGGTACCGGTGGAGTACGTGATCACCGACGTCTGCACCGCCTGCGGTGCGTGCCTGCTGACGTGCCCTGAGCACGCGTTCGTGCCGACGGTCCCGCTGCAGGTGCGGCACGACCGCTGCACCGACTGCGGCGAGTGCATCGAGATCTGTCCGGCCGACGCGATCGAGCGCGTCGCATGAGGCCCGGCACGGTCGCCCTCGTCGGCGCGGGTCCCGGGGACCCCGGGCTGCTCACCCTCAAGGCCGCCCAGCTGCTCGGCGAGGCGGACGTGGTCCTCGTCGACCGGCTCGTCGACCCGGCGGTGCTCGCGCACGTCCGCGAGGGCGCCGAGGTCGTCGACGTCGGCAAGACCAGCTGGACCGGCACGGCGCCCCGCCAGGAGGAGATCAACGCGCAGCTCGTCGCGCACGCCCAGGCAGGCAAGCGGGTGGTGCGCCTCAAGGGCGGCGACCCGTTCGTCTTCGGTCGCGGCAGCGAGGAGGCGGAAGCGCTGGTGGCACACGGGATCCCGTTCGAGGTCGTGCCGGGCGTGACGAGCGCGGTCGCTGCGCCGGCCTACGCCGGGATCCCCGTCACCGCCCGCGGGGTGACCCAGGACGTCTGCGTCGTGACGGGCCACCTCGACCCCGACGACCCGGGCAGCCGGGTGCGTTGGCAGGCCCTCGCGACCGGACCCGGCACACTCGTGATCCTCATGGGGCACGACCGGCTGCCGCTGCTGACCCAGGGGCTCATCCGTCACGGCCGGCCCAGCGACACCCCGGCCGCGTGCATCGAGCGCGGCACCACCAAGGACCAGCGTGTCGTCGTGAGCACCCTGGCCGACCTGGCGGCCGACGTGGCTGCCGCCGGGCTGAAGGCCCCCGTGGCCACCGTCGTCGGGGACGTCGTGCGCCTGAGAGAGAAGCTGGAGTGGTTCACCCCGTGAGAGCGACCGTGCACCCCATCGAGCAGGAGAGCTTCGCGATCCTGCGGTCCCGGGTGGACCTCTCGCACCTGCCGCCGCTGACCCGGGCGGTCGTGGAGCGGGTGGTGCACAGCAGCGCCGACCTGGGCTACGTCGACGACCTGGTCCTCGACGAGGCCTCGCTCGCGCGGGGGCTGGCAGCGCTGCAGGCCGGCGCCGCGGTCGTCGCGGACGTGCAGATGGTCGCGGCCGGCATCACCACCCGCGAGGTGGTGTGCAAGGTGCGCGAGGCGAAGGCGACGGACGGCCTGACCCGCTCCGCCGCCGCCATCCGGATGGCGTTCGAGCAGGTCGGCCCCGGCGCGGTCTGGGTCGTGGGCTGTGCGCCGACCGCGCTGTTCGAGCTGGTCGAGGGCCACTACGACCCGGCGCTCGTCATCGGCCTGCCGGTCGGCTTCGTGGGCGCCGCCGAGTCCAAGGCAGCGCTGCGCGAGAGCGCCCTGCCCGCCGTCTCGAACGTCTCGGAGAAGGGCGGCTCCGCGGTGGCCGCCGCCGCCCTCAACGCCCTGCTCTACGCATGAGCGCGCTCCTCGTCGTGGGTCACGGCACCACCGACGCCGACGGCGTGGCCCAGTTCTCGGACCTCGTCGACCTGGTACGGCGAGACGCCGCCGCGCAGGTCGAGGGCGGGTTCCTCGAGCTCGCGCCGCCGCCCATCCAGGACGCGGTCGCGAAGCTGGTCGCTGCCGGGCACCGGACGGTGGACGTGGTGCCGCTGGTGCTGGTCGCCGCCGGGCACAGCAAGGGCGACATCCCGGCGGCGCTCGAGCGCGAGCGGCTGCGGCACCCCGGCCTGACCTTCCGCTACGGCCGGCCGCTCGGCCCGCACCCGCTGCTGCTGGCCGACCTCACCGACCGGCTCGAGGCCGTCGTGGCCCGCGAGCTGTGGCCCGAGACCGCGGTCGTCCTGGTGGGCCGCGGCGCCACCGACCCGGACGCCAACGCCGAGGTCGCGAAGACCGCCCGGCTGCTGCTCGAGGGGCGGGGGATCGGGACGGTCGAGACGTCCTTCATCAGCCTGGCCGCCCCCGGGGTGCCCGCGGGGCTCGACCGGGCGCAGCGGCTCGGGTTCGGCCGGGTCGTGGTGCTGCCCTACTTCCTGTTCGCCGGGGTCCTGCCCGACCGGATCGTCAGCCAGGCCGCGGAGTGGGCGCAGGCGCACCCGGACGTCGAGGTGCTCACGGCCGGCCCGATCGGGCCCTCGCCGCGCCTGGCCGCGCTGGTCGCCGAGCGGTGGGCGGAGATCGCCCGCGGTGACCTCCGGATGAACTGCGACACGTGCATGTACCGCACCCTCCTGCCGGGCTTCGAGGCGAAGGTCGGGCTGCCTCAGACGCCGCACCACCACCCGGACGACCCGACGCACTCGCATGATCACGGGGACCACCATCACCACTGACGACCGCGCCGAGGACCTCGCGCTGCTGCGGCACCACGGCGACTCCGAGGTCGGCCCCGGCCTGCTCGACCTGGCCGTCAACGTCCGTGGTGACGCCCCGCCGGCCTGGCTGCTCGGCCGCCTCGAGCGGTCGCTGCGCGTCCTGGCCGCCTACCCGGACACCCGGCACGCGACGCAGGCGGTGGCCCGGCGGCACGACCGCGACCCCGCCGAGGTGCTCGTCACCGCCGGTGCGGCGGAGGCCTTCGTGCTGCTCGCCCGGGCGCTGCGGCCGCGGTACGCCGTGTGCGTGCACCCCAGCTTCACCGAGCCCGAGGCGGCCCTGCGCGCAGCCGGTCACGAGGTCCACCGGCTGGTGCTCGCCCCGCCGTACCAGCTGGACCCGGCGCAGGTGCCGGACGAGGCGGACCTGGTGGTGGTCGGCAACCCCACCAACCCGACCGGGGTCCTGCACAGCCGGCTCGCGGAGCTGTGCCGGCCGGGCCGGGTGACGGTGGTGGACGAGGCGTTCATGGACGCCGTACCGGGGGAGCCGCACAGCCTGGCGGGGGCGCGGCTGCCCGGGCTGGTCGTGGTCCGCAGCCTCACCAAGACGTGGGCCCTCGCCGGGCTGCGGGTGGGCTACCTGCTGGCCGAGCCGGAGACGGTCGCCCTGCTCCGTGAGGGCCAGCCGCTGTGGAGCGTCAGCACGCCCGCGCTCGCCGCGCTGGACGCCTGCCTGGCTCGTGGGCCGGTGAAGCAGGCAGAGCGCGGGGCGGCCGACCTCGCCGCCGAGCGGGTCGACCTCGCGGCCCGTCTCGAGGCGCTCGGGGTCGAGGTGACAGCCGGCAGCGCGCCGTTCCTGCTGTGCCGGGTCGCGGGCCGGCCGGAGCTGCGGGAGGCCCTGCGCGCGCAGGGGATCGCGGTCCGGCGCGGTGACACCTTCCCGGGCCTGACGACCGAGCACTGGCGGACGGCGGTGCGTGGCCGTGAGGAGTCGGACCGGCTGGTGGCGGCGCTGTCGGTCGCCCTAGCGTGACCAGGCGCGGGGGGAGACGCCCTTCCAACGGGTGAAGGCGTGCGTGAAGCTCGCCGGCTCGGCGTACCCCAGCCGGCGGGAGACCTGCTCGACCGGCAGCCCGGCGCGCAGCAGCTCCTCGGCCAGCGCCTCCCGCACCTCCTCGACGAGGCCGCGGTAGGAGGTGCCCTCCGCGCCCAGCCGGCGCCGCAGCGTCCGTGCCGAGACGTGCAGCGCCGCTGCGGTCACCTCGACCGAGGGCATCGACGCCGGCGCGGTGAGCAGCACGTCCCGGACCCGGCCGGCGGTAGCCGAGCGGGCGCGACGGCGCTGCACCAGCTCGCGGCACTGCGCCTCGGTCGCGGCCGCGGTGAGCTCGTCGGCCTGCGGCAGCGGCAGCGCGAGGAACGCCACGTCCAGCGCGGCCCGGTTGCGGGCGGCGCCGAACTCCGGCTCCCGCCCGAACAGCTCGATCCACGGCGTCACGTCGACCGGCCGGGGGAGCGTGACCGCGAGCGAGCGCAGCGGGACGGCGGACTGGGTGAGCTCCGCGACGATGGTCCGCAGCCCGGCGAGGTCGCGGGCCACCACGAACGGCCGCACGTCGGCCGGCACCTGTGCGTCGTCGAGGTAGATGGACAGCTGCTCGGCGTCCTCCTCGAGCGCCAGCGCGCAGAAGGTGAACGACAGGTCCACGAAGCGCGCGCCGACGTCGAGGGCGCTGCGCACGGTCGGGCTGCTGGCGAGGGCGAAGCCCCAGATGCCGTAGGTCGTGAGGTGGTAACGGGCGCCGGCCACCAGCGGCAGGGCCGGGTCCGGGCAGGCGGCCTGCAGGTTGCGCAGCACCGCCAGCTCCTGGGTGCCGGTGACCTCGGCGCCCGGGACCCGCAACCCGGAGAGGGTCAGCCCGGTGCCGGCCAGCGTGACGTCGCTGCCGACGCCGCGCTCCTGCCCGAGGCGGGCGAGCAGCAGCACGCTCGCCGCGCTGCGCGGTGCGGACCAGTCCACCTGGCCGAAACTATCAAGTCGTTGGCCGCGCAGGGGCTCCCGCATCGGGCTCCGGGCACCTAGCCTGCGACAGGTGGTGAGCGTCGCGATCATCGGTGCGGGCTTCAGCGGCCTCGGCATGGCCGTCCAGCTGAAGCGCGCGGGGATCACCGACCTCGTCGTGCTCGAGCGCAGCGACGACGTCGGCGGGGTCTGGCGGGACAACACCTACCCCGGTGCCGCCTGCGACGTGCCCTCGCACCTCTACAGCTTCTCCTTCGCGCCCGAGGGCCGCTGGAGCAAGCGCTTCGCGGAGCAGCCCGAGATCCACGCCTACCTGCAGCGCGTCGCGCGCGACCACGGCGTGCTGCCCCACGTGCGGTTCGGCACCGAGGTCACCCGTGCCGAGTGGGACGAGGACGAGCACCACTGGCGGCTGACCACCTCGACCGGGCAGGTGCACGTCGCCGACGTGGTGGTCGCGGCGTGCGGGCAGCTCAGCCGACCGGCGTACCCGGATGTCCCCGGGTTGCAGGACTTCGCCGGTACGACGTTCCACTCCGCGAGGTGGGACCACGGGCACGACGTGAGCGGGCGGCGGGTCGTCGTGCTGGGCACCGGGGCCAGCGCGATCCAGTTCGTGCCGGAGGTGGCCAGGCGGGCGGCGCACGTGACGGTGCTGCAGCGGACCGCGCCGTACGTCCTGCGCAAGCCCGACCGCGACTACGGGCCGCGCACGAAGGCGCTGCTGGCGCGGCACCCGGTCGTGCTCAAGGCCGACCGGCTGCGGACCTTCGTCACCAACGAGGCACGCAGCCTCGGGTTCAACACCCAGCCGCGACTGCTCAAGGGCCACCAGCTGCGGTTCCTGCGCCAGCTGCGCAAGGAGATCCCCGATCCGGAGCTGCGCGCGAGGGTGACGCCGACCGACCCGATCGGCTGCAAGCGGATCCTGCAGAGCAACGACTGGTTCCCGGCGCTGCGGCGGCCGAACGTCTCGGTGGTGACCGAGCCGGTGGTGCGGGTGCGGCCCGAGGGAGTCGAGACCGCGGACGGGGTGGTGCACGAGGCAGACACCCTGGTGCTGGGCACCGGCTTCGCCGCGACCGAGCTGCTCGTCCCCATGGAGGTCGTCGGCCTGCGGGGCACGCTGCGCGAGGCGTGGGCGCAGGGCGCGGAGGCCTACCTGGGCTCCGCGGTGGCCGGCTTCCCCAACCTGTTCCTGCTCTACGGGCCCAACACCAACCTCGGCCACAACTCCATCATCCTGATGCTGGAGAGCCAGTTCCGCTGGATCGTCCAGGCGGTGCAGCTGGCGCGGCACGGTGCCGCGGTGGAGGTGAGGGCGGACGTGCAGGAGCGCTACAACGCCTGGCTGCAGCAGCGCCTCAAGCGGACGGTGTTCGCGGGCGGCTGCCGGTCCTGGTACCTCACCGCGTCCGGTCGCAACACGCAGAACTGGCCGGGCTCGACGGTGGAGTTCCGGCTGCGCACCCGGCGGCTGCGCCGTGAGGACCTGGTCGTGCGACCGGCCCGGCGGCTGGCGCTGCAGTCATGAGGATCCCCGCGCCCGTGGTCGCCCGCGTCCTGGGCGCGCTCGTGCGGCCGGTGCTGGGCCCGAGGGTGCCGGTGTCCGTGCAGCGCGGGCTCCAGGACGTCTTCACCCGGGCCAACCGGCTGCCCTCCGAGGTGACGTCGACCCAGGTCGTCCTCGGTGGTAGGCCGGCGCTGCGCTTCGACCCGCCGACGCCGCTGCCCGACCGCGCGGTCCTGTGGCTGCACGGGGGCGCCTTCATCACCGGCTCGATGGTCACCCACCGGGCGTTCGCCGCCGGTCTGGCGCTGGCCTCCGACGTACCGGTGTACCTGCTGGACTACCGGCTCGCGCCGGAGCACCGGCACCCGGCGGCCGTCGACGACGCGGTGGCTGCGCTCGACCTGGTCCCACAGGGCCGGGTCGTGCTGGGCGGTGACTCCGCGGGCGGCTGCCTGGCGCTGCTGGCGGCCTTGCGGCAGAGCAGGGCGCTCGTGGGGCTGGCGCTGGTGAGCCCGGTCGTCGACGCCACCCGGCGCACGGCCGCCGCCTACACGGGCACCGACGTCCTGATCACCACCGCCTGGCTCGAGCAGGGCTCGCGGGCGATGTTCGGCGAGGACGCGCCCGACCTGCTGCAGGAGGACCTGTCGGCGCTGCCACCGACGGTGCTGCACGTGTCGCAGCACGAGCGCCTGCGGCGGGAGGGGGAGCTGCTCGCGCAGCGGCTGCTGACGTGCGAGCTGGTGGTGCTGCCGGGGCTGTGGCACGACGCGCACCTGCAGACCGGCCTGGTCCGCGAGGCTGACGACGCGGTCGCGCGCCTGGGGGCGTCGATCACCCGCCTGCTGACCTGAGGCCCCGCGCGCGCCACGGAAGGTGTCAGGGCTGACCGGTGCGGCTAGTGTCAGAGCCGACCCGCGGGAGCCTCGCGATCCGAGGCTGAGAGGGCGGCAGGACCGGCCGCTGACCGTTCGCACCTGATCCGGCTCGCACCGGCGTAGGGAGGAACCGTCAGATGACGGCCATCGACTCAGCTCCTGTCGGCACCTCGTTCCCGGGG
>JBAVRG010000136.1:0-1686 GCA_049694795.1 Mycobacteriales bacterium
GGGCGGCGCACGCTCAGGCCGGCGTGGCGCAGTGGTAGCGCAACCGCCTTGTAAGCGGTAGGTCGTCGGTTCGAACCCGACCGCCGGCTCTCCTGTCACCGCAGGTCGGTGAGGGGCCATCTCCGGCCAAGTGGACAGTGGAAACGCGGATGAACGCATCGCAGGCGAAGCGCTTCTTCCGCCGGCAGCTCTCCGCACGCATCGCAGCTGACTGGGTCGTGACGGCCGACAGTGCACAGAGCCGTACGCAGCCTGTTGAGCTCGCGTGGCAGTTCGACCGTGGCAGCGTTCTCCCTGAGGCCGGCTCGTTCCTGCTGCTCTCCTTCGGGATGCACGGCGATCCGAGCTCCCCTGACTCTCGGCTGCGGGATGGTCTCCTGGAGGTGACGAATCCGCCGGACGAGCACTTCATCGTGCAACGCAACAACCAGGTGCGTGACAAGCTGGCACCGATCTCGGCGGAGCTGGCCGCAGCGCTCGACCCCATGACGACGGCCTATCTCGCAGAGCGGCGCGACAAGCGAACTCAGCTCATCGTGGGTGGAGATCCACTACTGCTCTACCTGGATGAGGAAGATCTCATCGCATGGGCAGAGTGGATCGCGGCGTCGTTGGCCGGGTGGGTGGCGAGCGTGAGGAGAATGGCCTGATCGTCCGCCAAGGGGAGAACGAGATGATAGTGACGAGCCGGGCGGCTCTGGCAGAAGCGCTGTGGATGTACGGCGAGAAGGTCGTCGCCAAGCAGGTGCTGGACTGTCCCGCGGAGGTCCTGCAGAGGATCTTCGTCCGAGCTGCGGAGCCCGACCTCGGGACTCAGGACTCGCTCGTCGAACGGCTCCTGTCGCTGGCCGCCGTCGAGGTCCTGACGGGGGAGTCCCGTCCTCTGCAACGGCAGCGGCAGATGCCCCACCGCTACCTCGCTGAGGCCAGGGTGTCGTTGGGCACTGAATCGTCTGAGGACGACGAGCTACAGGCGGCACTAGGGGCAGTGCGCCCTCCGGTCTAGTCGCCGCACGGTTCGGCGCCCGGCCATCAACAGCACCACGCAAACCGGCAGCCCGTTTGACGGTCCGTGGTGTCCTACGTCGGATCAAGAAGGTCCCCGGACCCCACTCTGGCGGTAGGTCGTCGGTTCGGCCCGACCGCCCGGCTCTCTCACCTGGCCCGGACCGGCGATGTCCAACCTCACGAGCTGTCGGGACAGGCGGAGCGCCCTGGATCTTGTGAGTGCAGGGGGCCTCCTGGGACATGTCCCAGACCCGGGCACAGCTCGACAGACTCGTGACTGCCCTCGGATCGCTGGAAGGCGCTGACGTCATTCCTGCGCGACGAGGGTGTTGCAGACGGTGCCGTACTGGCGCGGGTCGTGGTGCAGCAACTCGCTGCGTCGTTCCGGTTCGTCTGCCCGGCCGGCTCCAGTCGGCAGGGTGGGTCATCTCGTCTCGGGCGCCCAGGAGAGGCGGCGGCGCAGCCACAGCGAGACGTACACCAGACCCACGAGAACCGGCACCTCGATCAGGGGACCGACGACGCCCGCGAGCGCCTGGCCGGAGGTGACCCCGAAGACCCCGATGGCGACGGCGATCGCGAGCTCGAAGTCGTTGGACGCGGCGGAGAACGACAACGCGGTGGTGCGCGGGTAGGTCAGGTGCAGTCGGCGTGAGAGGGCGAACGCCCCGAACCACA
>JBAVRG010000137.1:0-4836 GCA_049694795.1 Mycobacteriales bacterium
CACTACAACACCGCGCGCGAGGTGCAGCGCATCCTGCAGAAGTACAAGGAGCTGCAGGACATCATCGCCATCCTCGGCATCGACGAGCTCTCCGAGGAGGACAAGGTCCTCGTCAACCGGGCCCGCCGCATCCAGCGCTTCCTGAGCCAGCCGTTCTTCGTGGCCGAGCAGTTCACCGGCCAGCCCGGCAAGTTCGTCCCGCTCGACGAGACGATCGACGCGTTCAAGAAGCTCACCCAGGGCGAGTACGACCACATCCCGGAGCAGGCGTTCTTCCTCTGCGGTGGTCTCGACGACGTCGAGGCCAACGCCAAGAAGCTCAGCTCCTAGGTCCCCGTACGACGAGAGCCGGTCACCTCCGCGAGGTGACCGGCTCTCGTCGTACCCGCAGGTCGTGACGTTGCGCAAGGATGGGGGCATGGACCAGAGGCACCCGTGGGTCGGCGTGGACGAGGGCACTGCCGAGGTCCGGGAGCTGCGGCCCCCCGTGGAGGTCGAGGAGCCGCGGCACGGGGAGGACCCGGCCGACTGCGACGCGTGCGGCGCGGTCCCCGACGAGCGCGAGGTCTACCGCGACGACCTGTGGCGGGTGTTCGTGCTGAAGGAGGGGCCGTTCCCGGGGGCCTGCATGATGCAGCCGCTGCGGCACGCCGACGGGGTGCACGGGCTCAACGCGGCGGAGCTCGCGACGTACGGCCCGATGGTGGCGCGCATCACTGCTGCGATGGAGGGACTGCCCGGGTTCCGCGGGGCGCCGACCGCGCGGGTGCACAGCCACCTCTGGAACGACGGGGGAGCGCACCTGCACCAGTGGTTCTTCCCGCGGCCGCACGGCTACCGCGACCTGCTGGGGTCCACGCTCGTCGAGTGGTTCGAGGTCCTCCCGCCGGCCTCGGAGGAGCAGGTGCGCGCGGCAGCCGCCTCTCTGCGCGAGCGCCTCAACCGGTAGGATCTGCCGACCGCGTAGAACAACCCTGCTGGAGGATCCCCGTGGCGCTGCACGTCGAGCTGGTCTCGGTCGAGCGCGAGGTCTGGAGCGGCGACGCCGACTCGGTCGTGGCCCGCACCACCGAGGGCGAGATCGGCATCCTGCCCGGGCACGCGCCGCTGCTCGGACAGCTGGCCGAGGGTCACGACGTCCGGATCCAGCAGCAGGGCGGCAGCGAGCTGGCCGTCAACGTGTCGGGGGGCTTCCTGTCGGTGACCCACGAGGGTGTGACCATCCTCGCGGAGTCCGCGACCCTCCCCGGCGAGTCCGTACCGGCCTGACGCCCGCGGCTACCTGCACCTCGCCCCCGTGCTGCCAGCAGAGGTCGTCCTCGGGCTCGTGCTCCTCGTGGCCGTCCCGCTGGCTGCCATCGCGGTGCGCCGCAGGTTCCTGTCCCGGTCCGGCGGTGCCATCGAGGTGTCGCTCCGCCTGAAGCCGCGCAGCCAGGGCCGCGGCTGGGTGCTCGGCGTCGGTCGTTTCGTCGGTGACGACCTGCAGTGGTTCCGCGTCTTCAGCCTCAGCCCGCGGCCGCGCCGCACGCTGTCGCGCCGTGACCTGCAGGTGCGCGCCCGGCGCGCACCGAAGGGACCGGAGTCCCTCGCGCTGCTCAAGGGCGTTGAGGTGGTCGAGCTCGTCGCGACCACCGGCCCGGTCGAGATCGCGCTGGACGCCTCTGCGATGACCGGCTTCCTGGCCTGGCTGGAGGCCCGCCCCCCCGGCGCGACCCTGCCGCACTGAGTACCGTGCGCCGCGTGCGGACACTGATCTACGCCAGCAGGGCTGTCCACGACTTCGGCGACGAGGAGCTGCTCGAGCTGCTCGAGCGTGCCCGCGGGGTCAACCTGGACCTCGGGGTCACCGGCATGCTGGTCTACGCCGCGCGCAGCTTCCTGCAGCTCATCGAGGGCGACGAGGCCGCCGTCGCGAAGGTCTGGGAGCGCATCCGGGCCGACGACCGGCACACCGCCCTGCGGGTGCTGCGTGACGAGAGCACGCTGCACCGGTTGTTCGGCGACTGGTCCATGGGCTTCGAGCACCCCGGCGAGGAGGACCTGGAGGAGACCCTGCCGGGCTACCGCGCGTCGACCGCCTACCCGTTCGTGAGCTCCGAGCTGGTCGACGCCGCCGAGACCGCCGAGACGCTGCTGTCCCTCTACGCCCGCCGGTCGGCCTGAGGCCCCGCGCGCAGCACCGCCCGCACGTCGCGCTCGGTGATCCCGTACGGCGAGAAGCCCCGCATCCACCAGGTGGCGCCGACGTCGGCATAGGGCCGGGGGTCGGTGTCGTCCTGCGCTCCGACGGCCACGTCGAACGGCCGGTCCGTCGGTCGCTCGAGCTGCGCGAGCGTCTCGGCCAGCTTGTCGGGGGAGTCGATCTCGATCGGGAAGACGCCGTCGAAGCGAGCGGCTCGCAGCAGCGGCTTCGGGCGGCCGTAGCGGACCGCGACCCACACCGGCAGGTGCTCCTGCACCGGGGTCGGGAGCACCGCGAGGCCGTCGGCGACGTAGTGGTCACCGCGGTGGTGCAGCTCCTGCCCGGTCCAGGCCTGGGTGAGCAGGCCGAGGGCCTCGTCGAGCATCGCGCCGCGGACCCGGTCGTCGAGCTCCTCGCCGGTCGCCGTGAGCTCACCGGCGCCGTCGCCGCCGATCCCGACGCCGAGGACCACCCGGCCACCGGAGAGCTGGTCGAGCGCCGCGACCTCGCGGGCCAGCTTGACCGGTCGCCGCCGAGGCACCGGTGTGATCATCGGGCCCAGGCGGACGGCCTCGGTGGCGCAGGCCATCGCGGCCAGCGTGACCCACGGCTCGGCGACCGCCACCACCGGCGCCCGGTAGGCGATGTGGTCCCAGACGAAGACGCCGTCCCACCCGGCCTCCTCGGCCTCGGCGGCCAGCCTCGCGACGACGCGCGGGTCGGCCAGCTCGTCGAAGACGGGCAGGAACAGGCCGTGCCTCACCTCAGCGCTCTCCGCCCGGCTTCCAGAGCACGTCGCCGTCGGGGTTGGCCACGCGCGACAGGATGAACAGCAGGTCCGAGAGCCGGTTGAGGTACAGCGCCGGCTCCTTGCTCGTGCGGTCCGGGTCGGCCTCGAGCAGAGCCCAGACCGTCCGCTCCGCCCGGCGCACGACGGTGCGCGCGACGTGCAGGAGGGCGGCTCCCGCCGTACCGCCAGGAAGGATGAAGCTGGAGAGCTTCGCGAGCCGGGCGTTGTAGGTGTCGCAGGCCTCCTCGAGGCGCCCGGTGTACTCGGGCAGCACCCGCAGCGGCGGGTACGCGGGGTCCGGGTCGACGGGGGTGCACAGGTCGGCGCCCACGTCGAACAGGTCGTTCTGCACCCGTCGCAGCAGCGTGGCGACGTCCTCGGGGAGCTCGCCGAGGGCGATCGCGACGCCGATCGAGCTGTTGGCCTCGTCGACGTCGGCGTAGGCGGCGAGCCGGGCGTCGGTCTTGCGCACCCGGCTCATGTCGCCGAGCGCCGTGGTGCCGTCGTCGCCGGTCTTGGTGTAGATGCGCGTGAGGTGGACGGACATGTCCCGCAGCCTAGGTCCCAGGCCGGCACGCGACGCGCCTGGCGACGGGAAGGCGGACGCCTAGAGTCGAGCGCATGGACAGGTTCGTGGTGGTCGGTGGCGCGCGTCTGGCCGGTGAGGTGCAGGTGACCGGCGCCAAGAACAGCGTGCTGAAGCTGATGGCCGCCTCCCTGCTGGCCGAGGGCACCACCACGCTCACCGAGGTCCCGGACATCCTCGACGTCGAGATCATGAGCGAGCTGCTGCGGCGACTGGGCTGCACCGTCGAGCGGCACCGCAGCACCGTCACGATCGACGTCCCCGAGCGGCCGGGACACGAGGCCGACTACGACCTGGTACGGCGGATGCGCGCCTCGATCACGGTGCTCGGGCCGCTGCTCGCGCGCTGCGGGGAGGCCAAGGTGGCGCTGCCCGGGGGCGACGCCATCGGCTCCCGTGGGCTGGACATGCACGTCGCCGGGCTGGAGAAGCTCGGGGCGAGCGCCGGGATCGAGCACGGCTACCTGATCGCGCAGGCCGCGCAGCTGCACGGCGCCCAGGTGTGGCTGGACTTCCCGAGCGTCGGCGCGACCGAGACGGTGCTGCTGGCGGCGGTCCTGGCCAAGGGCACGACGACCATCGACAACGCGGCCCGCGAGCCGGACATCGTCGACCTCTGCGAGTTCCTGGTGTCCATGGGCGCCCGCATCTCGGGGATCGGGTCCTCCACCCTCGAGATCGAGGGGGTCGACGTGCTCACGCCCACCACGCACGCGACCCTGCCGGACCGCATCGTCGCCGGCACGTGGGCGATGGCTGCCTGCCTCACCCGCGGCGACGTGCTGGTCCGCGGCGGCCGCGCCGACCACCTCGAGGTCGCGCTCGACAAGCTCGTGAGCGCAGGGGCCGTGGTCGATGCGGGGGCGGACGGGTTCCGGGTGAGCATGGACCGCAGGCCGCGCTCCGTCGACGTCGTGACGCTGCCGTACCCGGGCTTCCCAACGGACCTGCAGCCGATGATCCTCACCCTCAACGCGGTCGCCGAGGGCACCGCGATGATCACTGAGAACGTCTTCGAGGCGCGCTGGATGTTCGTCAACGAGCTGACCCGGCTCGGGGCGGACGTGCGCACCGACGGGCACCACGCGGTGGTGCGGGGCCGTGAGCAGCTGTCCGGGGCCCCGGTGACCGCCCACGACATCAGGGCCGGCGCGGCGCTGGTGCTCGCCGGGCTGGTGGCGGAGGGCGTGACCGAGGTGCACGAGGTGCACCACATCGACCGTGGCTACGAGGGCTTCGTGGAGTCGCTGCAGGCCCTCGGCGCCGACGTCCGGCGCG
>JBAVRG010000138.1:0-2590 GCA_049694795.1 Mycobacteriales bacterium
CTGCGCCTGCACCCGCAGGTCTCCGTCCGGCCCGAGCCGTTCGGCGCCCTGCTCTACCACTTCGGCACGCGCCGGCTGTCGTTCCTGAAGGACCGCCGGCTGCTCGACGTCGTCCAGCGACTGGACGGGGCCACCTCGGTCGAGGACGCGCTGGCCGCCGTACCCGCCGAGGAGCGACCCGCCTTCCGGACCGCCCTCACCACCCTCGAGAAGACCGGGATGCTCACCCCACCCCACGAAGCCGCTCGCTCCGCTCACGCCTCCGAGGGGACCCCGGAATGAAGCTCGTGGACCACTTCGCCACCGGGCTCGACGCGCCGATCTGCCTGACGTGGGAGCTCACGTACGCCTGCAACCTGGCGTGCCTGCACTGCCTGTCGTCGTCAGGGCGGCGCGACCCGCGCGAGCTGTCGACCGAGGAGTGCAAGGCGGTCATCGACGAGCTGCAGCGGATGCAGGTGTTCTACGTGAACATCGGCGGCGGCGAGCCGACCGTCAGGTCGGACTTCTGGGAGCTGGTCGACTACGCCACCGCGCACCAGGTCGGCGTGAAGTTCTCCACCAACGGCGTGCGCATCGACCGCGCCGTCGCGGACCGGCTGGCCGCGTCGGACTACGTGGACGTGCAGATCTCGCTCGACGGGGCGACCGCGGAGGTCAACGACGCGGTGCGCGGCACCGGGTCCTTCGACATGGCGCTCGCGGCGCTCGGCCACCTGCAGGACGCCGGCTTCCGCGACTCCAAGATCAGCGTCGTCTGCACCCGGCAGAACATCGGGCAGCTCGACGAGTTCAAGGCCCTCGCCGACCGCTTCGGCGCGACGCTGCGGCTCACCCGGCTCCGGCCGTCGGGCCGCGGCGCGGACGTGTGGGACGAGCTGCACCCGACCATGGCGCAGCAGCGCGAGCTCTACGACTGGCTCGTCGCCCACGGCGAGAACGTCCTCACCGGCGACTCCTTCTTCCACCTGTCCGCGTTCGGGTCGGCCCTCCCTGGCCTCAACCTCTGCGGCGCGGGTCGGGTGGTCTGCCTCATCGACCCCGTCGGCGACGTCTACGCCTGCCCGTTCGCGATCCACGAGGAGTTCCTCGCCGGCAACGTCCGCTCCCCCGGCGGCTTCGCGCAGGTGTGGCGGTCCTCGGAGCTGTTCACCGAGCTGCGCCAGCCGCAGACCGGCGGCGCCTGCGCGTCCTGCCAGCACTACGACTCCTGCCAGGGCGGCTGCATGGCCGCGAAGTTCTTCACCGGCCTGCCCCTGGACGGCCCGGACCCCGAGTGCGTCCAGGGGTACGGCGAGCTCGCCCTGGCCGGCGTGAGCTCCGCCCCGAAGCCGAGCGGCGACCACTCGCACCGCGGCGGGGTCCGCGGCGGGCCGGTGCCGGTCTCGATCGGGCGCCGCCCGGTGAGTGCCTGCGAGGAGAACCCGCTCGCCGGGCTGGCCGTCTGATGCTGCTCACCTCCCCGCTCGACGTGGCCGGTCGGACCGCTCCCTCCCGGGTGCTGTTCGGTCCGCACGAGACCAACCTCGGCCGGGGCCGGGCGCTGTCGGACCGGCACGTCGCCTACTACGCCGCGCGGGCCGCCGGCGGCGCCGGCGTCGTCGTCACCGAGACCGCGTCGGTGCACGCCGGCGACTGGCCCTATGAGCGCGCGCCGCTGGCTCCCGAGTGCGGCCCCGGCTGGCGGGCGGTCGTCGACGCCTGCGGTCCGGCCCTGGTGGTGGCCTCGCTCGGGCACACCGGTGGGCAGGGGTCCTCGGCCTACTCGCAGCAGGCGCTGTGGGCGCCCTCCGCGGTGGCCGACGCGGTGAGCCGCGAGCTGCCGCAGGTCATGGAGCAGCGCGAGATCGACCAGCTGGTCGCCGGTTTCGCCTCCTCCGCGGCGCTGGCGGTGGCCTCCGGCTGCGCCGGCGTCGAGGTCGAGGCCGGGGACCGGTCGATCCTGCGGCAGTTCCTGTCCGGGATCACCAACCAGCGCACCGATGCCTACGGCGAGGACAAGGCGCGGCTCCTGCGCGAGGTGCTGGACGCCGTACGGGGGGCGATCGGGCCCGACGCGTTGCTGTCGCTCCGGCTGTCCTGTGACGAGCTCGCGCCCTGGGCCGGTGTCACCCCGGAGCACGCGGTGGCGCTCGTCCCCCAGCTCGACGTCGACCTGCTCGTGGTGGTGCGCGCCGGTCCCTACGCCGGGTCGGCGTACCGGCCGGACGCGCACCAGCCCGAGGGCTTCAACACCGCGCTGTGCCGGCAGGTCAAGGCAGTCGCGCCGTTCCCCGTGGTGCTGCAGGGGTCGGTCGTGACCGGCGCCGTCGCCGAGGCGGCGCTGGCAGACGGGGTGGCCGATTTCGTCGAGATGACGCGTGCGCAGATCGCCGAGCCGGCGCTCGTCGCGCACCTGCGGGCCGGCACCACCCCGCGGCCGTGCGTGCTGTGCAACCAGGCCTGCCGGGTGCGGGACGCCCGCAACCCGTTGGTGTCGTGCATCGGCGAGCCGCGCAGCGGCCACGAGACCACCGATCCCGACCCGCGCGCCGCGCCGGTGGCGGGTCGGCCGGTGCTCGTGGTCGGCGGCGGCCCCGCCGGTCTGGAG
>JBAVRG010000139.1:0-1662 GCA_049694795.1 Mycobacteriales bacterium
CGCCAGGCAGCACCGGAGGCGGCGCGGCCGCGGGCGGCTGCGCGGCGGCCGGCGGGGCGACGACGGGGGTCTCCGGCGTCGTGTAGGCAGCGTCGGTGCTGATGTCGTTCTTGCCGAGCAGCGAGAGCGAGAACGGCTGGGGCGCGGTGGCGCCGTCCGTCGTGGGCCGCAGCACGATCCCGTTGGCGGGGGCGCCACCCGACCAGTCGTTGGCGACCGCGGCGAGCTCGAAGACGTAGCCGCCCGCCTTGCCGACGGACGCCTTGAACGTGCCCTTCACGCACGAGGGCGTCGAGATCGGCGGGGCCTGGGCGTAGTCGGTCGGGCCGGCAGCGCCCGTGAAGCTGTCGATCGCCTCGCACGCGGAGAGGTCGGGGTTGCCGTTCGCCACCTGCGTCGCCGCGCTGTCGAGCGGCACCGTCACGGTGAAGCGGCTGAAGGTGGAGCCGAGCGGGACCGAACCGAGGTCGAACGCCACCGCGGCGACCTTGTCGACGTCCGTGGTGTAGCCCACGCCGAGGTCGCCGTCCGGCACCCCGGACGCCTGCGCCGGCGCCCCGGCCGGCAGCGTGTTGCCCTGCACGTTCGGGGTGGTCTCCGCCCAGTACCAGTTCGTCGTCACCGCGGGCGGGGTGGCGGTCCCGGTCGCGGGCGTGGCGAAAGCGGGGACGCCGAGCAGGCCGGTGCCGAGGCAGGTCGTGAGCACCACGACCGCACCCACCCGGCTCGCTGCCTGCGCTGCGCGCACCTCGTCCTCCCCAGTGGCTGGCACGTGATCGTGCTCACGACCTGTTCGCCGTCGCGCTGCTGTTTCCTGCCTGAGCCGGGCAGGTAATGTGACGGGACCGCAACAGACGCAGCGGGGAGGGCCGGGGGTCAGGCCGGCGGGTCGGCGAGGGTCCAGCCCCGCACCGGGTCACCCGCGACCTGCGGGGTCTGCCGCCCGTACGGCCGCTGGCGCAGCGTCACGGCCTGGGCGTAGTAGCCGGCGTACCGGAGCGCCTCGCCGACCGTCGTGATGCCGTTGCCGTTCGCGTCGGCCTGGCCCTGCCCGAGCCCGAGGTCCCACACCAGGCCGGCCCACACGGACTCGCCCCACGCCGGGTACTCGTACGACTTCTGCGTGGACTTCGAGCTGGTCGACACCAGCACCCGGCTGCTGGGCAGGTCCTCCATGAAGCCGCCCGACTCGCAGCCCGCGATGTCGACCCACAGCTTGCCGGTGCCCCGCCCGAGCACCGCGGCCACGTCGGTGTCGGGCACGAAGGCCCGGTCGTACGGCCACAGCTTCTCGTGACCACCGGCCTGCTTCACGTGCCCTGAGAAGTGGAACAGCGTGAACGTGCCGGGCGTGCTCCTCGCCGCGAGCCAGTCAAGTCCGGCACGCACCGCGCTGCCGGTCGCCTGCTCGTTGGTGACCATGCGGATGTTCTGCGGCAGCCAGCCGGCGGCGAGCAGGGACGCGCGGATGAACGCGACGTCGTTCGCGCCGGCGATGGTGTCGTGCGTCGGCTTGCGGTAGCGGGTCACGCCGACCAGGAAGGCGTACCGGTCGGCGGGCGCGGCGTGCCGGGTCGGGACCGGGTCGTCGAAGGGCCCGGGGGGCGGGCCCAGCGAGGCCTCCAGCGGCGGACCGGTCCGTGCCCGGGCCGGGACCAGGGG
>JBAVRG010000140.1:0-5240 GCA_049694795.1 Mycobacteriales bacterium
GGCATCAACGTCGTCGACCTCGGCCTGGTCTACGGCGCCCAGGTGCACGAGGACGTCACGGTCACGCTGGACATGACGCTGACGTCCGCGGCCTGCCCGCTGACCGACGTCATCGAGGACCAGACCCGCTCGGCGCTCGGACCGCTGGTCAACGACGTGCGCATCAACTGGGTCTGGATGCCGCCGTGGGGCCCGGACAAGATCACCGACGACGGTCGCGAGCAGCTGCGCGCCTTGGGCTTCAACGTCTGACGTCCGAGGTGTGACCGCCGTCTACGACCGGATAGGGGTCGGGTACGCCGACCTCAGGGTGCCCGACCCGCGCATCGCGGCGCACCTGCTCGCCGCCCTCGGTGACGCACGCACGGTCGTCAACATCGGCGCGGGCACCGGGTCCTACGAGCCGGCGGGCACCGTCGCGGCGGTCGAGCCGTCCGCCGTCATGCTGGCGCAGCGGCCGGTGGGGGCCGCTCCCGCCGTACAGGCCCGGGCCGAGGCGCTGCCGTTCGCCGACCTCGCGTTCGACGCCGCGCTCGCCGTCCTCACGACTCACCACTGGAGCGACGCGGCGACCGGCCTCGCGGAGATGGCCCGGGTCTCGCGGCGGCAGGTGGTGCTGACCTGGGACCAGGCGGTCACCGCCGAGCGCTTCTGGTTCCTCGCCGAGTACCTGCCCGAGGCGGCCGAGCGTGAGGCGTCCCTCGCTGCCGTCGCCGCGGTGACGGAGGCCTGGCCGGACGCGCAGGTGCTGCCGGTGCCCGTGCCCTGGGACTGCACCGACGGGTTCTTCGCCGCCTACTGGCGCCGTCCGGAGGCGTTCCTCGTGCCGGCGGTGCGGGCGTCCATCAGCGCGCTGGCGCTGCTCGACCAGCAGCTCGTGGACGCCGCGGTACGGCGGTTGGCGGCCGACCTGGACAGCGGAGCCTGGGCCGAGCGGCACGCGGACCTGCTGGGCAGCGAGGCGTTCGACTGCGGCTACCGCCTCGTCGTCCGCGGCTGACGGCCCTTCCCTCCCTCCCGCGCTCTCCCCGGTTCCTCCGCCGCGCAGGCGGGTCCGCCCGAGCGGACGTCGCGGCTGAGCTGCCTGTGACCCGTCCCACAGGAAGTCCTTGACACGGGCACAACCGGGCAGCAACATGCAGGAACGGGCAGCAGAACGGGAGTGAAACCACAGATGTACGCGGAAGAGCGCCAGGGTGAGATCGCCCGGCAGGCACGGGCCCAGGGGCGCGTGGACGTGGCCGAGCTCGCCGTCAGCTTCGCCGTCAGCCTCGAGACGGTGCGGCGGGACCTGACCGCGCTGGAGCGTGCCGGCGTCCTGCGTCGGGTGCACGGCGGCGCCATCCCCGCCGAGCGGCTGCGGCACGAGCCCGCGCTGGCGGTCCGCGCCGCGGCGCAGACGACGGAGAAGCGCAGGATCGCCCAGGCGGCGCTGCAGGAGCTGGAGGGCGCCAGCACCGTGCTGCTCGACGCCGGCACCACCACGGGCCAGCTCGCGGAGCTGCTGCCGGTGGGCCGCGACCTCACGGTGGTGACCAACGCCCTGCCCATCGCGATGACGCTGGCGGCGCGCACCGACCTCACGGTGCACCTGCTGGGCGGCCGCGTGCGGCCGCGCACCCTGGCGACCGTCGACCAGGTCGCCATCGACGGCCTGGCGAACCTCTGCGTCGACGTCGCCTTCCTGGGCGCCAACGGCGTGAGCGTCCAGCGCGGCTTCACGACCGCCGACCCTGCCGAGGCCGCCGTCAAGCGTGCCATGGTCTCCGCCGCCCGTCGCGCCGTCGTGCTTGCCGACGCGACCAAGGTCGGTGACGACCAGTTCGCCCGGTTCGCCGGGATCGACGACGTCGAGACCCTCGTCGTCGACAACGCGATCGACCCGCGGCTCGCGGCCGACCTCGAGGCTGCCGGACCCCGGGTGGTGCTGGCGTGATCGTCACCCTCACCCCCAATCCGTCGGTCGACCGGACCGTCGAGGTCGATGCGCTGGTCCGAGGCGCCGTCCTGCGGGCCAGCGGCGCCCGCGTCGACCCGGGCGGCAAGGGCGTCAACGTGAGCCGCGCCCTGGCCGCGCACGGCATCGCCACCTGCGCCGTGCTGCCGATCGGCGGCGCGGTCGGCGACCAGCTCGTCGAGCTGCTGCTGCCCGCCGGCATCCACGTGGTGCCCGTGCACGTCGCCGGTGACGTCCGCGCCAACGTCAGCGTGGTCGAGCCCGACGGCACCGTCACCAAGCTCAACGAGCCAGGCCCCGCGCTGAGCGACGCCGAGGTCGAGGCCGTCATCACCGCCACCGCGGCCGCGGCCGACGGAGCCGACTGGGTCGTGCTCTCGGGCAGCCTGCCCCCAGGCTGTCCCGCGGACCTCTACGCCCGGCTGCTCCGGCGGCTTCCGAGCCGCGTCGTGGTCGACACCAGCGGCGCGCCGTTCGACGCCGCGCTGGCCGCCGGTCCCGATCTCGTGAAGCCCAACCGCGAGGAGCTGGCCGAGGTCTCCGGCCTGCCGGTCACCACCGTCGGCGAGGCGGTGACCGCCGCGCGCAGCCTGCTCGCCCGCGGTGCCAGGGCCGTGCTCGCCAGCCTCGGAGCCGACGGTGCAGTCCTCGTCGACGCCACCGGCGCCTGGTACGGCGAAGCGCCCGTCGACTCCCCGGTCTCGGCCGTCGGTGCGGGAGACGCCACTCTCGCCGGCTTCCTCGCAGGGGGAGGCTCGGGAGCCGCGGCGCTGGCCGAGGCACTTGCCTTCGGGGCCGCCGCCGTACGCCTGCCGGGGAGCCGGATGCCCGCTCCCGAGGACCTCGACCGCTCCGCCGTACTGCTCTCCGACGTGGTGCCCACCGAACGCGACCTGAAAGGACAGTGAGCGTGACCGAACTGATCACCGCCCAGCACGTCGACCTGGACCTCAAGGCCGGCGACCGGGCCGACGCCACCCGCCACCTCGCCGAGCTGCTCGTGGCAGCCGGCCGGGTCACGAACCTCGACGGGTTCCTCGCCGACGTTCGGGCCCGCGAGCAGCAGATGCCCACCGGGCTGGAGGGCGGGATCGCGATCCCGCACTGCCGGTCGGCGCACGTGACGGTCCCGACGCTCGGCTTCGGCCGCAGTGCCGAGGGCGTCGACTACGGCGCGCCCGACGGGCCGGCGCACCTGGTGTTCCTCATCGCCGCGCCGGAGGGCGGGGGAGCGGAGCACATGACCGTTCTGGCCAAGCTGGCCCGCAAGCTCGTCCACCAGTCCTTCAAGGACTCGCTCAGCACCGCCGCGGACCCCCAGGCCGTGGTGGACCTGATCAACACGGAGGTTCTGGGACAGTGAAGATCGTCGCCGTCACGAGCTGCCCCACGGGCATCGCTCACACGTACATGGCCGCCGAGTCGCTCGAGCAGGCCGCCAAGGCCGCAGGCCATGAGATCCACGTCGAGACGCAGGGTGCCGCGGGCGCCGAGGCCTTCACCGAGCAGCAGCTCGCAGAGGCCGACGTCGCCATCTTCGCGGCCGACGTCGAGGTCCGGGGCAGGGAGCGCTTCGCGCACCTGCCGCAGGTGCAGGCGGGTGTGAAGCGCGCCATCAACGACCCGACCGGTCTGCTCGCCGAGGCCACGCAGGCCGTCACCCAGGCAGCGACCCGGCCGGCGGAGCAGCGACCTGCCGCCCCGGTGGCCGCCGCTGCCGTCCCGCAGCCCGGGTTCGGCACCCAGCTGCGGCAGTGGCTGATGACCGGTGTCAGCTACATGATCCCGTTCGTCGCAGCGGGCGGCATCCTCATCGCCCTCGGCTTCATGCTCGGCGGCGCCGAGGTCGCCAACAAGGTCTACGGCGGCACCTTCCACGGCGTGACCTACAAGGGCGCCTTCGCCGGTGGCAGCCCCCTCGACCACTTCAACGTGGACGACGTCGTGCACGCCGCCGGCTACGCCGGGCTGCTGTTCCTCCTGGGCAAGCTCGCGTTCTTCATGCTCGTCCCGGCGCTGTCGGGCTTCATCGCCTACGCGATGGCCGACCGCCTCGGTCTCGTGCCCGGCATCGTCGCCGGCATCATCGCCAGCTCGATCGGGGCCGGCTTCCTCGGCGGTCTCGTCGGCGGCCTGCTCGCCGGCGCCGTCGTGCTCTGGCTCAAGAAGGTGCACGTGCCCAAGGCGCTCGTGGGTGTCATGCCGGTGGTCGTCATCCCACTGGTGTCCGTCGTGGTGGTCGGCCTCGTGATGACCCTGGTCGTCGGCAAGCCCATCACGTCGGCGCAGACGCACCTCACGTCCGCCCTCAACGACCTCAAGGGCGGCAACGCGATCGTCCTCGGGCTCGTGCTCGGGCTCATGATGGCCTTCGACATGGGCGGCCCGGTCAACAAGGTCGCCTACACCTTCGGGCTCGCCGGGCTGTCCAGCGGCAACGTCGAGGTCATGGCCGCGGTGATGGCAGCCGGCATGACGCCGCCGATCGCGATGGCGCTCGCCACCGTGCTGCGGCCCAGGCTGTTCACCGACGCCGAGCGCAAGGCCGGTGAGGCCGGCTGGCTGCTGGGTGCCTCGTTCATCACCGAGGGCGCGATCCCCTTCGCCGCAGCCGACCCGCTCCGGGTCATCCCGTCCCTGATGGCCGGCAGCGCCATCACGGGAGCCCTGTCCATGGCCTTCCACGCGACCTCGCTCGCGCCGCACGGGGGCATCTGGGTCGTCGGCCTGGTCGGCAAGCCCGGTCTGTACCTCGTGGCCATCGCCGCCGGGGTGCTCGTCAGCACCGGCTGGGTCATCGCCCTGAAGACGGCAGGGCGCCGGGTCATCACGCTGCCCGGCGAGACGACCTCCGCCACCCCGGCCACCGTCACCGCCACCGTCTGAGAGGGACAGAGATGACCGAGCGTCGCGTCGTGATCGGTTCGAAGGTCGGCCTGCACGCGAGGCCTGCCGCCCTGTTCGTCCAGGCGGCGGCGGCCGCCCCCGTGCAGGTGATGATCGCCAAGGACGGCGGTGATCCCGTCAACGCCCGCAGCATCCTGTCGGTCCTGGCCCTCGACGCCCGAGGTGGCGACGAGGTCGTGATCAGCGCCGACGGGGACGGCGCCGACGCCGCCCTCGACGCGCTCGTCGAGGTGCTCGCGACCGACCACGACAGCGCGGAGGCCTGAGCCATGGCGGACGAGCTCGACGGGCTGGGCGTCAGCCCCGGCGTCGCCTACGGCACGGTGCTGCGGATGGCGCCGCCCCCGGTCGTCCCGGCCGAGCTGCGTCCGACGGG
>JBAVRG010000141.1:0-15225 GCA_049694795.1 Mycobacteriales bacterium
AGCCCGTACGGCGCGAGGATCCGCTGCAGCTCGGCGACCTTGCCCGCGTTGCGGGTGGCCAGCAGGACCCGCGTCACCGGCTCGCTCACGACGCGAGGGGCTGCGCGAGCACGGCCTCCTGCAGCGCGGTGAGCTGCCGGCAGCCGGACAGCGCCAGGTCGAGCAGCGCGTCGAGCTCGGTGCGCGAGAACGGGGCGCCCTCGGCGGTGCCCTGCACCTCGATGATGTCGCCGTCACCGGTCGCGACGACGTTCATGTCGGTCTCGGCGCGGACGTCCTCGGTGTAGGCCAGGTCGAGCAGCGGGGCCCCGTCGACGATGCCCACCGAGACGGCGGCCACCGAGCGCACGAGGGCCTTCTCGCGGCCCAGGTACGCGGCTGCGTCGGCGAGCGCGACATAAGCACCCGTGATGGCCGCGGTGCGGGTCCCGCCGTCGGCCTGCAGCACGTCGCAGTCGACGGCGAGGGTGTTCTCCCCCAGCAGCGACAGGTCGACGGCCGCGCGCAGCGAGCGCCCCACCAGCCGGCTGATCTCGTGGGTGCGACCCCCGAGGCGGCCCTTCACGGACTCGCGGTCGGAGCGGGTGTGCGTGGCGCGCGGCAGCATGGCGTACTCGGCGGTGATCCACCCCAGCCCGGACCCCTTGCGCCACCGCGGCACGCCCTCGGTCGCGGACACCGCCACGAGCACCCGGGTCTTGCCGAACTCCACGAGGCAGGACCCCTCGGCGTGGTCGAGCCACCCCCGGGTCATGGTCACCTGGCGGAGCTGGTCGGCGCTGCGGCCGTCGTCGCGGGTCATGCCCGCCACCCTAGTCAGGTGCCGGCAGAGTCAGATGCTGTACGTCGTCCCCGCGTGCACGACCTCCAGGTGCCCGTCGAAGACCTCCTTGGCCTCGATGAGCAGGGCCTGCGGGTCGTGGAACGGCATGACGTGGGTGAGCAGCAGCCGCTTGGCACCGGCCCGGGCCGCGTGCTCGCCTGCCTCCCGCCCTGTGAGGTGGATGCCCGGCGGGGGCGTCGGGATCGACGGCCAGGAGGCCTCGCACAGCAGCACGTCGGCGTCGCGGGCGAGCTCGACGAGGGTGTCGCTGACGGCCGTGTCGCCACTGTAGGTCAGCACCTTGGCACCCGCCTCGATGCGCAGCCCGTGGCACTCGACCGGGTGGTTGACCACCGCGGCGGTGAGCGTGAACGGCCCCAGCTGCAGCGTGCCCGCACCACGCTCGCGGAAGTCGAAGACCTCGAGCAGCCCGTCGACCGGCGGCTCCTCGAAGGACGCGCAGATCCGTGCGCGGGTGCCGGCCGGTCCGTAGACGGGCAGCCGGGGCGGCACGCCGGACGGGTGGTAGCGGCGGGCGTAGGAGTAGGCGACCAGGTCGATGCAGTGGTCGGCGTGCAGGTGCGTGACGTAGATCGCGTCGACGTCGAGCAGGCCGCAGTGCCGCTGCAGGTTGCCCAGCGCACCCGCGCCGAGGTCGACCACCAGTCGGTAGCCGTCGTGCTCGACGAGGTAGCCCGAGCACGGGGAGTCGGGGCTCGGGAAGGTCCCGGCGCACCCGAGGACGGTCAGCTGCACAGCACCTCCTGGCCGGGATCGGTGCGACCGACGTTCCCGATCTCAGGGCCCAGGAACCTTCTTCCGACCTTCGCGAACAGCTCCGGGTCGCCGGTGGCGAGGAACCGGTGCCGGGGCGGCGGGGCGTCCTCGGGCCGCTCCAGGCCCTCGCGCACCAGCACCCGGTAGACGTCCTTGGCGGTCTCCTCCGCGCTGCTCACGAGCGTGACCCCCTCACCGACGACGAGGCTGATCATGCCGGTGAGGAGCGGGTAGTGCGTGCACCCGAGCACGAGGGTGTCGACGCCCGCGGCCTGCACCGGCTCGAGGTAGTGGGTGGCGAGCTGGAGCAGCTGGCGCCCGGTCGTCACGCCGCGCTCGACGAAGTCGACGAACCGCGGGCACGCCGCGCTGGTCAGCTCGACGTCCGGCGCCGCGGCGAACGCCTCGTCGTAGGCGCCGCTCGCAACCGTCATCGCGGTGGCGATCAGGCCCACCCGGCCGTTGCGGGTCGCTGCGGCCGCCCGGCGGACAGCTGGGGCGATCACCTCCACGACCGGGAGGTCGTAGCGCTCCCGGGCGTCCCGCAGGCACGCCGAGGACGCGCTGTTGCACGCGATCACGAGCATCTTCACGCCGCGCTCAACCAGGTCGTCGAGCGCAGCGAGCGCGTGCCGGCGCACCTCGGCGATCGGGAGCGGCCCGTAGGGCCCGTGCGCGGTGTCACCGACGTACAGGAGCTCTTCGTGCGGGAGCTGGTCGAGCAGGGCCCGTGCGACCGTCAGCCCACCCACGCCGGAGTCGAACACGCCGATGGGTGCGTTGCTCACGGCTGCAAGCCTACGGCTCAGGCGGGCCGCGCGAGACGGTCCTGCTGTCGGCTTGCCGACAGCAGGACCGCTCTGCTCAGCTGCTGAACCAGGTGACCGCGCTCTTCATCAGGGCCGCCCGGTCCGCGTCGGAGCCGTAGGCCTCGAAGGGGAACGCGAGGAACACGACCTTGTAGCCCGAGGTGTCGACGGTGAGCGCGTCCGGCTGACCCTGGTCGTCGACGAAGGCCGTGGACGCGGGCGCGATCGGCGTGATCTGGTCCTCGTACGCCGCGTTGAGGACGCTGTGGTCGATCGCCACCTTGCCCGCGCCCGCCGTCACGGGATCGGCCGCCTGCCCGACCACGAACGCCGTGGGCTTGTCGTTCTGGGCCTCCGAGCCGTCCCAGCTCACGTGCAGGTAGTCGTGCACGAACGGGGTCGTGCCGGCGGACTGGTCGAGCAGGTCCTGACCGGACAGCAGCAGCCGACCGCCGCCCTGCAGCAGCGCGGTGAGCGCGGGCTCGTAGCGCGTGATGGGCGCCGGGTAGCTGTTGCCCGTCATCCAGACGACCACGTGGTGCGCCGTCAGGTACCCCTTGGGAAGGTCGGGCTTGGCCGCGAGGTCCCATGTGGCGAAGGGCGTGGCGCTCGCGGTGAGCGCCCGGCCGTAGTAGCCCGAGACGTCGGGGGCGTTGCCGTCACCGTCGACCAGCAGCGTGTCCACCGCCACCGCGATGGTGTCGGCCGACGACGTGGCCGTCAGCGACGGCACCGCGGTCGAGGTGGCCTGCAGCGTCGAGGTGACCGTGGTGCCGTCCGCGGTCCCTGCAGGGATCGTGACCCGCAGGCAGCGGGTCACCGAAGCCCCGGGGGCCACGGTCCCGGTCGTCGGCGCCGCCGTGGCGCACGTCGCATCCAGCACCGTGGTGCTCCAGCTGCCCGTGGCACCCAGGGAGTAGGTGTCCGCGAGGTAACCGAGGTTGCGCACCGTGACGGGGTAGTCGACCGTGCTGCCGGAGCGACCGCCGTCGGTCTGGGTGGCCGGCGTGAGGGCCAGTGCGTGCGCCGGTGCGATGGGCGTCGTGTACGGGCTGCTGGTCGTGCTGGCGCCCTGCGTCGACGTGACGGACGCTCCGTCTAGGACGATGCCCGTGGTGCCGCTCGTGAGCGTGCCGGCGATCCTGACCACGAGCGTCACGACCTTGCTGCCGCCGGCCGGAACCGTCAGGCCGGACCAGCGAGCCCGGCCCTTGACGAAGGCCCCGCCGTCGCTCGCAGACGAGTACGACGTCTGGTCGGGCATCGGGACCGTCAGCGCCACCCCGGTGGCGTCGGCGTTCCCGACGTTGCGCAAGGTGATCGTGTAGGTCAGGTCCGTGCCCGGGCCCACCGGAGCGCCGCTGTCAGCGGTCTGCATGACCAGCGCCGGCGAGGCAGGCCCGGTGGCCAGGGTCCACGCGCCACGTCCGTGCGTGCCGGCGGCGAGGACCCCGTTGGTGCTGTCCTCGTCGAGCTGCCACACGGCGCTGCCGGGGATGCCGCTGCCGAGCACCGACCAGGTGGTGCCACCGTCCGTGCTGACGAACGACCCGACGTCGGTGCCGACGTAGAGGGTCTTCCCGTCGGCCGGGTCGAGCAGCACCGAGTTGACCGGTGCGTCCGGCAGCTGTGCGCTGACGTCCCTCCAGCTCTGCCCGCCGTTGGTCGTGGCGAACACGTGACCGGTGCGCTTGGGCGTCGCGGAGTTGAAGCCGCCGAAGGCGACGTAGGCGATGCGCCAGTTCGAGCGGTCGACGGCGAACTGCGTGACGGGGCGGTTCGGGAGGGTCCCGGTGCCGACCCGCTTCCAGGTGGGGCTGTCGCTGGTGACCGCGTCCGGGCTCACGCTCACGTAGCCGTCGTCCGCGCCGGCGTAGACGCCCGACCCGCCGTCAGCGACCCCGATCGCGCTGATCAGGCAGCCCCTGGCTCCGTTGGGTGCCGTGCCCGTGCAGCCGCTGGTGAGGTCCGGGCTGATGGGCTTCCAGAGCACGTCGCCGGCCTTCTCGGCCTGCGCGTTGTCGGTGCGGTAGACCCGGTAGGTGCCGAACAGCAGCTGGCCCGCGCGGCCCTTGTTCATGACCCAGGGCGTGTAGAACTCGGACCGGTCCTTCGGGTCGATGCCGTTCGCCATCGGGACGTAGCCGTTGAAAGCCAGGGCAGCGGTGTCGATGCGGAAGGGGCTGATGCCGTAGTGGGTCCCGTAGACGTACCGGTCGTTGCTCGGGTCGACGAGGACCTGGCCGCCGTCGCCGGAGCCGATGTCGTACCAGGTCGGCGAGGTGCCGAACGTCAGCTGGGTCCCGTTGTCCTGGGCCCCGCCCCACAGCTGACCGGGGGCGCTGGGTGTCGTGGCGATGCTGGTGAACTGGGTGATCTGCAGCCCCTTGTTGAGGTTCTGCCAGTCCGCCTTGTCGAGGGTGGCGCCTGGCTGCAGGCGGCCGCCCTGGTCGGGCGAGTCCCACACCCCGCCGTCGTTGCCGAGGACGACGTGACCGGTGCTCCCTGGCTGCAGCGCGAGGGCGTGGAAGTCAGGGTGCAGGTCGTAGCCCAGGCTCTGCCAGGTCGCCCCGCCGTCCAGCGACCGGTAGACGCCACCGGACGCCAGGCCGTAGTTGTACATGCCTCCGACGAACACGACATCCGGGTTGGTCGGGTCGGTCTCGACCACGTTGTCGTAGGTGCACTGCGTGCCGCAGTAGCCCAGGACCGAGTCGACAGACCCGGGCGTGCCGTAAGGCAGCGCCGACCAGTGCGCGGCGCCGTCCTTGGAGACGAAGACGCGCGAGGAGTGCGGCTTGCCGTCGGTGGTGGTGTAGTCGAAGCCGGCGTAGAGGCGCGCCGGAGCGGCCGCGCTCGGGTGCGAGACGGCGAGCGCCGCGCGGGTGCCCCCCGCGGCCCAGTCCACGGCCGGGAGCCCGGTCATGGCCGGGGCCCAGGTGAGCCCGTGGTCGGTGGACTTGAAGATGCCCTCACCCAGGAAGGACGCGTAGACGGTGTTGGCGTCGAGCGGGTCGACCCGCACGTCCGTGGCGCCGTGGTCCTGGTCGGTCGTGCCCCGGCGCAGGGCCCACGTCCGGCCGCCGTCCGTGCTCTCGTACACGCCGTACGACGTGGTCGTGGGCGACGGCACCCGGCGGGCGCCGCTGCGGCCGCGGATCACGGCTGCGTACAGGTGGTCGGCGTTGCCCGGGTCGATCGCCAGCCGCGCCACCGAGACGCCTGCGAAGGCGTCGCCGCTGACGTGCGTCCAGGTCTGGCCCCGGTCGCCGGAGCGGTAGAAGCCGTCGCCCGAGTAGCTGTCGCCCGAGAGGTCGCCCTCACCGGTGCCCAGGTAGACGACGCGCTCGTCGGACGGTGCGACGGCGACGGCGCCGACGCTCAGGGACGGCAGGGAGTCGGTCAGCGGGGTCCACGTCGAGCCGGCGGCCGACTCGCGCGCCCAGACCCCGCCCTGCGCGGCGCCGGCGTAGATCCGGCCGCTGGAGTCCAGCGCCAGGCTGCTGATGCGGCCGGACACGTTCTCGAGCGCCCCGCTGGTGCGCGCCACCTGCTTCGTGGGGGTGGGGCCGACCGGCTGCCACGTGCCGCCGACCGCAGGGCCGGGTGTGCCCGGACCGGAGGTGCCCTTCCGCGCGTCCTTCGCGGCCTTCGCGCGGGCGCGGGAGGCCTGCTCGGGCGTCAGCGGCGTGTCACCGGCGAGCCGGCGCGACTCGAAGTAGGCGTCGCGTGCCAGCTGGAACGCCGCCCCCTCCCCCTCGACGGCGTTGCGGGCGGTGTCCCGAGTGATCTTCGGCTCCGGCAGCGCTGCGGCGCCCTGTGCCGGGCTGACACCGCTGACTGCGGTCAGCGGGACGAGGATCGACGCCGCCGCAAGGGCAAGCAGCGGACGACGGCATGCATGTGGCGACATATGGGCCCCCCGGTTGATTGCGGGGAGCATGCACCCCAGTAGGGGTTTGTCGGCCACGCGCAGTAGCCACTTTGGGCTTACCGGGCTAGTCCTTGCCCGCTTTGTCCAGCTATCGGGCAGCCGTCAGGCCCAGAGCTGGCCCTCCAGCGCGGCCTCGGCCTCCTCGAGGGTCCCGGCGTAGGCCCCCGTCGAGAGGTACTTCCAGCCGCCGTCGCACACGACGAAGGCGATGTCGGCGCTCCGGCCGGCCTTGACGCACTTCATCGCCTCGCCCAGCGCGGCGTGCAGGATCGCACCGGTCGAGATGCCGGCGAAGATCCCCTCCTCCTCGACCAGCTGCCGAGTGCGCCGCAGCGCCTCGCGCGGCCCGACCGAGAAGCGCGAGGACAGCACGGTGGCGTCGTAGAGCTCGGGCACGAAGCCCTCGTCGATGTTGCGCAGCCCGTAGACGAGCTCGCCGTAGCGGGGCTCGGCGGCGATGATGCGTACGTCGGGCTTGTGCTCGCGCAGGTAGCGCCCGGTGCCCATCAGGGTGCCTGTGGTGCCCAGACCCGCGACGAAGTGCGTGATGGTCGGGAGGTCCTCGAGGATCTCCGGCCCGGTGGTCTCGTAGTGCGCGAGCGCGTTGGCCGGGTTGCCGTACTGGTACAGCATCACCCAGTCGGGGTTCTCCGCCGCGAGCTCCTTGGCGACCGCGACCGCCTGGTTGGAGCCGCCCGCGGCCGGCGACGTGACGATCTCGGCGCCGTACATGGTGAGCAGCTGGCGCCGCTCCACGCTGGTGTTCTCCGGCATGACGCAGATGAGCCGGTAGCCGCGCATGCGGCACACCATCGCCAGGCTGATGCCGGTGTTGCCGCTCGTCGGCTCGAGCACCGTGACGCCCGGCCGGAGCAGCCCCTCCTTCTCGGCCTGCGCGACCATGTACAGCGCCGCGCGGTCCTTGACCGAGCCGGTGGGGTTGTCGGTCTCCATCTTCGCCCAGAGCCGGACGTCCGGCGACGGGGACAGCCGAGGGAGCCCGACGAGCTTGGTGTGCCCGACGGACTCGATCAGCGAGTCGTACCTGGTCACCCGCCAGCGACTGCCGGGAGCACGGTGACGCTGTCGCCATCCTTGAGCGGGGTCTCGAGCGCGCCGAGGAAGCGGACGTCCTCGTCGTTGACGTAGATGTTGACGAACCGGTGCAGGGAGCCCTCCTCGGTGATGAGGCGGCCCTTGATGCCCGGGTGCCGGCTGTCGAGGTCCTCGATGAGGCCCTGGAGCGTGTCGCCCTTGGCCTCGACGGCCTTCTCCCCACCGGTGTAGGTGCGGAGGATGGTCGGGATGCGGACCTCGATGGCCATGGCTGCGCTGCTCCTGATGCTCGTAGGACTACCTCAAGTGAACACGACGCCGCTCACGGCGCATTCCTCAGGTGATCTGCAGGCCCACTTCGGTGACGACGCCGTCCTCGATGCGATATGCCCGCACCTCGTCCTCCTCGGCCCGCGTGGACACCAGCAGCCAGTACCTGAACTCGGTCGTGCGCGACCACAGGACGTCGGTGCGCGACGGGTAGGCCTCGGTGGCGGTGTGCGAGTGGTAGACGACGAGGAGCTCCTCGTCGGCGTCGTCGACCTCGCGGTAGACCTTCAGCCACTCGGCGCTGTCGAAGCTGAACCCGGTCGGCGACCGCTCCGCGTTGTCCATCTCGAACAGCCGGGTCGCCGTACCGGCGGTGCCTGCGATCACGCCGCAGCACTCGTCCGGGTGGTCGCGGCGGGCGTGGGCCAGGACCTGGTCGAGCATCGCCTGGGGCAGCGTGAGGGCGTCGGGCACGCGCGCCAGCCTACTTCTGGGCGCGCGGCTCCAGGCACGACAGGAGGGACTCCTGCAGGTAGCCCAGCCAGCCGTAGACGTGCATGGCGCTGTAGCGCGGGTCGTCGTGGGCGAAGTCCTCGACGTCGGTGTCCTCCGTCACCTCCAGCGAGGTGCCGAGCGCGAGCCGCATGTCGTTGAGACAGCTCAGCCACTGGTCCGCCTGGTCCCGGTCGAGCTGCACGGTGCCGCCGCCGTCCGGCAACGAGCGCAGCACGACGTGCGCCGCGGCGCGCTTGCCGGCGCGCAGCTCGGCGTCGGTGTAGCGCCTGAAGTCCCCCGACGCGCGCGGGTCGTCCCGGTAGGCGTCAGGGAGCAGCCGACCCAGCACGGGGTCGTCCGGCGCCGTCACGTCCCCGTCCGGCAGCCCCACCATGGCGGCGAGCGGGTCCTCCGGCAGCTCGGGCTCACGGATCAGCCCGAGCAGCTCCTGGGCGAGCTGAGCCAGGATCTGCACCTCGACGTCGTCGGCCTCGGCGCGCACCTCGCGCTTGTGCCTCGTGAAGCGCACGTCAGTCCTGCTGCAGGGTGGCCCAGAGGCCCTTGGCGTGGCAGCGGGCCACGTCGGCCTCCATCTGCTCCCGGGACCCGTTGCTCACGACCGCCCTCCCCTCGTGGTGGACCTGCAGCATCAGCTGCGTGGCCTTGTCGCGGCTGTAGCCGAACAGCTCCATGAGCACGTGCGTGACGTAGCTCATGAGGTTGACCGGGTCGTTCCACACGATCGTGACCCACGGTCGGTCGACGGTCTCCTCGACGTCCGGCTGATCCAGCTCGGCAGGTGCGGTCACACCAGCTCCCGCCGCAGCACCTTGCCGGTGGCGTTGCGCGGCAGCGCCTCGTGGAACCTGACCTCGCGCGGTACGGCGTAGCGGGCCAGCCGGTCGCGCACCAGGGCCTTGAGCTCCTCGGGCTCGGCCGCACCGACCACGTGCGCCACCAGACGCACCCCGAACGCCTCGTCGGGGACGGCGGTGACGGCGCAGTCCTGCACGCCGGGATGGGTCAGGAGCACGTCCTCCACCTGCCCGGGGTAGACGTTCTCACCCCCGATCACCACCATGTCGTCGTCCCGGCCGAGCACGGTCAGCCGGCCGTGCTCATCGAGCACGCCGAGGTCGCCGGTCGCGACCAGGCCGTCCAGGCGGGCCTTGTCCGAGCCGTCGGTGTAGCCGCCGAAGGCCAGGCCGCTGCCCACGAAGATGCGGCCCGGGGTGCCCACCGGCACGTCGGTCCCGTCGCCGTCCACGACCCGCAGCCGGACGCCGTACGGCGGTCGCCCGGCGGTCCGCGGGTCGGCCGCGAGATCCGCCGGCGTGGCGACCGCGGCGTAGGCCACCTCGGTGGAGCCGTAGAGGTTGTAGAGCACCGGGCCGAAGGCCTTCAGCACCCGGGTGGCGAGCTCCCCGGGCAGCGCGCTCCCGGACGAGGCGATGACCCGCAGGTCCGTCAGGTCGTACGACGGGGGGTCGGCGGCCAGCAGCTTGTCGAGCATCACCGGCACCACCACCAGGGCGGTCGCCTCGTGCTCCTCGAGGGCGGCGAGCACCCGAGCCGGTTCGAAGCGCCGCTGCAGGACGACCGTGGACCCGAGCAGCATCGCCAGCATGAGGTGCCCCAGCCCCCAGGCGTGGAAGGCCGGCGAGGCGATGACCGTGGTCTCCCCTGCGCGCAGCGGGATGCTGGACAGGGCCGCCACCGCGTCGTCGACCGACGCGCTGCTGCGCGCGGCCCCGCGGGGCGCTCCCGTCGTACCGCTGGTCAGGATCACCAGGCGCGAGGTGCGGCCGCTCTTCAGCGGTGCCGACCGGGCGCTCGACAGCGCCAGGCAGGCGAGCTCCTCGGTCGTCACCATGAGGTGGCCGGGTGCGGCCTCCGTCAGCAGCCCGGTGAACTCCTCGTCGTGGACGACCGCGACAGCGTTCTCCCGGCGCAGCACCTCGGCGATCTGACCGCCGGCGAGGCCCGTGTTGAGATACAGCACGTCCGCGCCGCACTTGCTGAGGGCCACCGAGCCCTCGACGAAGCCGCGGCCGTTGCGTGCGAGCAGGCCGACCGCGTCGCCCTCACGGATGCCCCGGGCCCGCAGCTCGCCGGCCAGGCGGTCGGTGCGCTGGTCGACCTCGCGGTAGGTGAGCGCGCCCTCGTCGTCCACGATCGCGACCCGGTCGGGGTGCCGGGAGGCGCCGGCGGCGTAGCCGGTGGCAGGGGTGAGCCCCCAGCGAGCGAGGGCGAGCGCCATGCCGACCATGCGGTCGGGGCGCGCAGGCGCGAGCAGCCCGGCCTTCAGCAGGACGCGGGCACCGGTGAGATCCACCCCTCCACGGTGCCACGACCTGCTGACGGAAGGAGCGCAGGGTGCGCACGGAGCCGGGGGATGGCCGCAGCGAAGACGAGGAAGCGGGCCATCACATGCATGTGATGGCCCGCTTCCTCAGTCAGGTCAGTCAGTCAGTCAGTGGAGGTGGCGGGAATCGAACCCGCGTCCTCCGGTACCAGTACAGGGCTTCTCCGGGCGCAGCTGGCTGTGCTTTTCTCGGCCCTCCCGGTCGCGCCAGCACGCCGGGAACGGGCTCAGCCGCACTAGGTCACCGGACTCCCGTGCGGCCAAAGAGCCCGGTGTTCCTCCTAGCGATGCCAGGTCCTGGGCCGGAGGCTCTCCCAGGCTGACAGCGACGCACTAGCTGCTAGGCAGCGAGGGCGTACGCGCGCGGACTGTTGTCGGCGCTTGATTTTTTTCCGACGGGTCGTTTACGAGATGATCGTCGGCTTCCTCGGCCCGCTTCCCCTGCCCCGACATCCGGAGTCGAGACCTGTCACCCCCTTCGTGGGTTGCACTTGTCCCAACACGGTACGCCGTCCCGGCCTTCCCCCGCGCAGGCACCGGGCAGCACCCGGGTGATCATCGTGTCCGGAGCGCCGCGTGCGACTGTCCGCTCGCGGACACGCTCGGCGGGCCGGTCGTTCAGAGGTTGACGGCCGACAGGTAGCGCTCGCCGTCCTGTCGGGGCACGTTCACGGCAGTGACGGCGCGCAGCAGTGGACGCAGCTGCTCGGCCGGCATGGGGCGGCCCAGGTGGTAGCCCTGCGCGACGTCGCAGCCGAGCGAGGTGAGCGCGACCGCGAGCGCCTGCGACTCGACGCCCTCCGCGACCGCACGGGCGCCGAGCGAGTGCGCCAGCTGCACGGTGGCCCGCACCAGCGCGAGGTCGTTGTCGTTCACCAGCATCCCGCAGACGAAGGACCGGTCCACCTTCAGCTCGTGCACGGCGGTGCGCTGCAGGAACGCCAGCGAGGAGTAGCCCGTCCCGAAGTCGTCGACGCTGATCTCCACACCGAGGCGGCGGAGCCGGCCGAGCACCTCCTCCACCACCTCCAGCTCGGAGGTCGCGGTGGTCTCGGTGATCTCCAGCACGAGGCGGTCCGCAGGCAGGTGGTGGCGAGCCAGGACCGCTGCGACGGCGTCCGGCAGCTCGCGGTCCAGCAGGCTGCGGGCACCGAGGTTGACGGCGACCGACAACGGCCGGTCCAGCTGCCACGTGGCGCACTCGGCGACAGCGAGCTCCAGGACCCGCATCGTGAAGCGGCGCACCAGCCCGGACTGCTCGGCGACCCCGACGAAGTCGGCCGGCTGCAGCAGCCCGCGCTCAGGGTGCTGCCAGCGCACCAGGGCCTCGGCACCGACCAGCAGGCCGGTCTCGAGGTCGACCTGCGGCTGGTAGTGCACGACGAGCTGGTCGTCGTCCAGCGCGTGGCGCAGCTCCGACACGAGCGACAGCCGCTGCACGCTGGAGTCGTCACGCAGGTTGTCGTACCGCAGCCAGGACCCTCGGTCCGCCTTGGCCTGGTACATCGCCACGTCGGCCCGCCGGAACAGCTCATCCGCGCTGTCCGCGTCCTGCGGGTGGCAGGCCAGGCCGATGGAGCCCTCGATCGGCAGGTGCAGCCCCTGGTAGTCCACGGGCTCGCCGAGCCGCGCGAGCACCGCGTCGGCCAGCGGCGCCGCCTGCTCCGGGCCGGCAAGCCCGGTGAGCAGTACGGCGAACTCGTCGCCCCCGAGCCGTGCGACCAGACCCGTGTCCCCCACCGCCTTGCGCAGCCGGGCCGCGACGTGCTGCAGCATCACGTCGCCGGCAGCGTGACCGAGCGTGTCGTTGATCTCCTTGAAGTGGTCGAGGTCGAGCAGCAGCATCGCCGTGCAGCCCGACCCCTCCGCGATGGCCTGCTCGGTCCGCTCCTGCAGCAGCAGCCGGTTCGCCAGACCCGTCAGCGGGTCATGACTGGCCTCGTAGGCCTGCCGGGCGGCCTCGGCCCGCACCTCGTCGTACAGGGCGACGTTGAGCAGGCTGGTGCTCACCGCGTGCGCGTAGGTGGAGAGGACCTGGCGCTCGCGGCCAGTCAGCCGCACCGGGCCGCCGAAGCCGAGCTGGAGCACGCCCAGCCGGCCGGTGGGTCCCTCGAGGGGCGCGACCAGGGTGGTCGCCAGGGGCAGCCTGCCGGTGTGCGGCGCGAGCTCGACCACGGTCCGCAGACCGGGGGCCACGTCCAGGTGTCCCTGCGAGGGGCGCACCATGCAGCGGCCGGCGCCGTCGAGGACGTACGTCCGGGCGGGACGGTCGCCGAGCCCGACCAGGTCGAGCGCGACGTCGTCGGTCCGGAACAGCTGCCGGGCGCGCGACAGCGCCGCCTCGACGACCTCGCGCTCGTCGAGCTTGTTCAGCTCGCGGGTGGCCGACTCCAGCTGCTGCCAGGCGTCCCGCTCCTGGCTCGCCCCCAGGTAGGCCCGGTAGACGACGTACACGGCGACCATGACCGGCGGCATCGCGAGCAGCGTCGACGGGCTGCGCTCGGCGAGGTACAGCAGTGCCCCCGCGCAGGTGAGGTTCCCGGACCAGACGAAGGTCGTCATCCGGGCGCCGTCGCGAAGGACCTCCCACGGGTTCGCGCCCTGCGCGAAGGCCACGGCGAAGCTCGATCCCAGCACGCTGACGAGGCTGAAGGCCGTGACGGCAAGACCCAGCGCCAGCGCGTCTCCCGGCGTCGACAGCCGGTACGGCGCATCCGTGAGCAACGTCAGCACCACGGCTCCGGTGCCCGCCGCCGCGGTGAAGGAGGCCCCGTTGAAGATCGCCTTGACCAGCGGACGACGGGCGACGAGGTGGACCGCGGTGACGGCGAAGGGAGCCAGCAGCACCAACCAGGCCGGCGTGACGAGCGCGAAGCCTGCCAGCACGCACGCCTCGCCCCAGGTGAAGGACAGCTGGTCGCTGCCGTGCCGCACGTGCAGCAGGGCGAGCTCGGACAGCGGCAGCATGACCACCAGCAGCAGCAGCTGGGTCCAGGTGACGGCCGGGCCGTGCAGCACCTGCCACCCGGCGACCCCGGTCATCGCGAGGGCGACCGCGGCCATGCCGGCGACCAGGCCCTTCAACCTGCCCGGCAGCCCCGGCCGGTCGGCAGTGCTCACCCCTCGCGCTCCCAGCCGTGACCCGGCGGGTTGCTGCTGACCTCACCGGGAAGGTGCTGCCACCACTGCGGATGACTTCCCCAGAAGGCACTGAGGAAGGCTGTGTCGTCGTACTCGGCGCTGGTCCACGCGGTGCTGGTCCAGGCGGTCGACGTCCAGGCCGTGCTCTGCCACGTGTTGCTGGTCCACGCGGTGCTGGTCCAGGCGGTCGACGTCCACGCGGTGCTGGTCCAGGCGGTCGACGTCCACGCGGTGCTGGTCCAGGCGGTCGACGTCCACGCCGTACTGGTCCAGGCGGTCGACGTCCACGCCGTGCTGGTCCAGGCGGTGGAGTCCCACGGCGCGCACCAGCTGGTGGTCTCGTCGTTGAGGACCTTGACGGAGCCGTTGCAGGTGACGCTCACGGTGTTGGACGACCCGCGGCTGGCGGCGAGGGTGCCGGTGCCCGTCGACCGCAGCGTCGAGGGCAGCACGAGAAGGACGTTGGCGTTGAGCGCGGCCGCAGCCTGCACCCGGCCGGCGCCCTGGAGCGAGGAGGCGAAGCCCGGGATCGGGGAGGCGGTCGACGTGAGGGCGTACTTGACCTGGTCAGGCGTCCACGCAGGGTGCGCCGACAGCAGCAGGGCGGCCAGGCCGGACACGACCGCGGTCGCCTCGGACGTGCCCGAGCCCTTGATGTAGGAGGGCGCGACGAGCGCCTTGGGGTTGTTCGTCTCCACCGTGGAGCCCGGGGAACGGGTGGCGACGAGGGTCCGGCCGGGAGCGACCAGGTCCGGCTTGGCCAGGCCCTGGGCGGTCGGCCCCTGGGACGACCAGTAGGGAACGGCGTCGTTGGTGGGGACGCTGTCGCCCTTGTCGTCGTACGCGCCGGTCGTGATCACCAGCGGGTCGTCGCCGGGCTTGAGGACGGTCCCGGCACCCGGCCCGCTGTTGCCGGCCGCCGCGACGACGGTCACGCCCAGCGTCCAGAGCCGCTCGACGGCGTAGTTGAGTGGGTCGATCCGCGGGTCCTGGGTCGAGGCGACACCCCACGACAGGTTGAGCACGCGGATGTTGTAGGTGTCCTTGAACGCACCCACCCACGACAGGCCGGCCAGCACGGTGGACACGTCCGTGGCGCCGTTCGCGCCCGCGACCTTGACCGAGATGATCTCGGCGGCCGGCGCCACCCCGGTGCGCGGCGAGGGCTGCGAGTCGGCGCCGTTGCCGGCGATGATGCCGGCCATCACGGTGCCGTGGCCGTAGCTGTCGACGGTGTTCTTGCCCTCGCCCGACAGGTCCGGGCCGTCCAGGAGGTGGTCGGCGAGGTCGTTCACCGGCGAGACCCCGGTGTCGAGGACAGCGACGCTGACGCCGGCCCCCTTCGTGCCGGCGGACTGCCACACGCTGGACGCGCCGGAGTTCCAGACGTAGCTCGAGCTGCTCGTGCTGTCGTCCCAGCTGCTCCCGCTGAGCTGGACCCGGCGGTCGGCGGTCACCGCCGTGACGGCCCCCGCCCGGGCGAGCGAGGTCAGCGACGCGCTCGGGACGGTGGCGGCGACGCCGTCGACGATCGGCAGGGCGCGCAGCCCGGTCC
>JBAVRG010000142.1:0-14676 GCA_049694795.1 Mycobacteriales bacterium
GTCCCGGGCCGCGGTGCGGGCCAGCCGGCCCCGCCACGGCCCCCGCTCGCCGGCTCGCCACGACCGGTCAAGAGCCGACGGGCCCGGCTCACGCTGCGTCGGCTCGACCCCTGGTCGGTCTTCGTGATGAGCCTGATCCTGTCGCTGTTCCTCGCGGTCATGACGATCGTGGCCTCGATCGTCCTGTACGGCGTCCTGGACGCGCTCGGGGTGCCGGCCAGCATCAACAAGACGGTCAACGACGTGCAGGGCGGCAGCGCCGTACTGACCCGGGGCCGGTTCATCGGAGGGGCGGCGCTGCTCGCCGCGGTCAACGTCGTCCTGCTCACCGCGTTCGCGAGCCTCACCGCGTTGCTGTACAACCTCTGTGCGACGTTCACCGGCGGCGTCGAGGTCACGCTCTCCGAACGGGACTGATCCTGGTTCGTGTACGCTCCTTCACCGTGCCGGACCCGGTCCGCCCGGGCCTGTAGCTCAGTTGGTTAGAGCGCATCCCTGATAAGGATGAGGCCGGAGGTTCAAGTCCTCCCAGGCCCACCGTCACACCCCGCAGCAGCGAGGAGAGCACCATGCGTCGTCCCGCCCTCCTCGCCGCGCTGCTCGGCGCAGCCACCGTCCTGATGCGTCGGCGCGGTCGGGCCCAGAAGGCCGAGCGCGAACTGTGGACCGAGGCAGCGAAGGCACCCGACCTGCGCTGACCCGCCGGGGGCCATAGCTCAGTGGTAGAGCAGCGCCTTTGCAAGGCGAAGGTCCGGGGTTCGAATCCCCGTGGCTCCACTCCCTCCTGACCAGCCGCCCGATAGGCGCGCAATGCGGTCTTCGCGCACCTCGCGCGGGTTCGGGCCCCGTTGTCGGGTCCTGAGATTTCCTGCTCGACCGGCCTCACGACGGCGCCCACTTCTGCCGAGTACCACAGATGGACGGGTGTTCCACCCGCCTGGGCGGGCCGCGCCGGCGTACCGCCCTCGAGACGACGCACAGAGGGTCGCGGTGGAGCAACTGGTGCCGGGCGAGCGCAGCCGCTGCTGCTCGGCTGCACCCCGGGCGATCCGCGCCGAAGGTGACAGCTGCCATCCTCCCGAGCCGGTCCGGGGAGGAGGTGCCCTCCCGTGCGCGACCGCATGAGCGACCGCACAAGCAACGCTGTCGTCGCCCCCGGGGAGGCCGCTCCCATGAGCGAGCGCTTCCGGGTCACCCAGCTGCTGCGGCTCGCGGCCCTCGGCCTGGTCCTGCTCTGCGAGGTCCTCGCGCCCGAGGTGCTGCAGCCCGACCGCGGCCGGGTCATCTCCCTCACCCTCGGATTCCTCGGTGTCACCGCGGCTGCGGAGCTGCTGGCGCGGCTGGTGCCTGCCCGCACGGTCGTTCTCTTCAGCGCCATGCTGATGGTGGACGGCATCTGGCTCGCGTGGGCCGGCTACATCACGGGCGGGCCCTCCAGCCCGCTGCGCTACGCCGTACTGCTGCACCTGGGAGCAGTGTCGTTGCTCGCCTCCTACCGCACCGGCATCAAGCTCGCGGTCTGGCACTCGCTGCTGCTGTTCACCCTGCGCAACGCTGTCAACGGCGGCCTCCTGGACGACACCGCACCGCCGATCCTGGGACACGGCTCCGCTGACCAGCGGCTCGCGATCTTCGTCGTCGTGCTGTGGCTGGTGGCGATCTCCACGTCCACGCTGTCGGCGATCAACGAGCGCGAGCTGCGCCGCCGCCGCGGCGACCTCGAGGCGCTCACCAACCTCGCCGAGCAGATCGAGCGCACCGACGACTCGAGCAGCGTGGCACGCACCCTGCTCGACTCCGTCGTCTCCGCCTACGGCTTCCCGCGGGGCGTGGTGCTGGCCAGCTCGGAGGGTCACCTGGCCCTGCTCGCGTCGTTCGGCCTCGACGAGCAGCTCGCCAGGCGACCCGGCCGTCCGGGCGGCAGTGCGGTCGTCGTGAAGGCGCAGGCGCAGAAGGCGACCGTGCTGGTCCGGGGGCTCGACCCCGACGCCGACGCGTGGCTGGCCCACCTCCTGCCCGGCGCGACCAACCTGGTGGTGGTCCCGTTGTCCGCCGAGGGTCGGGCGCTCGGTGCTCTCGTCGTCGAGCACCGCGGCGGCACCCGCATCCCGCGGCGCGTCGTCGCCGGCCTCGAGCGGTCGGTGTCGTACGCGGCCCTCGCCCTGCGCAACGCGTGGCTGCTGGAGCAGGTGCAGCGCCTCGCCGCGACCGACGGGCTCACCAAGATCGCCAACCGTCGCACCTTCGAGACGGCGCTGGAGCGCGAGGTGGCCCGCGCCACCCGCAACGCAGAGCACGTCAGCCTCGTACTCGTCGACATCGACCACTTCAAGCAGCTCAACGACCAGCACGGCCACCAGGCCGGGGACGAGGTCCTGCGCAACGTCGCCGCCGCCCTGTCCTGCGAGTGCCGCGACTTCGACACCGCTGCGCGCTACGGCGGTGAGGAGTTCGCCGTCATCCTGCCCGGCTGCGGCCCGGACGAGGCGCTGCCGATCGCGGAGCGGCTGCGGCTGGCCGTCTCCGGCGCCCCGTCGGTCGTCCCCATCACCGCTTCGGCCGGAGTCGCCACCTACCCCGGCCAGGCCGGGGACGCGGACAGCCTGGTGCGCGCCGCGGACGAGGCGCTCTACGCGTCCAAGCACGCAGGACGCAACCGCACGACGGTCTCCGTCGGCATCCCGCCGGAGGCGCAGGTCGACGCGCTGCTGCGGCGCGCGATGTCGCAACGGCTCGGCAGGACGGGTTCCCACGAGGGGGAGCCCGGGTCGTCGTCGGACGCCGTACCCGGCCCGGCGCCCGCCCCGCCCACGGCGAGCTCGGTGCGGACGGTCCTCACCACCGGGACCGAGGTGCCGACCCCGACGACGATGCCTGGACTCGGGGGGCCCTCGGGGGCGCCTGACACCTAGAGTGGTCGGCGTCTGCTGCCGACCCGAACAGGAGCCTTCGTGGCCACCGAGCTCTTCGCGACCCTCACGACCAACTTCGGCGACATCCGCGTCCAGCTGTTCCCGGACCACGCGCCCAAGACCGTCGCGAACTTCGTCGGCCTCGCTGACGGCTCCGGCGACTGGACCGACCCGAAGACCGGTAAGCCCGGTGAGGGCCCGCTGTACTCCGGCACGGTGTTCCACCGCGTCATCAGCGGCTTCATGATCCAGGGCGGCGACCCGCTCGGCAGCGGTCGCGGTGGCCCGGGCTACCAGTTCAAGGACGAGATCCACCCCGAGCTGCAGTTCTCCAAGCCCTACCTGCTCGCGATGGCCAACGCCGGGCCGGGCACCAACGGCTCGCAGTTCTTCATCACGGTCGCGGGCACCCCGTGGCTGAACGCCAAGCACACCATCTTCGGCGAGGTCGCCGACCAGGCCTCCCGTGACGTCGTCGACAAGATCGCTGCCACCCCGGTCGGCCAGATGGACCGTCCCCTCGAGGACGTCGTCATCGAGCGGATCACGATCGAGAAGGTCGAGTCCTGACCTGAGCGAGCCGTCTGCGGAGCAGCAGGCCCCGGTCTGCTACCGCCATCCCGACCGCGAGACGTTCGTCCGGTGCACCCGGTGCGAGCGGCCGATCTGCCCTGACTGCATGCGGTCGGCCGCGGTCGGGTTCCAGTGCCCCTCCTGCGTCAAGGACGGGCACGCCTCGGCTCGGGTCCCCAAGGCCGCGTACGGCGGGAAGGCGCACGCCGAGCCCCGGATCACGCAGCTGCTGATCGGGCTGAACGTGGTGATGTTCCTGCTCACCACCGCGACCGGCACCGGACTGGCCTTCGGCGGCTCGCCGTCCAGGCTGTTCCAGCAGCTGGCTCTCGTGCCCACCACCGAGCTCGCAGGTCAGCACGTGCTCACGGGGGACGGGGTAGCCCAGGGCGCCTACTACCGGCTGCTCACCTCGACGTTCCTGCACTTCGGGATCGTGCACATCGCGGTGAACATGTACTGCCTGCTTCTCATCGGCCCGGCGCTGGAGTCTGCGCTCGGGCGGCTGCGCTTCACCGCGCTGTACGTCCTGTCCGGGTTGTCAGGCGCGGCGCTGTCGTACTCGCTCGGACCGACGCTGCAGATCGCGGCCGGTGCCTCGGGTGCGGTGTTCGGCCTGTTCGCCGCCTACTTCGTCCTCGAGCACCGTCGCGGAGGGGACGTCAGCGCGATCAGCGCGACCATCCTCATCAACCTGTTCATCAGCTTCGTCGCCTCGAGCTACATCGACTGGCGCGGCCACGTCGGCGGCCTCGTCGGCGGCGCGCTGGTGGCGGCCGCGTTCGTCTACGCGCCCGCAGGACGGCAGCGGTGGGTCTACCAAGCCCTGGGGGCGGTGGTCGTGGCGGTGCTCATCGTGGCCGTGGTGGCCGCGCGCACGGCGCAGCTCACCACCGCCTGAGTACGGCAGCGGGCCTCGAGCGGCCTCGTGGACACGATGACCTTGATGTGCCGACCAGACGCATCGTGATGGGGATCATCGTGTCCGTCGGGGGACCCTCGCGCGCTCGCTGCGGTGCACAATGATCTTGATGTGCCGACCGGGCGCGTCCTGATGGAGCTCATCGTGTCCGGCAGCGGACCGTCAGCGGGAGAGGGCTCAGCTCGCTGGCCGCAGCCGCTCCAGGTCGGTGAGCACGACGTCGGGGTGGGCGCCGAGCCGGCGCCGGGACAGCACCACGAGGTGGGCCCCGAGGTCGAGCTCGAGCACCGGGGTCCGCCGGTCACGGACCACCCTGACCCGTTCCAGCTGTTCCCACGGCACCTGTCGGCGCCGCACGCCGTCCACCACGCTCAGCCCGTGCTCGTCGGCGGTGAGCGTCGGGCGCAGCAGCAGGTCCCGCGCCCCCGTCCCCACCAGCAGCAGCGCGGCGGGCACCAGCAGCACCCTCCCCAGCGGGTCGGTCCCCAGCGCAACGACGGCGAGCGCGACCCCGAGCGCGGCCAGCAGCCCGCCGTACCAGGGAGAGGGGCTTGCGCTCACAGCTGTTTCGTCCCTGCCGACAGGGGAAGGAGTGGCTTGCTCTGGCCGTTCCCTCAGGGGAGCAGATTTCCACACTGTGGAGATCTCCTGGGGAGAACTACACCGGTGTGAGTCTGGCCGTGGTGCGTGCTCAGCAGCAGGTCAACGCTGGTTCTAGCGCCACTGCGTGGACAGCCCGAAGCCCGCGATGATGAAGCCGAAGCCGATCAGCAGGTTGCTGTTGCCGAGACCGCCGACGACGGGCATGTCGGCACCGGCGATGTAGAAGACGACCAGCCACGCGACGCCGATCACGAACAGCGCCACCATCAGCGGCGCCAGCCACACCGGGCTGGGGCCCTTCTTCTTGGAGCCCCCCGGCGGGGGCGGCGGGGTGTAGACCGCCTTCTTCCGCTTCTTGGACTCGGGCACGTCCGTGACCTCCTGGCGCATGGGGAGCCGTTAGCGTATCGGGCGGGGGACCCGCGAGCGGCGAAGGAGGCGTGAGGCAGGTGCCGGTGACGGACGAGCCGCGAGACGCCGAGCAGCAACGCAAGCCCCGGTCCCGCAGCCACCCGGCGGTCTGGCGGGTGCTCGTGCCGGTGACGGCGCTGGGGGCGGGCCTGCTGTTCGCCACCAGCGCGAGCACCGCCCAGGGGACCGATCTGCGCGGCGGCAGGTTCTCGCAGCTCACCGACCTCATCTCCTCGACGTCCGACCGGGTGGCCCAGCAGGAGAAGCAGGCGGCCGAGCTGCGCCGGGAGGTCGCCGCTGCCGGGCAGACCGCTGCTGCCGCGTCCTCGACGGTCGCGGCGGCCCGCGCCAGGGGCGACGCGATCGCGGGGGCGGCCGGCCTCGAGGCCGTCACCGGACCGGGGCTGCGGGTCTCGCTCGACGACGCCCCGCGTCCCAAGGAGGGCCAGGCGCCCGCCAGCAGCAACCCCGACGACCTCGTGGTGCACCAGCAGGACGTGCAGTCGGTCGTGAACGCGCTGTGGGCGGGCGGCGCGGAGGCCATGACGCTGATGGGCGAGCGGCTGGTGTCGACCAGTGCGGTGCGCTGCGTCGGCAACACCCTGCTGATCCAGGGTCGCCTGGTCGGGCCCCCGTTCGTCATCGAGGCGATCGGGGACGCGGGCAGGATGCGCGCCGCACTCGACGTCGAGCCGGGCGTCGCGCTGTTCCAGCGCTACGTCGACGCGTACGGCGTCCGCTTTCGCGTCGCGAACCGCGCCGTGCTGAAGCTCCCTGCGTACGACGGCCCGCTCGACCTGCCGCACGTGGCCACCTCGTGAGCACCTCCGTGAGCGCCGCGTCGGAGAGCCAGCCCACCGGCGGCTCCGCAACCCGCTCCACGACCTCCCGCATGACGGCGGGGGACCGCGTCCGCTGGGTGCTGCGCGGTCTGGGGGAGCTGCTCATCACCGCCGGCATCGTGGTGCTGCTGTTCGCCTTCTACGAGGTGAAGATCACCGGCGTCTACACCGCGCACCAGCAGCACGACCTCGAGCAGCGGCTGACCCGCACCTGGGCGCAGCCCGCACCCAAGGGGATCCGGCTGGCCCCGTTCGTCGAGGGCCAGGGCATCGCGCGGATCTACCTGCCCACGCTCGGCAAGGACCAGATGCACGTCGTCGTCGAAGGCGTCTCGCACGCCGACCTCAAGCGCGGACCCGGCCACTACCCCGGTACGGCGCTACCGGGCGGACTGGGCAACGTGACCATCAGCGGCCACCGAACGACCTACGGGGCGCCGTTCAACCGGCTCGACGAGCTGCACACCGGCGACCCGATCGTGCTGGAGACCGCGACCATGTTCTTCACCTACCGGGTGATCGAGCAGAAGGTCGTGTCCCCCCAGGCGATCGGGGAGACCTACCCGGTGCCGGAGCGGGCCGGCGTGGCACCGACCCAGCACCTGCTCACCCTCACGACGTGCAACCCGAAGTACTCCGCACGCACCCGGCTGATCATCCGTGCCCTGCTCGAGACCAGCCAGGTCAAGGCGCCGGGCGTCGTGCCGCCGGCACTGGAGGGCTGATGTACCCCTGGCTCTGGCGGCACCTGCCGGGTCCGCTGCTCGCGCGGTTCGCGCAGTCCCTCCTGCTGCTGGCAGGAATTCTCGCCCTGCTGTTCCTCGTGGTGTTCCCCGCCGTCGAGAGCGCACTGCCCTATTCCGACGTCACGGTGCCGAGCGACGGCTCGTCGACGTCCGCACCGAGCACCACGCCCAGCACCAGCCCGAAGTAGGCCGAAGTAGGCCGAACGCCGCGCACCGGACACGAGGGGCCGTGTCACACTCTTGACCTGCCCCCGGCCTGTGGGGCTCCCCTTTCGTGCTCTGAGAGGCGTCGTCGTGCCCGGCCCCAGCCCGTCCACTTCCCGCACCAGCAGCGCCGGTCGGCCCCGCCGAACCGACAGCGCTGCGATCCCCGCGACGCCCGCGAAGAAGGCGCCCGCGAAGAAGGCCGCCACGAGCGCCCCAGCCAAGAAGGCTGCACCTAAGGCTGCACCGAGAGCTGCGAAGCCGGTGACGTACGCCGACAAGCCGTGGCTGGCGAGCTACCCGCCCGGGGTGCCGACGAGCTACGAGTTCCCCCGGTTCGCCCTGACGCGACTGCTCGACGACGCGGCCTCCTCGTTCCCCGACCACGTCGCGCTGGCCTTCCTCGGCGCGAGGACGACGTACCGGGAGCTGCGGGAGCAGGTGGACCGCTTCGCCGGTGCGCTCGCGTCCCTCGGGGTGAGCAAGGGCGACCGGGTGGCCCTCGTGCTGCCCAACTGCCCGCAGAACGTCATCGCCTTCTTCGCGACGCTGCGCCTGGGCGCGGTCGTGGTCGAGCACAACCCGCTGTACACCGAGGCTGAGCTGCGCCACCAGCTCGCGGACTGCGGGGCCAAGGTCGTGGTCTGCCTGGACCGGGTCTTCGACGCGGTCGCGAAGGTCAAGAGGGACACGGCGGTCGAGCACGTCGTCACGACCTCGCTCATCGACTTCCTGCCGCGGCGCGACCAGCTCAAGCTCCGGCTGCCGGTGGCCAAGGCGCGCAAGCAGCGGGCCCAGATCTCCGCAGACCTGCCGAAGGGCGGTCCGTACGAGGACTTCAGCGCGCTGCTGAGGTCCGCCACGCCGGTCAGCCGCCAGGTGCCGGTCGAGCCCGGCGACCTCGCGCTGCTGCAGTACACCGGCGGGACCAGCGGGCTGTCCAAGGGCGCGATGCTCAGCCACGCCAACCTGGTGGCCAACGCCTACATGAACCGGCTGTGGGACACCGAGGCCAAGGCGGGCCAGGAGGTCACCCTCGCGGTGCTGCCGCTGTTCCACGCCTACGGCCTCACGGTGGCGATGACCAACACGATCCTGCTCGGCGGGACCCTGGTGCTGCTGCCGCGGTTCGACCTCGACCTCGTCTTCGCGGCGATCGACGAGTGGAAGCCCACGCTGTTCCCCGGCGTGCCCCCGATCTACAAGGCGATCGCGGACAGCCCGAAGGCCCGCTCGCACGACCTGCGGAGCATCCGGCTGTGCGTGTCGGGCGCGATGAAGCTGCCGGTCGAGGTCGCCGAGCAGTTCACCCGGATCTCCGGTGCGACCCTCATCGAGGGCTACGGCCTGACCGAGACGTCGCCGTCGACGCACGCCAACCCGACCCATGGACCGGGCAGGCCCGGCAGCATCGGGCTCCCCCTGCCGGGCACCTCGTGCAAGGTCGTCGACCAGGACGACTCCAGCAAGGAGGTCCCGCCGGGGCAGCCCGGTGAGCTCGCGATCGCCGGCCCGCAGGTGTTCTCCGGTTACTGGAACCGCGCGGACCAGGTCGGGGTCTTCACCGAGGACGGCTACGTCCTCACCGGTGACGTCGCGGTGATGGACGAGGACGGCTTCTTCACCATCGTCGACCGCAAGAAGGAGCTCATCATCGCGGGCGGCTTCAACATCTACCCGTCCGAGGTGGAGGAGGTCCTGTTCGCTCTGGACGGGGTGCAGGACGCGGTCGTGATCGGCGTCCCGGACAAGTACCGCGGCGAGACCGTGAAGGCGTTCGTCGTGCGCAAGCCCGGCAGCAGGCTCACCGAGGAGGAGGTCGTCGCGCACGCCGCCGCCTCGCTCACCGCCTACAAGGTGCCCAAGCTCGTCGAGTTCCGCACCGAGCTGCCGCGCACCTCCGTCGGCAAGGTGCTGCGCCGGGTGCTCGTCGAGGAGGCGCGCGCGGCAGCCGCCGGCGAGGCGGTCCCCGCATCGGTGCCGTCGAGCGCTCCGAAGGCAGCTGCCGCCCGCAGTACGGCGAAGGCACCCGCGGCGAAGAAGGCCCCGGCACCTGCGAAGAAGGCCGCGAAGAAGGCACCGGCGAAGGCACCTGCCAAGGCTCCGGCACCTGCGAAGAAGGCCGTCGCGAAGAAGGCCCCTGCGAAGGCTCCTGGGAAGGCTCCTGGGAAGAAGGCGGCGGGCAAGGGCTGACCGGCCGGTAGGACCCGAGGCGGATCCTTCGGCAGCGGAGCCGAGCGTCGTACCGTGATGTGGTGAGCCGCATCCTGGTCGTCGACAACTACGACAGCTTCGTGTTCAACCTGGTGCAGTACCTCGGCCAGCTCGGCGCCGACACGGTGGTGCGGCGCAACGACGAGGTCGAGGGCTCGGACGTCACGGGCTACGACGGGGTGCTGCTGTCGCCGGGGCCGGGCACCCCCGAGGAGGCGGGTGCGTCGGTCGAGATCGTCGGTGCCTGCGAGGACGAGGGCGTCCCGCTGCTGGGCGTCTGCCTGGGCCACCAGGCGATCGCGGTGGCGCACGGCGCGACCGTGAGCCGCGCGCCGGAGCTGCTGCACGGCAAGACCAGCGAGGTGGTGCACCAGCACGCGGGGGTGCTGCACCAGCTGCCCAGCCCGTTCACCGCGACCCGCTACCACTCGCTCGCGGTGGAGGAGCACACCCTGCCGTCCGAGCTGCAGGTGACCGGCCGGACGCCCGGGGGTGTGGTGATGGCGATGCGGCACCGCGACAAGCCGGTCGAGGGCCTGCAGTTCCACCCGGAGTCGGTCCTCACCCAGGGCGGTCACCTCATGCTGGCGAGCTGGCTGAACCAGTGCGGTGACCCGCATGCGCTGACCCTGGCACCGGCGCTGGCGGAGAAGGTGGAGCAGAAGCGGCTCGCCGCTTTCGCCTGAGGGCTAAGGGGTTGGCGAGGGCGCGGGGGTCGCAGCCGGGCTGCCGGCCACGTCGATGACGACGTTCGAGCCCTGCGGCGCCACGGTGCCCACGGGCGACTCGGCGACCACGGTGCCGGGGGCGGCCGCGGCCTGCACCTGACGGATCCCGATGCCGAAGCCGGCGCTGCCGAGCGCGTCGATCGCGGCCTGCTGGGTCAGGCCCCGGACGTCCGGGACCTGGGTGTTGCCTGACGCCACGACGAGCGAGACGGCAGCTCCCGCGGGGAGCACGGTGCCGGGCCGGGGGAGCACGTCGAGCACCTGGCCGCCGGGGTAGTTGCCGTCGCGCGTCACCACCTTGACCCGCAGCTTGAGGGCGCCCAGGGTCGCCTCCGCCTCCTTCTGCGGGCTGCCGACGACGGCGGGGACGGCGACGCTCTCGGTCCCGCGCGACACGGTGAGGTCGACCGACCCGCCCTTGCGCACGTAGAAGTTGCGGTCGGGGCTCTGCGCCAGCACGGTGCCGACCGGCCTGGCGTTGAACTGCGCGACGACCTTGTCGACCCGCAGACCCACCGCTGCGAGCTGCCGGGTGGCGTCCAGCTGCGACAGGCCGACGACCGACGGCGGCTTGATGAGGCCCTTGTCGTTGCCGAGCAGGGCGTGCACGAGCAGCGCGGACCCGATTCCGACGGCCAGCAGCAGCGCGCCGTAGGCGACCCAGAACGCCGTACGGCGCCGCTCAGGCGTCACGACGTTGTGAGCCACCGCCAGGCTCTCGCGCGCCAGCACGGGCGTCGCCAGCACCGGCTCGCCCGCGACCGCGCGCAACAGGTCCTCGCGCATCTCGTCCGCGCTCTGGTAGCGGTTGGCGGGGTTCTTCGCCATCGCCTTGAGGACCACGGCGTCCACGTCGGACGGCAGCGAGGCGTCGTAGGCGGACGGGGGGACCGGGTCCTCCCGCACGTGCTGGTAGGCGATCGCCACCGGTGAGTCGCCCACGAACGGCGGGCTGCCGGTCACGAGCTCGTACAGCAGGCAGCCGGTGGAGTACAGGTCGGACCGGGCGTCCACGTGCTCGCCGCGCGCCTGCTCCGGTGACAGGTAGGCGGCGGTGCCGATGACCGCCTGGGTCTGGGTCATCGTCGACTCGCTGCCCGTGACCGCGCGTGCGATGCCGAAGTCCATGACCTTCACCTCGCCCTGCGAGGTGAGCATGATGTTGGCCGGCTTGATGTCGCGGTGCACCATGCCGGCCGCGTGCGCGACCTCGAGCGCCGCGCAGACGTCCGCCGTGACCTCGAGGGCCCGCTGCGGCAGCAGCCTGCCCTCGGTGGTGAGGATGTCGCGCAGGGAGCGGCCGTCGACGTACTCCATGACGATCCACGGGACACCGTGCTCGTCCTCGCCGGTGTCGTAGACGGCCACGATGCACGGCGCGTCCAGCGATGCCGCCGACTGGGCCTCACGCCGGAAGCGCGCCTGGAAGGCCGGGTCGCGGGCGAGGTCGGCGCGCAGCACCTTCACCGCGACGTCGCGACCGAGTCGCACGTCGGTCCCGTGCCGGACCTCGGCCATGCCGCCACGGCCGATGACCTCACCGAGCTCGTACCGCCCCCCCAGCAGCGTCACCGGATGGTCCTCATCTGCCCAGCACCGCCCGCATCACGGCCTGCGCGATGGGGGCTGCGAGGGCGCCGCCGGTCGCCTCGGAGCCGAGCGAGCCGCCGTCCTCGACGAGCACCGCCACGGCGACCTTCGGGTCGTTCGCGGGGGCGAACCCGATGAACCAGGCGTGCGGCGGCCGGCCCTGCGCGTGCTGCGCGGTGCCGGTCTTGCCGGCGACGGCGACGCCCGGGATCTGCGCGCGGGTGCCGGTGCCTGACGTGACCACGGCCTCCATCATCGTGGTCAGCTGGCTCGCGACGGCGGGCGACACGGCCTGCGAGTAGACCTGGGGTGAGGCCAGGTCGAGCTCGGAGAGGTCGGGCGCCTGCACCTCCTTCACGAGGTACGGGCGCATCACCTCGCCGCCGTTGGCGATGCCGGCCGCGACCATGGCCATCTGCAGCGGGGTGACCCGGACGTCGTACTGGCCGATGGCCGACTGGGCCTCCTGGGCCTTGGTGAGCTCCTCGGGGTAGACCGAGTCCGCCACCGGCTGGGGCAGCTGCAGGGAGGTGTCGCCGAAGCCGAAGGCCTGCGCCTGCTTGCGGACCCGGTCCGCTCCGAGCGCCATGCCCAGGGCGCCGTACGCGGTGTTGCAGGAGATCCGCAGCGCGTCGAGGAGCGTCGTCGTGCGACCGTCACCGCACGTCTCGCCGCCGAAGTTGCGCAGGTTGGCGGTGGTGCCGGGCAGGTCGAGCACCGTCGGTGACGGGATGCGCCGCGACGGGGAGTAGCCGGCGGCCAGGGCGGCCGCGCTGGTGATGACCTTGAAGGTGGAGCCGGGCGGGTAGGTGCGCTCGACGGCCCGGTTGACCAGCGGCTGCTTCGGGTCGGCGAGCAGCCTCCGGTAGTACGCGCGGATCTTGGCCGGGTCGTGGCTGGACAGCCCGGTCGGGTCGTACGACGGGCTGCTGGCCATGGCGAGGACCGCCCCGGTCCGCGGGTCGAGCGCGACCACCGCTCCGACCTTGCCCGCCAGCCCGTCGTACGCGGCCTGCTGGGCGGCACGGTTGAGGGTGAGCACGATCGAGCCACCGGCGACCTTGCGGCCGGTGATGTAGTCGGAGAGCCGGCGGACCAGCAGCCGCTCGTCGTCACCGGACAGCACCTGGTTGGCCCGCAGCTCCATGCCGGTGTAGCCGTAGACCAGGGAGGCGAAGCCGGTCACCGGCGCGTAGACCGCGCCGCCGGGGTAGGTGCGCAGGTACTTCAGGGTGTCGGTGGTGGCGATCGACGTGGCGACGGCCTGCCGGTCCTTGCCGGAGCCGATGACGATCGGGCCGCGCTCCCGGTCGTAGGTGCGCAGCAGGACGCGCCGGTTGCGCGGGTCGTTGCGGTAGTCCTTGGCCTTGACGACCTGGATCCAGTTCGCCTGCAGCAGCAGCATCCCGAACAGCACCAGGCAGGCGACCGCGACCTTGCGGAGGGGACGGTTCATGCGCGGCGCACCACCGTGGTCGGGGCGTCGGCGAGGGTGGCGCGCGCGGCGGCCGGGCTTACCGGTGCAGGGGCCGGTCGCCGGCCGGCGTCGCTGATGCGCAGCAGCAGCGCGACGAGGACGTAGTTGCTCACGACCGACGAGCCGCCGTACGACAGCCACGGCAGCGTCACACCGGTCAGCGGGATGAGACCGGTGACGCCGCCGACGATGACGAACACCTGCAGCGCCAAGGAGAACGCGAGGCCGCCGGCGAGCAGCTTGCCGAACGAGTCGCGGCACGCGAGCGCGGCACGCAGCCCGCGCAGCACGACGAGGGCGAACAGGACCAGCACCGCCATCACGCCTGCGAGACCGAGCTCCTCACCGATGGCCGCGATGACGAAGTCGGTCTTCGCGAAGGGCACGGTCTGCGGGGCGCCCTCACCGAGACCGGTGCCGAGGATGCCGCCGGTGCCCATCCCGAACAGCCCCTGCACCAGCTGGTAGCCGCTGCTCGAGGTGTGGGCGAACGGGTCCAGCCAGGTGTCGACGCGCTTGTGGACGTGAGCGAACAGGTGGTAGGCGGCGAAGCTGGACACAGCGAACAGGCCGAGGCCGATGAGCAGCCAGGACGTGCGCTCGGTGGCGATGTAGAGCATCACGACGAAGATGCCGAAGAACAGCAGTGAGCTGCCCAGGTCCTTCTCGCGCACGAGCACCGCGATGGAGGCCGCCCAGGCGACCAGGACCGGGCCGAGATCGCGGGGCCGCGGCAGGTCGACGCCCGCGACCCGCCTGCTCGCCAGGGAGAGCACGTCGCGCTTGGCCACCAGGTAGCCGGCGAAGAAGACCATCAGCAGGATCTTGGCTAGCTCGCTCGGCTGCACCGTGATGGGCCCGAGCCGGATCCACAGCCGGGCGCCGTTGATGGTGGCGCCGACCCCTGGCAGCGCCGGCAGCAGCAGCAGGAACAGACCTGCGGCCGCGCTCGTGTAGGCGTACCTCGCCAGCCGCGTGTGGTCGCGCACCAGCACGAGCACCCCGGCGAACGCGAGCACGCCGAGGGTCGTCCACACCAGCTGCAGCGGCGCGTCCGCGCGAGGCACGAGCTTGCCCGCCTGACGGGCCCGCTCGGCGACGGCGAGGTCGAGCCTGCGGACGACGACGACGCCCAGCCCGTTGAGCAGCGCCACGCACGGCAGGATCACGGGATCGGCGTACGGCGCGAAGCGGCGGACGGTGAGGTGGGCGACGCCGTACAGGGCGCCGAGACCCAGTCCGTAGCCGAGCGTGCCGCTGGGAAGGGTGCCGCTCTGGCCGACACCGACGGCGGCGTAGCCGAGGGCTGCGAGGCCGGTGGCGGCCAGGAGCAGGAACAGCTCGGTGCCGCGGCCGGTGCGACCCGGCAGCGTGGGCGCCGTCACGGGCAGACCTGCCCGGTGCTGGGCGCGGTGGCGAGCGCGCTCGGGGACGGCGCCGGTGCGGGGCGCGTG
>JBAVRG010000143.1:0-2408 GCA_049694795.1 Mycobacteriales bacterium
GTGGCCGGCTGGTCGTGCTGGTGGCCCTGGTGGCGCTGCTGCTCACCGCCTTCTCGCTCGGCCGGGTCGGTTCGCACGCCGCCACCGAGGCGCCGGTCGCGGTGCCGCTGGCGCAGACCACCGTGCACCCGGGGGAGACGCTGTGGGCGGTGGCGAAGCGGGTCGCCCCCGGCCGGGACCCGCGCGCCGTGGTGCAGAGGATCCGTGAGCTCAACCACCTCGACGGTGCGGACGTGCTGGCCGGCCAGCAGCTGCTCCTGCCGCGCGCAGCCTGAGCGGCCCTGCGCAGGCTGTGGACGGCGCGACGCACGGCGGGATCGGGCTCCCTACCGTGCGCTCATGGCCCCCCGTCCTGCTGACGTCTCGAGCTGGTGCCCTCCGGAGCTGACCGCGGCCGCGGCACCGCTGCGCAGCACCGCGCACCTGCTGCGGGCGCTCGCCGAGGACAGCCGCGGGCTGGAGCGGCTGGTCGACAGCAGCCCCCGCCAGGCCGTCCGGGAGGCGCTGGCCGCGTTCGTGGAGCGCTGGGAGCTGGTGCTGTGGTCGGTGTCGGGCGACGCCGACAGCCTTGGGCACCTGCTGCAGTGGGCGGCGCAGGCCTACCGCGGTTCGGAGGCGGACCTGGTGCGGCGGCTGGTCGTGCAGCGCTGAGCGGGGCCGGTCAGGCGGCCGCCCGCACCTTCCGCGGGCCGGCCTGCGGGGCCTGCGACACGTGGAACCGCTTGCCGAACCGCAGCGCGGGCGACTCCACCAGCACCCAGGAGACCTGCGTGCACACCAGCGCGCCGGCGATCCCGAGCGGCATCCCCGGCCACAGGCCGAGCGGGTGCGTCCAGGTCGCCCAGAGGTAGTGCCACAGGTAGAGCGCGTAGGACCGGCGGCCGAACCACCTCAGCACCGGGTTGCCGAGCACCCGTGACAGCCGGCCACGCCCCTCGGCGAGGTACGGCACGAGCTGGGCGACGGCGAGCGCCAGCAGGGCCGGCAGGACGAGGAACTTGCCGGGCATGTTGCCCGCCCGCCACGCCACCAGGGCGACGAAGGCGACCGCCAGCCAGGCCCGCGAACCGGCGTACCGGGTGGCCCGGCCGAGAGCGTGCCGCTCGTGCCAGACCATGGCCGCGAGCGCCCCGGCGAGCAGGCCCACCGCTCGCGTGTCGGTGCCGAAGTAGATGCGGTTCTTGCCGGCGCCGCCGTCCCAGTACAGCCACGGCAGGGCCGCCGACACCGCGATGAGACCGAGCACGAGGGCGAAGCGGCTGCGGCGGCCGAGCAGGCTCAGGCCGATCAGGGTGAGGGGCCAGACGAGGTAGAACTGCTCCTCGACGGCGAGCGACCACAGGTGGCTCAGAGGCGCCTCCATGCCGCCGAAGGCGACGTTCCAGTTGGCGAGGTAGACCAGGGCGACGCCGATGTCGGCCAAGGCCTTGGGCACGTCGACGCTGCGGCCGCGGCCGTCCCCGCTGGGCGTGGCGGCGATCCAGTGGTGGTCGTGGAAGGCGAGCAGCACCACCGTCCAGGCGGCGAGCAGGAACAGCAGCGCCGGCAGGAGGCGGCAGGCCCGGCGGGCGTAGAAGCGGCCGAGCCCCACCCGGCCGTGCACGCGCCGCTCGTCCAGGATGAGGGCGGTGATCAGGAAGCCGCTCAGCCCGAAGAAGATGTCGACGCCGGCCCAGCCGCCGTTGACGACGTAGTGGCCGGCGAAGTGGTAGACGAGCACCAGGAGCACGGCGACGCCGCGCAGCCCGTCGAGCGCCGGTGCGTGGCCGAGCAGGCCGAACCGGGGCCGCCGCCGGGGGGCGGTGACCATCCGAGCCACCGGCGACGGCGTGGCTCTCAGGCGCTGCGGGGCCAGGTCGGTCGACGGGGCGGTCGAAGGGCTCACGAGGTCCAGGGTTCCCTGGCTTGCCGGGGGTGAACCTGTCCACAACCTGGCAAGACCCTTCCCCGTCAGCCCGGAACCGGGCAGACCGGGACGTCAGTGCGTGGTGTGGTGGAGGTCGCGCGGCGCCGGCCCGTCCTGGTGCCGTGCCAGCGAGCCCGAGATCAGGTAGAGCACCCCGGCGAGCAGCGCCGGGGAGCTGACGGCCGTCAGCGACCCCGAGTGCAGGCGCTCGCCGCCCACCACCACGCTGACGACGAGCGGCAGCACCCCCACCAGCGTCAGCAGCAGGCCACCGGCGGAGGGGCGCTTCGCGCCGAGCAGGCCCAGCGCCCCGATCAGGACGAACGAGGCCAGGGTGCGCACCGGCCCGTGGTCGTCCTCGAACGAGCGCCAGCTGTCGCTGCTGGCGGCAGCCCACACGTCGACGGCGACGAGCAGCCCGGTCAGGACGGCGAGGACGGGGAACGCGGTGTCCGGCCGGTACCACGCGAACCCGGCCAGCAGGCACAGCGGCACCGCCCAC
>JBAVRG010000144.1:0-2828 GCA_049694795.1 Mycobacteriales bacterium
CGGCACCGACCGTGGCGACCCGTCGCCACCGCCCGCGTGCCGCCGGGACCAGGACCTCCAGCTCCCCCTCGACCACCAGGTACAGCGAGCGCTCCTCCGCACCCGGGGAGAACAGCGTCTCCCCGACGGCGAGGCGCAGGGGGGCCGTGGAGCGCAGCAGGTCCGCCCAGTCCGCCTCCGACGCGTCGGCCAGCAAGGAGGTGTCCGGCTGGCCGGGACCCACCTCCTCGGCGGTGGGGTAGTCGAAGAACGTCATCACGTCTCCTGACGGGGGCGGGCCGGCCGGTGGCGGGAGAGGAGCACCGAGCCGAGCAGGACGAAGAAGACCAGTACGGCGCCGGCCGTCGCTCCCGCCGCAGGCGTGGAGGTGCTCGAGGCCACGACCAGGTCGACGGGCACGGCAGCCGTGCGACCGTCGCACTCCACCTGGATCACGTGCTCGCCGATCGAGGCGTCCGGGAGCTGCACGTCGCCGCTGAAGGTGCCGTCGGGTGCTGCCGTCGTCGCGCCCGCGGGAGCGCCCTCGACGGTGTAAGCCACCCGGGCACCGGCTGGGCAGTTGCGTCCGTGCAGCGGCACGGCGCCTCCCGGGAGCGCGGACGGCCGGTCCAGCTGGATCGACCCGTCGTCGAGAGCCGGGCCGGCGGGCGGGGCGGGCGAGGTCGTCGGGGACGGCGTCGGCGATGCGGTGGGTGTCGCGGTAGGCGTCACGGTGGGGGACGGCCTGGCCGACGCGGATGGTGACGGCGTCGGCGGGGGCGTGCGGCGAGGTGTGGGCGAGGTGACCGCCGACGGCCTCGGCGAGACGGTCCGCCGTGGCGTGGGAGCGGGGGTGGGCTTCGGCGTCCAGGTGTGCCGGATGTCGGCCGACCCCAGCGGCTGGCCCTGCGGATCGAGCGCCGTCGCCCTGATCGAGTCCGTGTCGTTGTTGGGCGACGTCGTGTAGCTCGTCCACGTGACGCTCGCGTTGCCCTTGCCGTCCGTCACCCCGTAGCGCGGCCAGCCGGTGCTGGGGCCCGCCAGCTGGGTGAACTCGATGCAGAAGCCGCTGGGAGCGGCGGCCGGGTCGCTCACCGTCACGGTGGCCGTGATGGTGTGCTGGGTCCCGACCGTGGCGCTCGTGAGGTTCGGGGCGAGTGTCACGGAGGAGAGCGGCACCTTCGTGGAGGTCTGGCAGACACCCGCCACCGCGTCGGGGGCGACGCCGACCGCCAGACCGAGGGCGAGCAGCAGCAGGCCGGAGGCAAGAGCGGCGACGCGGCGGCGGGCAAGATCGCGGACAAGCACGCCCGGACGGTGTCCTTCCGCCGCGGACGCGTCAAGAGGGCGCACCCGATGTGCTGAACACAACATGATCACGCCCCGAACGGCGGGCTGACACGGAGGGGCCCGCGCGTCTACCTTCCCCGCCATGCGTCATGCGGGAGCCCGTCGGGGCCTGGTCGTCTGCGCCCTCGGCCTGCTCACGGTCCTGGGCCTGGCCGTCGTGCCCGCGCAGGCCGCGAACGGCGACCTGTCCGTGCAGACGACCGTCGGTGGCAGGTCCCTCAAGGACGCCAGCGCCAACAGCCCCCTTGCGCTGCGCCCGACCGACGACACCGTGGTGAAGGTCGTGGTCACCAACCACGGCACCAGTCCCGTCGAGGTGCGGGCAGTCCGGCTCGACGCCCGCGTCCTCGGCCTGGCCTTCTTCAGCTACACCACCCGCGTCGACCTGACACTCGCCCCCGGCGCCACGGGCACCCGGACGTTCGCCCTCGACCTGGGCGATCTCGACGGGCAGGCGACCGGGCTGCTCCCTGCCGAGGTGGCGCTGCTGGCGCCGGACCGCTCGGTCCTGGCGAGCACGCACGGCACGGTCGACGTGAAGGGCAGGCTGCTCAGCGTCTACGGCGTCTTCGGCCTGGCGGTCGCGGCGATCACCGGGCTGCTGCTGCTGACCCTGGTCCTGCGGATGTTCCGTCGCACCCTGCCGGACAGCCGGTGGTCGCGCGCCCTGCTGTTCGCCGTGCCCGGCCTGGGGTTGGGACTGGTCGCGACGTTCTCTCTCGGGGCCCTTCGCGTCCTCGTCCCGTCGCTGCAGACCTCGATCGGCCTGCTGATCGGCGGTCTGGTGGTCGGGATCGCGCTCGGCTCCCTCACCCCCGCGCCGGGTGACGAGGCCGACCGCGACGAGCTCGACGAGCGCGACCTGCTGACCGTCGCACCCGAGCCGGACCCCGCACCGGTGGCGCCGGCACCGGCGGCGGCCACGCTGCGCCCGGCGCCGGTCACGGTCATGCCGGAGGTCCAGGTCCCGCCCCAGACCAGCGTCGTCGCTGCCTCGCCGTCAGACACGCTCACGGTCTCGCCCGAGGCCGAGCACAAGGTCGAGGACCCGCGCCAGACCCGCCTCGACGGAGCGCCGCCTCCCCCGCCGCCTCCCCCGCCGCCGGCTCCGTCCCCCGCGTGACCGACGCCCGGAAGCTGGCGCAGATCCTGCCCGGCTACGACATCGGGGCCGAGCTGGGCCGTGGCGGCTACGGCATCGTCCTCGGCGGCCGCCACAAGCAGCTCGGTCGCGCCGTCGCCATCAAGGAGCTGCCACCGAGGCTGGCGGCCGACCCCGCCGTACGCGCGAGGTTCGTCGCCGAGGGCCGGGTCCTGGCGAGCCTGGACCACCCGCACATCGTCCCGGTCTACGACTTCGTGGAGAAGGACGGCGTCTGCGTCCTGGTCATGGAGGCACTGCCCGGCGGCACCGTGTGGGGGCAGTTCAGCAGCCGCGGCTACACCCCCTCCGCCGCCTGCGCGGTCGTCATGGTCGCGTGCGCGGGGCTGCACCACGC
>JBAVRG010000145.1:0-4460 GCA_049694795.1 Mycobacteriales bacterium
ACTGCGCGGGGGTCTGGTCGTAGTCGCCCTTGGGGTGCGCGAGCAGCTGGTGGTACATCAGCACCGGTACGGAGCCCAGCTCGTCGGCGTGCACGGCCCGCGCGTCGACCGCGGGGGCCGCGCCGGCGGTGGGGGAGGCAGCGGTGACGGTCGGCGCCGGTGTCGCAGCGTGGGCGCGGGCCGGCGAGTGAGAAGTGGCCTGACATCCCGCTGAAAGCAGCGCCAGGAAGGCGACTGCGGTGGCGGTCCGTCGGTACCCTGCCTGCACTGCGTCCTCCGAGCTCTCGTGCCTGTGATGAGGGTCCAGTCTCGCTCACTGCCGTGAAGGAACTCTGCGTGTCACGTCTGATCCGCCCTGCCGTCCTCGTCCCCGCAGTCCTCGCGATCGTCCTGGTTGCCGGAACCGCCGCCTTTGCCCTACCGGGCGCCGGCTCGGCCGCGCTCACCGGTCTGGCGAGCTCGTCCTTGGACGCCGCCACGCTCAAGGACGCCAAGGTGTCCCTGCCCACCGACGGGCACCCGGCGAAGGTGCTGCTGGACGGCCGGCAGCTCGCCGCCGGCAGCTCAGGCACCCTCACGGTGTCGCTGGCCGGCCTCGGTGACGGTGTGCACACCCTCGTGGGCGAGCTGGACCGCGGCTTCCTGCGCGGCACCTCCACCACCCAGCGGCGGCTGGTCGTCGACACCACGCCGCCGGCCCTGACGGTCACGGTGCCCACCACTGCGGTCAAGGCCAAGGACGCGGTCACCGTGGCCGGCACGGTGGACGAGGGCGCCACCGTGAGCGCGGCGGGGGGGCAGGTGTCGCAGCACGGCACGGCCTTCACGGTCCACTACCCGACCCCGCCCGCCGGCGCGGTGGTGGTGGCGACCGACGGGGCGGGCAACCGGACCGAGCGCACCGTCACGGTCAGGACGCTCTACCCCAGCAACATCCGCGCCGTGCACATGACGGGCCGGGCCTGGGCGTACTCCAAGCTGCGCCTGCCGGTCATCGCCCTCGTCAAGCAGCACCGCATCAACGCCGTCGAGCTGGACATCAAGGACGAGGACGGCATCGTCAACTTCCCGAGCCGGGTGCCGATGGCTGCCCGCGTCGGGGCCCGCGCGGCGTTCTACGACGCCGCGAAGACGACGGCCTCCCTGCACAGGATGGGCGTGCGGGTCATCGGCCGCATCGTCGCCTTCAACGACCCGAAGCTGGCCGACTGGGCGATGGCGCACGGCCACCACGACTGGGTGATCCAGAACCCTGACGGCTCCAAGTACCTCTACGGCTACAACAAGCACGGCTTCTCCAACTTCGCCGCCAAGCCGGTGCGGCAGTACAACGAGGACCTCGCCGTCGAGGCGGTCAAGGCCGGCTTCGACGACGTCGTCTACGACTACGTGCGGCGGCCGGACGGCCCGATCGCGAAGATGCGGTTCCCCGGTCTCAAGGGCAACCCGGAGGACGCCATCGCCGGCTTCCTCGCCGAGGCGCAGGCGCAGATCCGTCCCCTCGGGGGCTCGCTCGGCGCCGCGGCGTTCGCGCAGGCGGCGACCCGTCCCAAGTCCACGGCGCAGAACATCCACAAGATGGCCCAGCACCTCGACGTGGTGATCCCGATGGACTACCCGTCGCACTGGAACCCCGGCGAGTACGGCGTCCCTGACCCCTACGTCGGGGCCTACCAGATCGTCCAGCGCTCGCTGGTCGACTGGCGCAAGCAGGTCAAGGGCACCGGCTGCGTGGTGGTGCCGTGGCTGCAGGACGAGAACTTCCGGGGGCGCTACGACGCGGCCAAGGTGCAGCAGCAGATCGCCGGTGCGCGCGCCAACGGGATCCCCGGCTGGCTGATGTGGTCGGCGAAGGCCGTCTACACCGGTGCCGCCTACAGCCCGGACGCGACGCCTGCCCGGTAGGCCTAGACGGACTGGCCGCGCGTGACCTGCGGCCGTGGCATCCGGAAGCGCCGGATCACGGTGGTGCGGAGCAGCCCGTAGGCCACGTGCCCGAGCACCTTCTTCTCGGTCGGGAAGGTGCTCCGGAGGGCGGCCCGGATCTGCAGGCCGGCGAGCAGCATGTCGATCGCCGCGCCGAGCAGCGTGGCCAGCCAGATCCCGAAGGTGAGGGCCTGCAGCTGCATGTTGCCCAGCACCCCGGCGACGACGACGAGCACCGCGATGGGCAGCAGGAGGAAGCCCAGGCTGCGCCGGCTGTCGACGATGTCGCGGACCAGCCGGCGGACCGGGCCACGGTCCCGGGGCAGCATCGCGCTGTCGTCGCCGCGCACCGAGCCGTCGCGGATGCGCTTGCGGTCCGCGGCCTGCTTGGCCCGCAGCTGCTTGGCTGCCTCGCGCCGGTTGGTGGGTGGCGGGGTCACCGGACCGCCGCGGCGCTTCTGCGCCTCGCTGCGCTTCGGAGTGGGTCGTCCCTTGCCCTGGGTCTGCTCGCTCACCTGATCAGGCTACTTACGGCAGCGCGAGCATCTGGTCGAGGGCCTGCTTGGCGTAGCGCGCGGTCTCCGGGTCGACGGTGATCCGGTTCGGCACCCGCCCGGCCACCAGCTCCTCCAGCGCCCACACCAGGTGCGGCAGGTCGATGCGGTTCATGGTCGAGCAGAAGCACACCGTCTTGTCGAGGAACACCACCGTCTTGTCCGGGTGCTGCTCGGCCAGGCGGCGCACCAGGTTGAGCTCGGTGCCGATCGCCCAGGCCGTGCCGGGCTCGGCCGCCTCGAGGGTCTTGATGATGTGCTCCGTCGAGCCCACCAGGTCGGCGGCCTGCACCACCTCGTGCTTGCACTCCGGGTGGACGATCACCGTCACGCCGGGGACCCGGGCGCGCACCTCGTCGACGGAGTCCTTGCTGAAGCGGCCGTGCACCGAGCAGTGGCCCTTCCAGAGGATCATCTTCGCGGCCCGCAGCTGCTCGGGGCTGCTCCCGCCGTACGGCTTGCGGGGGTCGTAGACGACGCAGTCGTCCAGCGACAGCCCGAGCTCGCGCACGGCGGTGTTGCGGCCCAGGTGCTGGTCGGGGAGGAAGAGCACCTTCTCGCCCTGGCTGAAGGCCCACTCGAGCGCTCGCCGGGCGTTGCTGCTCGTGCAGATGGTGCCGCCGTGCCGGCCGGTGAAGCCCTTGATGGCGGCGCTGGAGTTCATGTAGCTCACCGGCACCGTGACGTCGGCGATGCCCACCTCGGTGAGGGCGTCCCAGCAGTCCTCGACCTGGTCGAAGGTCGCCATGTCCGCCATCGAGCAGCCGGCCGCGAGGTCGGGCAGCACGACCGCCTGGTCGTCCCCGGTGAGGATGTCGGCCGACTCCGCCATGAAGTGCACGCCGCAGAACACGATGTACGGCGCGTCGGGGCGCGCGGCCGCCTGCTGCGCGAGCTTGAACGAGTCGCCGGTGACGTCGGCGAAGGCGATGACCTCGTCGCGCTGGTAGTGGTGGCCCAGGACGAAGACCTTGTCGCCCAGGGCGGCCTTGGCCACCCTGGCCCGCTCGACCAGCGACGGGTCCGACGCCGGCGGCAGGTCGCCGGGGCAGTCGACCCCACGCTCGGAGTCACGGTCGCTCTGGTGCCCGAGGAGGAACAGCGCCAACGGGGTGTGCTCGACACCGGGCATGAGGTCGGTGGTCACGGTGACTCCTCTTGTCGTCGCACAGACGATAACCCCATCCGGCCGGCTGTGCTTCCCCACCCCAGGTGGCGCGGCAGACTGCCCGGGGTGCGCGTGCTGCTGGCTCCCGACTGCTTCGCCGGGACGCTGTCGGCCGACCAGGCGGCGCAGGCGCTCGCCGCCGGCTGGCGAGGGGTCCGGCCGCACGACGAGCTGGTCCTGCTGCCGATGTCGGACGGCGGCCCCGGGTTCCTCGACGCGCTGCCCGGCACCCGGGTCACCGCCCTCGTCGAGGACCCGCTCGCCCGGCCGGTGCTCGCGTCGTTCCACCTCGACGGCACCACCGCGTACGTCGAGAGCGCCCAGGCCGCCGGGCTGCACCTGCTCGACCCGGCCGACCGGGACCCGACCGTCACCACGACGTACGGCGTGGGCCAGCTGGTGGCCGCCGCCGTCGGGGCCGGTGCGAGCCGGGTCGTCGTCGGGCTCGGTGGCACCGCCACCAACGACGGCGGTGCCGGGCTGCTGGCGGCTCTGGGAGTGCAGCGCGCGGACGTGGCAGGTGCGCGCCTGGCCCCGGGAGGGCTGGCGCTGGCGTCGGCTGCCCGGCTGGCCGGCGACCCGCTGCGGGTGGACCTCGTCGCCGCCACCGACGTCGACAACCCGCTGCTGGGCCCGGGGGGCGCCTCCCGGGTGTTCGGGCCGCAGAAGGGAGCGTCGGCCGAGCAGGTCGCGGCGCTGGACGCCGCCCTCGCGCACTGGGCCGACCTGCTCGAGGCCCACCTGGGCGTCGCCGCCCGCGACCTGCCGGGTGCCGGGGCCGCCGGCGGCCTGGGCTTCGCCCTGCTCGCCCT
>JBAVRG010000146.1:0-12788 GCA_049694795.1 Mycobacteriales bacterium
GGCCGGTGCCGCGGGCACGCAGGGCGTACGCGGCGTTGTCCCGCGCGGACAGGTGCGCGAACAGCGACGGCGTCTGCGGCAGCCAGCCGACCCGGCGGTCGTGGGGCGGCAGCCCGGCGACCTCGCGGCCGCCGATCTCGACGCTGCCCGTGGCGGGCGCCAGCCCGGCGAGCGCACGGAGCAGGGAGGTCTTGCCCGCGCCGTTCGGTCCGACCAGCGCGACGACCTCGCCGGGTTCGGCCGCGACCTCCGCCTGCACGTACGGCGACACCAGCGTCGCCCTCATCGCAGCCGCCCTCTCAGCAGGAGGACGAGGGCGACGCTGACGCTGAGCAGCACGGCGGACAGCGCGTAGGCGGCGGCAGGGTCGTCCTGCAGGAGGGCGTAGACCGCGAGCGGCACGGTCTGGGTGCGGCCCGGGAGGCTGCCCGCGAAGGTCGTGGTGGCCCCGAACTCCCCGAGGGCGCGCGCGCCGGCGAGCACCGCGCCGGCGGCCACGGAGGGCGCCACCGACGGCAGCGTCACGGTGAGGAACACCCGCAGCGGTCGGGCCCCGAGGGTGCCGGCGACCTCCTCGGCGGCCACCGGCAACCCGGCGATCGCGCCTTCGACCGTGAGGACGAGGAAGGGGAGCGCGACGAACGCCTCGGCGAGCACGACCCCGGTGGTGGTGAAGGCGGGGACGGCGCCGGCCTCGATCAGGAGCGGCCCGAGCAGGCCTCGTCGGCCGAAGGCCAGGAGCAGCGCGACGCCGCCGACCACCGGGGGGAGCACCAGAGGGACGATGACGAGGGAGCGGAGCAGCCGCCGGAACCGGAGCCGGCTGCGGGCCAGCACCCAGGCAAGGGGGACGCCGAGCAGCACCGAGAGGCCGGTGGCGGCGAGGGCGCAGCGCAGCGACAGCCACAGCGCCAGCTGCACGTCGCGCCGCCCGAGCAGGTCGGGCAGCCGGTGCCAGGGCGTGCCGTGCAGCAGCGCACCGAGCGGGAGGAGCAGCAGGACAGCGCCGAGCGCGGCCGGGACGACCAGCAGCAGCGGTGCCCTGGTCCTCATCGGAACCCGTGGGCGCGCAGCACCTGCTGACCGGCCGCGCTCAGCACGAAGCGGACGAACTCGTCCCCGCGGGTCGTGAGGGTGCCGATCGCCAGTGACGTGACCGTGCCGGGCAGGGGCACGCCCTCGACGGCGCCGCCCTGCAGGTCGGTGACGTAGGCGATCCCCGCGTCCGCCTCGCCGAGGCGGACCTTCGTGACGACCCCGGTGACGGCGTCCTCGAGCGACGCCGGGTGGACGGTCACGCCGGCGGCGGCGAGCGCCTTGGCCGCGGCCTTGCCGACAGGGACCGACGGGCCGGCGAGCACCACCTTCAGGGCTGGTCGCTGAAGGTCCTGCAGGGTCCTGACGTGGCTCGGGTTGCCGGGTGCGGTGACGAGGGCCAGCTGGTTGTGGGCGAAGACCTGGGGTGCTCCGGTGAGCCGGTCGCGGACCTTGTCGAGCGTGGCCTGGTCGGCGGTGGCGAGCACATCGGCGGGCGCGCCCTGCTCGATCTGCGCGACCAGCGTCTGCGACCCGGCGAACGAGAAGCGCACGCGGGTCCCAGGGTGCGCGGCCTCGAGCGCCTTGCCCTCCGCGGTGAAGGCCTGCTGGAGCGAGGCGGCCGCGAAGACGGTGAGGGTGCGCCCGGCCGTGCCGCCTGTGGGTCTCGCCGATCCGCCGCTGCAGGCGGTCACGAGCGCCAGCAGCAGGCCCGCACCGACCGTGCGCCTGCTCCTGTGCGTCATGACAGCTCGACGACGACGTGGGTGGACTTGACGGACGCCTGCGCCGGTACGCCCGGGGCGAGCCCGAGGTCGTCGACGGACTCGGTGGTCATGAGCGACACCAGCCGGTGCGGCCCGGACTGCACCTCGACCTGCGAGACGACGTCGCCGCGCAGCACCCGGGTCACGATCCCGGGGAAGGCGTTGCGCGCGCTGGTGCCGGTCGGGCCACTCGGGTCACCTGCCAGCGCCACCGCGAACGCCGCGAGCACGCTGCCCTCGACGACCCGCCGACCCTCGTCGTCGAGAGCGGTGGTCAGCCGACCGGCATCAGCCCAGCGCCGTACGGTGTCGTCGCTGACACCCAGCAGCTGCGCCGCGGTGCTCAGGCGGTAGAGGTGCATGTGCGGACTCTATCCGCCAGCAGACATCCTCATTTGCGGTATCCACAAGGCTGGCCGGGGCAACGCCCCTCAGGCCGCTGGCCAACTGCGCGCGCTGCGCGTGCAGTTGGCCAGGAGACCGGGACGTGAGGAGGAGGTGGGGGGTGGTGTTCGCGCCGGTCTGAGAGGCTTGCGGGGTGACGCGCCTCGACCTCGACCCCGCTGAGCTCGGTGTCGCGGTCTATCCCTGGCTCAACAGCGTCGTGGTGCCGCGCCCGATCGCGTGGGTGAGCTCGCGGTCGTCGAGCGGGGTCGACAACCTCGCGCCGCACTCCTTCTTCACGGTCGCCGGCATCGACCCGCCGGTCGTCAGCTTCACGTCGGTGGGGGAGAAGGACTCGCTGCGCAACGTGCGCGCGACCGGTGAGTTCGTCGTCTCGATGTGCACCCAGGAGCTCGCCGACAAGGTCAACCTCACCGGGACCGACTTCCCGGAGGACGTGAGCGAGTTCGACGCCGTCGGCATCGCCCGCGAGCCCAGCGTGAAGGTCGCGCCACCGCGCGTCGCGCTGTCCCCGGTCGCCCTCGAGTGCCGGCTCGTGGACACCCGCGCGTTCGGCAGCTGCACCGTCGTGTTCGGCGAGGTCGTGCACCTCGCCGTCAGCGAGGAGGTGCTGCGGGACGGTCGACCCGCCGTCGACCTGCTGAAGCCGGTGGCCCGGCTGGGGGCGAACGAGTGGTGCGAGATCGGGCAGGTCGTCGAGCGTCGGCGCATCCCCTACCGGGAGCTGTCGGCATGACCGCGACCTCCTCGCGGGCCGCGACCACGCGCAGCGCCCTGCTGCAGGCGGCCCGTGAGGTGTTCGCGACCGCGGGGTTCGCAGAGGCCTCGATCGCCGACGTCGTCAGCCGGGCAGGGGCCTCGGTCGGCAGCCTCTACCACCACTTCGGCGGCAAGGCCGAGCTCTACCTGGCCCTGTTCGAGGCCTACCAGCAGGGGCAGGAGGACCGGGCGGCCCAGGCAGTCCGGGAGGCCCGCGCGCAGGGGGAGCGCGACCCCTTCGCCCTCTTCCTGGTCGGCAGCAAGTCCTACCTCGCCGGGTGCTGGGCCGAACGCGACCTCGCCCGTATGTTCCTGGCAGGCGGCGGCCCGGCTGGTTTCGAGCTCATCGCCCGTAAGCGCTACCGCGAGTGGACGCGCCGCAACGCGCTGCTGCTCGGGGCGGAGACCGACGAGCCGTGGGGGGATGCGCTGGTGCTCGTGCTCACCACCGTGATCAGCGAGGCCGGGCACGAGGTGGCGGTCTGCGAGGACGAGGTCTCGTCCCAGCAGCTCGCCGACCACGTCCTCGAGCTGCTCGGGAAGATCGGCCGATGAGGCTGTTCGAGGACGAGCAGCCTCGCGCCACCCGAAGCGGCTCGGACTGGGAGCAGCACCGCACCGCGCGCCAGCCGTACACCGGGCCACCCCAGGACGAGGTCGGCGTGCTCGCGATGTCGAGCGTCGTGCTGGCGCGCAGCAGCGACGTCGCCGTGGCCCTGCGCGGCGTGACCGCCTACTCCGACGGGCTGCTGCTGCACGTCGTCGTGCTCTTCGCCGACGAGCAGAAGCAGGAGCAGCTGGACTGGTCCCTGCAGGAGTACAGCCGCAGCCCCGGCCGCTTCCGGCTCGGCGTGCAGATGTCCGACGGCACCCGCGCGACCACCGGCACCGGCGACGCGCCGCCGGTCGAGGCGCCCGGCCTGAAGGCCGCCCTCACGCTGCAGACCAGCGCGGCCGGGCCGCTGCGCTGGCAGGGCGACTACTGGCTGTGGCCGGTCCCGCCCCCGGGCCTGCTGGTGGTCGGCTGCCGCTGGTCCGACCGCGGCATCGACGAGTCGCTGGTGTCGCTCGACAGCGAGGTGCTGCGCGCCGCCGCCGCCACCAGCGTCCCGGTCTGGCGGCGCTGACCGGTGCCCCCGACCGCTCACGACGACCTGCTCGCCCGGCGCGTCGACTACCCCGTGCTGGCCCGCTCGACCTACCTCGCCAGCCACACCCTGGGCGCGATGCACCGCCGTACCCCTGAGCGGCTCGCGGAGTTCGCCCGGCTGTGGGCCGAGCGGGGCGTCGTCGCCTGGGAGGAGTGGTACCCCGAGGTGCGCCGGGTCGCCGACCTGGTCGGGTCGCTCGTCGGCGCACCGCCCGGCAGCACCGTCATGCGGCAGAACGTCGCCGACCTGCTCGGTGACGTCATCAGCGGGCTCGACTGGCGCGGCGAGCGCAACCGGGTGGTCACCTCGTCGCTGGAGTGGCCCGGGTCGCTGCACACCTGGTCGCAGGTCGACAGGTGGGGCGGCGAGGCCGTCGTCGTCCCCCCGGCCGGCATCGAGCTCGACCTCGACGCCATGCTCGGCGCCATCGACGAGCGGACGCTCGTCGTCGAGTGCTCGCACGTGCTCTTCCGCACCTCGACCCTCATCGACGTCAAGCCCCTCGTCGACCGCGCCCACGAGGTCGGGGCCCTCGCGGTCGTCGACGGCTACCAGGCGGCGGGCACGGTGCCGGTCGACGTCGTCGCGCTCGGCGTCGACGTCTACCTCGGCGGTTCGGTGAAGTACCTGTCCGGTGGACCGGGCAACGGCTGGATGTACGTGCGTCCCGGGCTCGAGCTCGAGCCGGTGACGACCGGGTGGTTCGGCCAGGCCGCGCCCTTCGACTTCGACCCGGAGAACCGCTACGCACCAGGTGTGCTGCGCTTCACGGGAGGCACCCCCGGCGTGCCGGCGCACTACGCCGCCGGACCTGCCTACGAGGCGCTCGCGGAGATCGGGATCGACCGGGTGCGCGAGCGGTCGGTGTCGATGACCCAGCCGCTGCTGGAGTCCGCGCTGGAGCGCGGCTTCACGGTCCGCTCGCCGCACGAGCCTGCCCGTCGAGGGGGTCATGTGACGATCGACCCGGGTGACAGCCAGCGGGTGCACGACGAGCTGCACCGGCAGGGCTTCGTCGTCGACCACCGCCCGGGCGTCGGCATCCGGGTGTCCCCGCACTTCTACAACTCCCTCGACGAGGCCCTCGCCTGCCTCGACGCGATGCAGGCCGCGAGGCGATGACCGACACTGGTGGGGTGACCAGCGCGCAGACCACCGCACAGACGATCGTGCAGACCCGCCCGACCGGCCGGCAGCGCCGTGGCCGCGAGACCGCCCTCGACATGGTGCGCTCGCTGGGCGTGGTCTTCCTGCTGGTCCTCCCGCTGTGGTTCTTCGGGCAGGCCTCGCCGAGCGACAGCAAGCGGATCCGCCCCGTCGACCCGACCGGTGCCTTCCATGACTTCACCCGCGCCACCGGCGGTCCGGTGCCGTCCGCGACGCCGCACGGCTGGATCCCCAACGTGAGCGACTACACCACGGTCGAGGGCGTGCTGCGGGTCGGGTACGTCGTCGGCGACCACTACCTCGAGTACGCCGGTGGCCTCGGCACCGCCTTCCTCGAGGGCGAGACCGGCAAGGGCCGGCCGACCGCAACCGTCGACGTCGCGGGCACGCGCTGGCAGCTGTGGCGGTCGGCGGACGGCGCCCACGAGTCCCTGGTGCGCACGGCAGGCCGGACGACCGTGTGCGTCGGCGGGGTGCGCGAGACCGCCTCGCGCGCGGACCTGCTGACCCTGGCCGCGACCGTCCGCTAGCCCTGCGGGCGCTCCGCGAGCGCCGCATCGAGCCGGGCCTTGGCCCCGTCGAGCCAGCCCTGGCAGACCCTGGCGAGCTCCTCCCCGCGCTCCCAGAGCGCCAGCGACTCCTCGAGGGTGGCGCCGCCGGCCTCGAGCTTGCGAACCACTTCGGCGAGCTCGTCGCGCGCCGCCTCGTAAGACGGGCTGGCAGGATCGGTCACGTGGCAACCCTACGGCGCGCGACGCCCGCTGACGCTGAGGACCTCACGCGACTGCGCGGCCTCATGCACGAGGCGATGGGCGACCTCCCGGACGAGCAGTGGCGCCAGTGCTGCGAGCAGGCCTACCGCCGCCGCCTGACGACCGAGGACTTCGTGGCCTTCGTCGTCCAGTCGGAGGGCCTGGTCGTGTCGGGAGGCGCCGGCTGGCTCACCGAGCACCTGCCCTCGCCGTACCAGCTGGACGGCCGCCGAGGGCACATCGCGTCCATGAGCACGGACCCCGCCCACCGGCGCCTCGGGTACGGGCGGCTGGTCTTCGAGGCCCTGATGGCCTGGTTCGCCGAGCGCGACATCCCTCGGGTCGACCTGCGGGCCACCCCCGCCGGTCAGCCGCTCTACGAGGCGTTCGGGTTCCGCGTGCTCGGGGGCGCCACGATGGCCTGGACCGCGCCGGGGAACCGGCCAGGCATGCGCTGACCGCTTGCGGGGAAAGACCTCTGCATGCGCATCGGGTCTGCTCTCATCATCGTCTGGCTCGTCATCGGCGTCATCGCCGCCGCCCAGCGCGGCTACCTCAAGGGTGACAACAGCAGCTGCGCCAAGGCCGGCACCATCGCCGTGACCGGCGTCGCCGGCCCCCTCAACTACGTCGGGCTGAACCCCAAGGTGAAGGACTGCAAGGTCCCGCAGCCCAGTCACTAGGTCGCGGTCGCCCGCAGCTCGCCTTTGGCCAGCCGCACCCGCAGCGCCTCCCCGAGCACCACCTCGTCGGCGTCCCGCACGACCGTGCCGTCGGGGAGCTGCACGACGGCGTATCCGCGGTCCAGCGTCGCCTGCGGGCTCAGGGCGACGACCCGCGCGCGGGTGTGGTCGAGGTCGTGCTGCGCCCGCTCGAGCACAGCAGTCGCACGGCGAGAAGCCCTGTCCCGCAAGGCATCCACGTCAGCACGGCGGTCCCGCACGAGCCGGTAGGGGTCGGCCAGCACGGGCCGTGACAGCGCCTGCTCCAGCCGGTGCTGCTCGCGGTCGACGAGGCCGAAGGCGACCCTGCGTGCCCGGTCGCGCAGCATCACCACCCGCTGCGCCTCCTCCTGCACGTCGGGGACGACCCGCTTGCCCGCGTCGGTCGGCGTCGAGCACCGGACGTCGGCGACCAGGTCGAGCAGCGGCGTGTCGGGCTCGTGCCCGATGGCGCTCACGACGGGGGTGCGGCAGGCCGCGACCGCCCGCAGCAGCGCCTCGTCGCTGAACGGCAGCAGGTCCTCGACGCTGCCACCGCCGCGGGCGATGACGATGACGTCGACGGCGCCGTCGAGCTCGCGCAGCGCCTCGATGCACTGGGTGACGGCGAGGTAGCCCTGCACCGCGACGTTGCGGATCTCGAAGCGGACCGCGGGCCAGCGCCGGCGGGCGTTCTCCAGCACGTCGCGCTCGGCCGCCGACGCGCGCCCGGTGACGAGCCCGACGGCGCCCGGCAGGAACGGCAGCGGCTTCTTGCGCTCGGCTGCGAACAGCCCCTCCTGGCCCAGCAGCACCTTCAGCCGCTCGATGCGGGCGAGCAGCTCGCCGACCCCGACGGGGCGGATCTCGGACGCGACCAGCGACAGCGTGCCGCGAGCCAGGTAGAAGTCGGGCTTGGCGTGCACGACGACCCGGGCGCCCTCCTCGAGCCGCACCGTCTCGGCGACCGCGCGCGGGCAGGTCACGCTGAGGGACACCTCGGCCACCGGGTCGCGCAGCGTCAGGAAGACGGTGGCGCCGCGGCCGCCGATCTGCGTGACCTGCCCCTCGACCCACACCCGGCCGAGCCGGCTGACCCACTCTCCGATGAGCCGGGCGACCGTCCGCACCGGCATCGGCGCCTCTGGTGTGCTGGGCTGCGCCACGCCCCGCAACCTAGCCCTTGCGCCAGGGAAGGATCAGGTGGTGCGGACCTTGTTCTTGGCGGCCGGCTTCTTGGGCGCGGACGCAGCAGTGACCTTGCCCTTGCCCTCGGGCGCCGGCGTGACGACCTCGCCACCACCCGATGAGGGGGTCGCGCTCTCGTCCGTGGCGAGCTTGGCGATCCGGTTGTCGAGCAGCGTCACGACCGGGAGCCGGGCGGCGTGCGCCTTCTCGTAGTCGCGCAGCTGCACCAGGTCGGGCAGCGACAGCGACCGCAGTCGGCCGCGCAGCGACCCGAGGGTCATGTGGTCGTAGTCGGCGAGCGGCAGGTCGTCGTGCGAGGTGACCTCGGGCACGGTGGTGCTGGCCGCTACCTCCTCGACGGTCTCGACGACCTCCGGCGTGGCGGCCGTCTCGGGCCGCTCGTGCGCACCGGTCGGGACCTCGGGCGCCGGTGCCCTCGTCGCCGCCGGCTTGCGCTCGGCAGCCCGGTCGAGCAGCTCGCTCACCTTGGCCACGGCGTCCTCCGCCGCGTCCTCGACGACGTCGTACGGCGTCGCGAGCGGCGTCCCGGCGAGGGTGGCCTCGACCTGGTCCTCGAAGGCGTCGAACGAGCCCCCGCGGAGCCGGGCGATCACCCGCTCCCCCCTGCCGGCGAGCTCGTCGTACTCGCGCTTGGCGGTGTCGAGCGCGGTGAGCGCGGAGCTGACCGCGATCACCGGCAGCTGGACCGCCTTGCCGGGCAGGCTGCGAACCCCGTCGAGCACGGTGGGGACGAGGCCGAGGGCGACGGCAACGGGCGTCGGGACGGGCTTGGGCACGGGAGAGCTCCTCGTTCAGGGTGTGGGGTCTGTCTCCCCGGGGAGCAGGCCTCCACACACGTACAGTGGGAAGCATGGACCCGGTCGCCCCCACCTCTACCAAGAGGGTCCTGCTCGCCGCCCCGCGTGGCTACTGCGCCGGCGTCGACCGGGCCGTCATCACGGTCGAGAAGGCCCTCGAGCTCTACGGCGCGCCTGTCTACGTCCGCAAGCAGATCGTCCACAACATCCACGTCGTGCGGACGCTGGAGGAGAAGGGCGCGGTCTTCGTCGAGGAGACCGAGCAGGTGCCCGAGGGCGCCATCGTGGTCTTCTCCGCGCACGGCGTCGCCCCGACCGTGCACGACGAGGCCAAGAGCCGGTCGCTCAAGACCATCGACGCCACCTGCCCGCTGGTGACCAAGGTGCACCTGGAGGCCCGCCGCTTCGCGGCGGAGGACTTCGACATCCTGCTCATCGGTCATGAAGGGCACGAAGAGGTCATCGGTACGACGGGACAGGCGCCCGAGCGCATCCACCTGGTCGACGGTGCCGACGAGGCCGCGCAGGTCGAGGTGCGCGACGCCTCCAAGGTGGCCTACCTGTCCCAGACGACGCTCAGCGTCGACGAGACCGACGTCACGGTCGACGCGCTCCGCGAGCGGTTCCCGCAGCTGCAGGGGCCGCCGTCGGCGGACATCTGCTACGCCACCCAGAACCGGCAGACGGCCGTGAAGCAGATCGCGGCGGAGTCCGACCTGGTGCTCGTGGTCGGTTCGCGCAACTCGTCGAACTCGGTGCGGCTGGTCGAGGTGGCGCTCGGCGCGGGTGCCGGCGCCGCGTACCTGGTCGACGACGCCAGTGAGATCGACGAGGGTTGGCTCGAGGGCGTCTCCGTCGTGGGCGTCACGAGCGGCGCCTCGGTGCCGGACGACCTGGTGAAGCAGGTCGTGGGCTGGCTCGGGGAGCGCGGCTACGGCGACGTGCAGGAGGTCACCGCGGCCGAGGAGAGCCTGCTGTTCGCGCTGCCTCCGGAGCTGCGCCGCGACCTCAAGGCCGCGGGGCGCTCCTAGCGCGCACGAGCGCGATGACGAGCGCGAGGCCCGTCGCGCCGTAGAGGACGGGGGCGCCCAGGATGAGGGCGCTGACCAGCTCGAGGCCCTGCGTCTTCACCCACGACCCGGCTGCCTGGGTGTGGCCGAAGCCGGCCCCGACGAGCGCGAGCACGCAGTAGGTCAGCGGCGGCATCACGACCGTCGCCTTGAGGTCCTCGCGGTGGGCGAGCATCGCCGCCAGGGCGCTGCCGGCGATGAAGCAGATCGCGAAGACGGTGCGCAGGCCGCGTCCGGTGTTGACGTCGATGAGCGCGCCGACGAGGCCGAGCGCGAGCGCGATGGCGACCGCGCCGGTGGCGGTCAGGCCGCGCCGGTCGGCGACGTGCGCGCCCGCCGGGAGGTGGAGGTGGTGCTCCTGGCCGGTGGGGGCGTGCTCGTGCGTCCGGCTCGTCGGTCCTGCACCGTTGTAGAGGGCTTCGTCCCGGTCGGCGGGTGGCGTGGTCCAGCTGCTCACGTCGGTCACGGTACTGCCGGTACCCAGCGGCGGCGCGATCCCACACCGCTGGGCACGCGCGGTCAGCCGGTCTCGGGCAGGGCGACCAGGTGGGGTGCGGTGACCGGCCGCGGCAGCTCCTCGACCGGGTGCGGGGCGATGACCTCGCCGTCGAGGCCGAGCTCGGTCATCCGGCGGACGGAGGGCAGCACGGTGCGCTCCAGCGACCCGACCGTCTTGTTGAAGTCGGTGACCGCCGTGGTGAGCGAGCGCCCCAGCTTGTCGACGTGGCCGCCGAAGGTGGACAGCCGGGCGTAGAGCTCCTTGCCCGCGGCGAAGACCTCGCGGGCGTTGTCGGCGAGCTGGTGCTGCTGCCACGCGTACGCGACCGCGCGCAGCAGCGACAGCAGGGTGGTCGGGGTCGCGATGTGGACCCGCCGGGCCATGGCGTGCTCGAGCAGCGTCGGGTCGGCCTCGAGCGCCGGCGCCAGGAACGCCTCGCCGGGGACGAAGAGCACCACGAACTCGGGTGCGGCCGGCAGCGCCTCCCAGTACGCCTTGTCGGCGAGCCGGTCGACGTGCTGGCGCAGGTGCCGGGCGTGCGCGGCCATCCGCTCCTCCCGGTGGCGCTCGTCGTCTGACTCGGCAGCCTCGAGGTAGGCCGCCAGCGTGACCTTCGCGTCGACGACCACCGACGTGCCGCCTGCCAGGCGCACCACGAGGTCGGGGCGCAGCACGCCGTCCGCGGTGCTGAAGGACGCCTGCTCGTCGAAGTCGCAGCGGTCGAGCATGCCGGCGTGCTCGACGACCCGGCGCAGCTGCAGCTCGCCCCAGCGGCCGCGGGCCTGCGGCTTGCGCAGCGCGTCGACCAGCGCCCGGGTCTCGCGCCGCAGCCCCTCGGACCCGGCTGCGACGGTCGTGACCTGCTCGCGCAGCTCCGCCGACGCGCGCGCCCGCGAGACCTCCAGCGCCTGCAGCTGGCTCTCGACCCGGGACAGCTGCTCACGGAGCGGGTCCACGAGCGCGGCCACCGACTGCTGGCCGCGCAGCACGTCCGCGTCGCCGGCCCGGGCCCTCGCCTCGGCGAGCTGGGCGGCCGCGAGCTGGGCGCGCAGTCCCGCCGTACGGGCGTGGGAGAGGAGGTAGCCGAGGGTGACGCCGACGACGAGCGCGAGCAGCAGGTCCATGCCGGGCACAGTGGCAGAGGGGTCCGACAACTAGCCTTGTGCCGGTGAGCCTCAACATCGGGATCGTCGGCCTGCCCAACGTCGGCAAGAGCACGCTGTTCAACGCGCTGACCAAGAACGACGTGCTGGCAGCCAACTACCCGTTCGCCACCATCGAGCCGAACGTCGGCGTCGTCGGTGTCCCCGACCCCCGGCTCGCGAAGCTCGCCGAGATCTTCGGCTCGCAGAAGGTCCTTCCCGCCACCGTCGACTTCGTGGACATCGCCGGCATCGTGCGCGGCGCCAGCGAGGGGCAGGGGCTCGGCAACAAGTTCCTCGCGCACATCCGCGACGCGGACGCGATCTGCCAGGTGATCCGCGCGTTCTCGGACGGCGACGTCGTGCACGTCGACGGCCGGGTCTCGCCGAAGGACGACATCGAGACCATCAACACCGAGCTGATCCTGGCCGACCTGCAGACCATCGAGAAGGCGCTGCCGCGGCTCGAGAAGGAGGCGCGGATCAAGAAGGACACCGCGCCGGTCGTCGAGGCCGTCAAGAAGGCGCAGGAGGTCCTGAACGGCGGCCAGACCGTCTTCGCGGCCGGTCTCGACCGCGAGCCGCTGCGCGAGCTGCACCTGCTCACCGCCAAGCCGTTCCTCTACGTCTTCAACCTCGACGAGGCCGGCCTGGTCGACGAGGGGCTGCGGTCCGAGCTCGCGACCCTCGTCGCGCCCGCCGAGGCCGTCTTCCTCGACGCCAAGGTGGAGAGCGAGCTCATCGAGATGTCCGAGGAGGACGCGCTCGAGCTGCTGCAGTCGATGGGCCAGCAGGAGTCCGGCCTGCACCAGCTCGCCCGCATCGGCTTCGACACCCTCGGGCTGCAGACCTACCTCACCGCCGGTCCGAAGGAGGCTCGCGCGTGGACGATCCGCAAGGGCGCCACCGCCCCCGAGGCCGCCGGCGTGATCCACACCGACTTCCAGCGCGGCTTCATCAAGGCCGAGGTCATCGCGTACGACGACCTGGTCGAGCTCGGCTCGGTGGCCGCAGCCAGGGCTGCGGGCAAGGCGCGCATGGAGGGCAAGGACTACGTCATGCAGGACGGCGACGTGGTGGAGTTCCGCTTCAACGTGTAGCGCGATGGCCGGCATCCGCCGGCATGGCTGCCGCTTCCGGTCGCTCATGTGCCCGCACCGGACGGGAACTCGCCCGCAGCAGGGAGGAGCCGCGCGCGCAACGTCGAAGCCTGCAGCGTGCCGAGCCTCTCCCGTGTCCTCGCCGCTGCCACCTCCGCCGTCGTCGTCGCCGCCGGGGGCGCCCAGGCCGCGCCGACCGGGCACGCCGTCGACCCGGCGCCGTCCGGATTGCCG
>JBAVRG010000147.1:0-3943 GCA_049694795.1 Mycobacteriales bacterium
TCACTCAGGGCGACCTCGACGCCGTGGCAGCCCGCCTCAACAGCCGTCCCCGCCAAACCCTCGGCTGGGACACCCCCGCAGAACGCCTCGACCAACTCCTCGTCGCAACAGCCGCTTGACTTCAAGCGGCGGGTCGGACCCCACAAGAGGAAGATCGGCTGCGCCTCGGGCGTGATCTACCGCTCCGGGGGGCTGGGGACGGCGGGTCGGACACCACGAGAGGAAGATCGGCGACGGGGGCCTGGAGCTGCTGGCCAACCGGTGCCGGGCGGCTGCGGTGCTTCGAGCGGACGTACGAACCTCGAACCCGACCCGCTGCCGAGCTCAGACGCTGACGTAGACCTCGGTCGCCACCGCCCGGTCGACGTGCACCGCGACGCCGTCGACGTCGAGCACCACGACGTCCTCGTCCGCCTCGCCGACGGTCACCCGCTGGCCCGGGAGCAGGCGGCCCTGCTCGAGCTCGCGCATGTGGTCGAGCTGGGTCTGCAGGTGCTCGTCGATGCGGCGCACGACCACAGGGGTTCCGGCAGCGACGCTGGCGAGCGGCTGCAGCGGCCCGGGGTCGACGACGTTGGTCGAGCCGGGGATGGGGTTGCCGTGCGGGCAGGCGCCGGGGTCGCCCAGCAGCTTGACCAGGTGCGCCTCGAGGTTGTCGCTGATCGCGTGCTCGAGCCGGCAGGCCTCCTCGTGCACCTGGGACCAGGGCACCTTGAGGACGTCGACGAGCAGCAGCTCGGCCAGCCGGTGCCGGCGCAGCACCGCCGTGGCGTACTCCCGGCCCGCCTCGGTCAGGTGCAGCACGCGGTCGGCGTCCAGCGTGAGGTAGCCCTCCCGCTCCAGGCGCTTCACGGTCTCGCTGACGGCCGGGGCGCTCACGCCCAGCCGGTCGACGAGGCGGGCCCGCATGGGCAGGATGCCGGACTCCTCGAGCTCGAGGATCGTCTCGAGGTACTGCTCGACCGCCGGGTGGTGGCCGGCGGCGTGACCTGCTCCGGACCGCTCGCTCGCCATGGTCCCAGGGTACGTGGCTGGGAACGTGGCTGGGTACGTGGAATGGCCACCGGCGCAGCGGGTGTTGTGGACAGCGACACACCCCTTCAGGAGGTCCCCCGCATGACCTGCACCGGCTGCGTCGTCGAGCCCGTCTCCGACCCCCGGTCCGCCGTGCTCAGCCTGGGCCCGTGGCCCGCCGTGGCCCCGGTCTCGGCGCAGCTGCCCTACGACCCTGTAGCGTCGGCGGCTCACGAGGAGGTCGGTGTGACCAGCGGCAGCACGGAGACGAGCGAGCAGCGCACGGCGCGCTTCGAGCGTGACGCGCTGCCCTTCCTCGACCAGCTCTACTCCGCCGCCCTGCGCATGACCCGCAACCCGGCGGACGCGGAGGACCTGGTCCAGGAAACCTTCGTGAAGGCGTTCGCCGCCTTCCACCAGTTCGAAGAGGGCACCAACCTCAAGGCCTGGCTGTACCGCATCCTCACGAACACCTTCATCAACACCTACCGCAAGAAGCAGCGACAGCCGCAGCAGTCCCCGACCGAGCAGATCGAGGACTGGCAGCTCGCCGCCGCCGAGGCGCACACCTCCACCGGCCTGCGCAGCGCCGAGATGGAGGCGCTCGACCACCTCCCCGACAGCGACGTCAAGGACGCCCTGCAGAAGCTCCCCGAGGACTTCCGGATGGCCGTCTACCTCGCCGACGTGGAGGGCTTCTCCTACAAGGAGATCGCGGAGATCATGGGCACGCCGATCGGGACGGTCATGTCCCGCCTCCACCGCGGTCGGCGTGGCTTGAAGTCGCTCCTGGCGGACTACGCCGTGGAGCGCGGACTGGTGAAGGCGGGTGCGGACGAGTCATGAGCTGCGGCGACCCCCACGAGACGCCCTGTAGCGAGGTCCTGGAGAAGGTCTACCTCTACCTCGACCAGGAAGCGGACAGCTACGACGAGGAGCACATCCGCATCCACCTCGACGAGTGCTCGCCGTGCCTGCGCAAGTACGGCCTCGAGCAGGCCGTGAAGGCGCTCGTCGCGCGCTCCTGCGCCGAGCAGGCACCCCTCGAGCTGCGTGACCGGGTGCTGCTGAAGATCCAGCAGGTCCGCATCGAGATCGACCACGTGGAGTTCCGCGCCGAGTAGCTAGGGTCACCTCCCATGACGTGGCTGGTGACGGGCGGAGCGGGCTACATCGGGGCGCACGTGGTGCGCTCGCTGGTGGCGGACGGTCAGGACGTCGTCGTTCTCGACGACCTCTCGACCGGTGACCGCTCCCGGGTCCACGCGAGGGCTCGCTTCGTCGAGGGCAGCGTGCTCGACCGCGCCGCCCTGGCGCAGGCGCTCGAGGGCGTCACCGGCGTCGTGCACATCGCCGCGAAGAAGCAGGTCGGAGAGTCCGTCGCCGAGCCGCTGCGCTACTACCGCGAGAACGTCGACGGGCTGCTCACCCTGCTCGAGGCCTGTCGTGCGCGCGGCGTCGACCGCTTCGTGTTCTCCAGCAGCGCGGCCACCTACGGCATGCCCGACGTCGACCTGGTCACCGAGCAGACCCCCGGCGCCCCCTTGAGCCCGTACGGCGAGACCAAGCTCGTGGGGGAGTGGCTGCTCCGGGACTGCGCCACGGCGTTCGGGCTGCGGGCCGTGTCGCTGCGCTACTTCAACGTCGCCGGCGCCGCGACCCCGGAGCTGGCCGACCCGGGCGTTTTCAACCTCGTGCCGCTGGTCTTCCAGGCGCTCGACGAGGGCCGACGGCCGACCGTGTTCGGCGACGACTACCCGACGCCCGACGGCACCTGCGTGCGCGACTACGTGCACGTCGCCGACATCGCGGAGGCCCACCTCGCGGCCGCCCGTGCGCTCGACGAGGGGGCCGGCCCAGCGACGTACAACATCGGTCGTGGGGCGGGCAGCAGCGTGCGCGAGGTGATCGAGGTCATCGGCGAGGTGACGGGACGGGACGTCACCTACGACATCGGCCCGCGCCGCGCGGGAGACCCGGCCAGGGTGGTGGCGGCGGTCGACCGGATCCGTGAGGGCCTGGGCTTCGTCGCCAAGCACGACCTGCGGGCGATGGTGGAGAGCAGCTGGGCCGGCTGGCGGCTCCGCCATGGCTGACAGGCGCGGCAGCCGCTCGTGAGGGTTCTCGTCACGGGAGCTGCCGGGTTCGTCGGCAGCCACCTCGTCGAGCGCCTCGTCAGGGACGGTCACCACGTCACCGGGATCGACGACCTGTCGACCGGCACGCTCGCCAACCTCGCCGAGGCGCGTCGCCACAAGGGCTTCGGCTTCCACCGCTTCGACGTCACCAGCGGCGACCTGCTCGAGCTGGTCGCACGGGACCGGCCTGACGTCGTCTGCCACCTCGCCGCTCAGCTCGACGTCCGCAGATCGGTCGCCGATCCGGTGCACGACACCCGCACCAACGTGCTGGGCACCGTCAACGTGCTGGAGGCGTGCGTCCGGGCGGGGGTGCCGCGCGTTCTCTTCGCCAGCTCTGGCGGCACGGTCTACGGCCGGGCCGGGACGCTGCCGGTCACCGAGCGGGCCGGCCTGCGCCCGGTGTCGCCGTACGGCGCCGCCAAGGTCGCCGGGGAGACCTACGTCGAGGCCTACCAGCAGCTGCACGGGCTGCAGGGCGTGTGCCTGCGCCTGGGCAACGTCTACGGCCCGCGACAGGACCCGCACGGGGAGGCCGGGGTCGTCGCGATCTTCGCGCGGGCTCTGGCCACGGGTCGCCCGGCCACGATCTTCGGTGACGGCTCCAGCAGCAGGGACTACGTGCACGTCGACGACGTGGTCGACGCCTTCCTGCGCTGCCTGGGCGGCCGGGCCGACGGCCGCCGGCTCAACATCGGCAGCGGGGTCGGCACGACCGTGCGCCGGCTGCACACCCTGGTCGCGCAGGCCGCCGGGGCGCCGGACGCCCCCGAGTTCGCGCCGGTCCGGCC
>JBAVRG010000148.1:0-8135 GCA_049694795.1 Mycobacteriales bacterium
CGGTCGCGACGCAGTCGTCGGCCCCCGCCTCGAGGAGCCGGTCCAGGGACGCGCGCTCGCGGAGGGCTACCACCACGGGGACCTGCGAGCCGCGACGCAGCAGGTCCAGGTCCTGCAGCGCGGCCTCAGCGTCGCAGTGCAGCACGACAAGGTGCACCGCCCCGCTCTCGACCTGCTCGAGCAGGGCGTGCGCCGGCGCCACCAGCACCGCCAGCCCTTCACTGCGCAGGCCCTCGAGCAGCGCCGACCGGCCGCCCTCGGGCGAGGCGAGCAGCACGCGGGGGACGTCAGGCGCGAGGAGGGGTCGGGGGGCGAGGATCTCCGTTGCTGGCACGTGACGAAGGTCGCAGTCCGACCTCGCGCGGCGGTGACCTTCTGGTGAACGGCACGCGAAGGAGCGATGCTGTGCGGATCCAGGACCGACGGCACGCGGAAAGGTCGGCGCAGCCCGCCGTTCACCCACCGGTGACCTGGGCTCGCGACCCTGGGCCGCATGCTGACCGCTCCGGTCCGACCCACACCGTGGGAGCTGCACACACCCGGCCTCCGCGTCCGGCAGGCGCGAGCGGAGGACCTCGCCGACCTGGCCGCTCTCAAGCGCCGCGTGGAGCGCCTTTGCTACGCCCACCTCGGCAGCGCGGAGGCGCTCGCTGTGCGGCTGCACCGCCGATGCACAGCGTGGTACCTGCTCACCTGCCTCGGCGCGGGCGACCTGCTCCTGGTCGCCGAGCTCGAGGGCGTGCCGATCGGCCTGGGTGCCGCGCGCGTCACCGGCGACGCGGGGCAAGCGTCGCTGCACCTGCACAGCACCTACGTCGAACGGCCGGGCGTCGGCGCAGGAAGGGCCCTGACGGTCGCCCGCCTGGAGGCGGCGAACCGGCTCGGTCTGCGCACCGTCACCGCCGACTGCCTGCTGGGCGCGGCGCGGGCGGCGCACCGACTGGCCGCGCTCGGGCTGGAGGACACCGGCCGCCGAAGCGCCTCACCGACCTTCCCGGGGGTGGCCTTGTCGCACTGGGCAGGAAGCCTCCACACTGCCCTTGATCGCGCCCGCACCTGAACGGCGACGGCGCCGAGGAGGACCGGATGACTCTGGACCCCGCAAGCGACGAGCGACGCCAGCTCGACCACGTCCGCGAGGACCTGATGCAGGAGTTCGCCGACGTGCCGCCGGAGGTGGTGCAGGACCAGCTGTCCGACGCGCTCCGCGCGTTCACCCGGGCCCCGGTGCGCGCCTTCGTCCCCGTGCTCGCGCGCCGTGGGGCCCGCGAGCGCCTGCGGCACCTGGAGTAAGCCGCCGCTGTCCTTCCCGCGTCCATCTGGTGTTCACTCAGGACGTGGAGCATCCGCGTGTGATCGACTCGGCCACCGCGCCCGCCGTCGCAGACGCAGGTCCTGCTGCGCAGACCCCGACCCGCTTCCTCAACCGCGAGATCTCCTGGCTCGACTTCAACGCGCGGGTCCTGGCCCTCTCGCAGGACCCTGCCTCACCCCTGCTGGAGCGCGCCAAGTTCCTGGCGATCTTCGCGACGAACCTCGACGAGTTCTTCATGGTCCGGGTGGCGGGTCTGATCCGCCGCCAGGAGACCGGCCTCGGGGTGCGCAGCGCCGACGGGCTCAACACCCGTCAGCAGCTGCAGCTCATCCGCGACAAGGCACGCGCCCTCGCGCAGGAGCACGCCCGCACCTTCCTCGACCAGGTGCGGCCGGCGCTCGCCGAGGCCGGCATCGAGATCCTCGCGTGGGACGGCCTGCCGGCCTCCGAGCAGCTGCGCCTGCACGGCTGGTTCCGCGAGCGCGTCTTCCCGGTGCTCACCCCCCTCGCCGTCGACCCTGCGCACCCCTTCCCCTACATCAGCGGCCTGTCGCTCAACCTCGCCGTACTGGTGCGCGACCCGCAGAACGGTGCCGAGCGGTTCGCCCGCGTCAAGGTGCCGGACAACGTCGGCCGGTTCGTCGAGGTGCAGGGCGGGCCACCCGGCAGCGCGCGCTTCCTGCCGCTCGAGGAGCTCATCGGGCACCACCTCGGCCAGCTGTTCCCAGGCCTGGAGGTGATCGGGCACCACCCGTTCCGGGTGACGCGCAACGCCGACCTCGAGGTCGACGAGGACCGCGACGAGGACCTGCTCCAGGCCCTCGAGCGGGAGCTGTCGCGGCGGCGGTTCGGTCCCGTCGTGCGGGTCGAGGTGGGCGAGCACTTGGACCCACACGTGCTCGACCTGCTGGTGCGCGAGCTCGAGGTGACGACCGACGACGTCGTCTCGGTGCCCGGACTGCTCGCTCTGTCGTCGCTGCACGAGCTCGCCGCGGTCGACCGGCCCGAGCTCAAGGACCAGCCGTTCGTGCCGGCGACCCACCCGCGGCTGGTCGACGGCGAGCAGCCGGCTGACGTGTTCGCGGCGCTGCGCGAGGGCGACGTCCTCGTGCACCACCCCTACGACTCGTTCAGCACCAGCGTCCAGCGCTTCCTCGAGCAGGCCGCGAACGACCCTCAGGTGCTCGCCATCAAGCAGACCCTCTACCGGACGTCCGGTGACTCACCGGTCGTCGACGCCCTCGTCGACGCCGCCGAGGCGGGCAAGCAGGTCGTGGTGGTCATCGAGATCACCGCCCGCTTCGACGAGCAGGCCAACATCCGGTGGGCCCGCAAGCTCGAGCGCGCCGGCTGCCACGTGGTCTACGGGCTGCTCGGCCTCAAGACGCACTGCAAGGCGCTGCTGGTGGTGCGGCAGGAGAGCACCGGCATCCGCAGGTACGCGCACATCGGCACCGGCAACTACCACCCTCGGACCGCGCGACTCTACGAGGACCTCGGGCTGCTCACTGCCGACCCGGTGCTGGGAGCCGACCTCACCGACCTGTTCAACGCCCTCACCGGCTACAGCAACCAGACGGGGTACCGCGACCTGCTGGTCGCACCGCACAGCATCCGCGCCGGCCTCGTCGAGCGGATCCAGGCCGAGGCCGAGCACGCCAGGGCAGGGCGTCCCGCGGGGATCCGCCTGAAGGCTAACAGCGTCGTCGACGAGCAGATCATCGACGCGCTGTATGCCGCGAGCGCCGCCGGCGTCCCCGTGGACGTCGTGGTCCGTGGCATCTGCGCGCTCCGCCCGGGAGCACCTGGCCTGTCGGAGACCATCCGCGTGCGCAGCATCCTGGGCCGCTTCCTGGAGCACTCGCGGGTGCTGGCCTTCACCAACGGCGGCGACCCGGAGTACTGGCTCGGCAGTGCGGACCTCATGCACCGCAACCTCGACCGCCGCGTCGAGACGCTGGTCCGCGTCAAGGACCCCGCCATCCGGGAGCGGCTCGGCGCGATGCTCGACCGCCTGACCGCGGACGAGGTACGCCGGTGGGACCTCGACCAGCACGGGGCCTGGCACCGTCGGCCGGAGACGGGTGGCGTCGACGTCCAGACCGAGCTGCTGCGAGGCGCCCGGGAGCAGACCCCGCTGCCCTAGCCTGCCGGGCATGCGGTTGGGAGTTCTCGACGTCGGGTCCAACACGGTCCACCTGCTCGTCGTCGACGCCCACCCGGGGTCGCACCCCGACCCCGTGCGCAGCCACAAGACCGAGCTGCGGCTCGCCGAGCTGATCGGCCCGGACAACCGGCTGGGTGCGCACGGGCAGGACCTGCTGCTCGCCGCGGTCCGCGAGGCCTCCGCCGCCGCGGAGGAGGAGCAGGTGGACGACCTCGTCGCGTTCGCGACCTCCGCAGTGCGCGAGGCCGTCGACGGCCTCGAGGTCCTCGCGGCGGTCCGCGACCAGACGGGTGTGGATCTCGCGGTGCTGTCAGGTCCGGACGAGGCGGCCATGACGTTCCTCGCCGTGCGGCGCTGGTTCGGCTGGAGCTCGGGTCGGCTGCTGTGCCTCGACATCGGCGGTGGCTCGCTCGAGATCGCCTGCGGGCGCGACGAGCTGCCCGACCTCGCCGTCTCGGTGCCGCTGGGCGCCGGGCGCCTCACCCGCGAGTGGCTTCCCGGCGACCCGCCGTCCCGCAAGGACGTGGCAGCGCTGCGGGAGCACGTCTGGCAGCAGCTCGCTGAGGTGGTGCCGCAGCTGGACGGGCAGGGCGTCCCGGACCGGGTCGTGGCGACGTCCAAGACGTTCCGGTCGCTCGCCCGGCTGGACGGGGCCGCCCCCTACGCACTCGGGCCGCGGGTCCCGCGGCAGCTGTCGCGGCGGGGCCTGGAGGTCATCGTCGACCGGGTCGTCCACCTGTCCGCGCAGGAGCGGGCCGCCCTGCCGGGGGTGTCGGCCGGGCGTGCGGCGCAGCTGGCCGCCGGGGCGATCGTGGCCCTGGAGGCCTTCACGGCCTTCGGCGTGGAGCGGGCCGACATCTGCCCCTGGGCCATGCGCGAGGGGGTCGTCCTGCGTCGCCTCGACTGGCTCAGCGAGGAGCGCAAGGACGTCTAGCCCTCAGGCTCCTCGAAGGCGCGCGACCACGACGGGTGCCAGTGCGTCTCGGTGAAGCACTTCGTGCACAACGGCAGCCCGTCTGCGGCCGAGGTCGTGGTGGCGACCTCGCCGCAGCTCGTGCAGACCGGGGAGGGACCGTCCAGGTCCTCCACGAGCCGCAGGTCAGGTCGCTCGTCCATGCCTGCAGCGTGACACCGGACCACTGTCCCTCGCAGGACTTCGATCAAGGTGAGCCGAGTCAGCTCTCCGCGGCCTGGCCAGCGGCGCGGCGACGGCGACGCGTGGTGCCTCCCACCAGCAGCGCCACGCCGACGAGCACCGAGGAGCCACCGACGAGCGCGGGCGTCCGTACGTCCGTGCCGGTGCGCGGCAGGCTCGCAGGGACCGTGCTGACGCCCCCGCCACCGAGGGTGGTCGTGACACCACCGCCCGTCGGGCCGGTGGGCGGGTAGCCGGAGTCGGCGAGCGCGGGCGACATGGCCAGCTCGGGACCCAGGGCACAGGCGACGACCAGGGCGAAAGCAGGTAGACGGCTCATTGCGGTCCTCCCATGTCAACTGGTGAGAAGAGCGCAGCAGTCTGCTCGTGATACCTCAGCCGCAGGCAGGCCCTCGGACCACGGTGGACTGGTCCCGGACGAGGGACTGCACCAGGACAAGGGGGTCCTGCCGCACCGCCGGCTCCACCAGGTGCAGCGCCAGGGCCCGTGGGCGCCCCCTCGGCAGCTCCACCTGCAGCACGAAGACCGGATGCCCCCGCTCCCGACCGGCGAAGACCGCGACCTGCCTGCCGTCGAGCGTCGCCGACCGCAGGGCCGCGCCCTCGCTGACGTAGAGCGACACCAGCAGCGACGAGGAGCCGCGTGCCACCGGGTGACCCGGCCGGTCCAGCCGCCCCACCACGAACCGGGGCAACGGCACCGCCGGTACGTCGTTGCGCAGCACCGCCGTCAGGGTGCTCTCACGCGAACCGCCGCGGCACGGGCCCAGGTCGTAGCGCAGGGAGCGGTCGAGGTAGTAGTCGATCTTGTTGCCTGCCGTGTTGTTGACGACCAGGAAGGCGAAAGGGCCCGGCGACTGCGGGACCTCACCGGCGACGGCAGTGCCCGCCAGCGAGGCCTGCTCTGCCGGGTGCGCGCTGTAGACCATGAACCGGCGCTCCGCCGCCGCCCGGGCGACCGCACGGACAAGGCTGGAGCGGTCGGGAGCGTGCGGACCCAGCAGCCGGCCGAGCACCGCACTGGCCACTCCCACCAGGAAGTCCTTGCGCGCCAGGTCATCTCCCGCGTAACGCAGGTAGGCCGTCTGCTCTGTCTGCGCGACGACGTCGCCGGCGGTGACGGCGCTGCCGCCCGGGAGCGGCACCGGACCTGTGGCGTCGAGCAGGTAGCTCAGGGCGACCGGGTCGGTGGCGAAGGCGCCGTCGAGGTGCTCACCGGTCCGCTGCTGCCACATGTCGAGCCAGAGCTGGGCGGCGTACGGGAAGTGCCCGCTCATGTTGGTGTTCTGCCACAGCCAGGCGTCGTGCCCGTAGAGCCGCCGGTAGTCGGCGCCGAGGTCACGGCGCGGCGGCGGCAGGCCGTAGAGGTCGAGGTCGCTGCCCAGCCGGTCGACGGTCAGGTGCCCGTGATCGGCAGTCACGATGGCGTAGGCCCCCAGGAGCCCGCCGGTGCCGCGGCTCTCGGCGTTGTTCTGGAAGCCCACGAAGTAGTGGCGCGGGCCGTCCGCGCCGAGCATCGCCGGTCCGACCTCGCTGGCGGCGACCAGCTGGCGCAGCCCGGACGTGAGCAGGTGCACCTTCGTGACGAGCCGTTGTCGCGCCGCGTCGACGGGTGGCAGCACGCCGTCCTCCGGAAGCCGGCCGAGCGCGTCGTCGACCGGTTGGAGGCGGTCGAGCGCGGTGGCGAAGGCGGGGCTGGAACGACGCAGCGCGGCGAGGTCGACCTGCGTCCCCGACCCCCCCACGAGGGGCCGCACGTCGCGTGCACCGACAATGAGGCGCGGGACCACCCCGACGGCCACCTGCCGCACCGCGTGGGTGAGCGTCGACGTCTCCGCCACGCTCCGGCCCACCCAGGGCAGGTGCGCGCCGAGGTCCCACAGCGGGCCGTTGGTCGCGCGGTCGGCGGTCTCGGCGTCGTCCTGCACCCGGCGCATGACGACGGCAACCCGTACGTCGTCGCCGGCCAGCACGGCCGCCTGCAGCGCCGGTAGCCGGCCCTCGGCGTCGTGCAGCGCCCAGTCCGCACGAAGGGCGTCGACGCCCAGCTGCACGACGGCGCCGACGGCCACCAGGCCGCCGATGGCCACCATGCGCGAGCGGATTCTCACGGGCTGCTGAGGAGCACCGCAGTCGCCGTGATACATCCCTGGGCGGCAGGGCCGCTCTCAGGGCTCCGGGGTCAGCGCGCCTTCCAGACGGGGGCGCGCTTCTCCGCGAAGGCGGTCGGGCCCTCGAGCGCGTCCTCGCTGGCGATGAGCTTCAGGAACTCGTCGTTGTTCAGCGCCCACTTCGGTCCCTCACCGGCACGCTGACCGTCGACGGCGCCGTAGACGATGCGCTTGCTCGCCTGCACCGCGAGCGGTGCGTTCTGCTCGATGACCGCGGCCAGCCGGAGCGCAGCCTCGAGCGCCTGCCCCGGCGGCACGACCTCGTTGATGAGCCCCCAGCGCAGGGCGTCCGTCGCGGAGATCGGCTCGCCGGTGAGGATGAGGCGCATCCCCACCCGGAACGGCAGCTGCTCGACGATCCGGAACACGCCGCCCGCTCCGGCCACCAGGCCGCGCTTGACCTCGGGCAGGCCGAAGGACGCCGTCTCGACCGCCACGACGAGGTCGCACGCCAGCGCGAGCTCGGTGCCGCCGCCGAGGGCGTTGCCGTTGACGGCCGCGATGGTGGGCTTGGAGGTGAAGTGGTTGACGAAGCCGGCGAAGCTCCAGTCCTCCTTGCCGGGCTCGAGCACCGGCTCACCGCGCATGATGGCCTTCAGGTCGGCGCCTGCGCTGAAGGCCTGGTCGCCTGCACCGGTGAGCACGACGGCGCGGACCGTCGGGTCCTCGTCAGCCTCCGTCACGGCAGCTCCGACCAGACGCCCGACCTCGGCGTCCACCGCGTTGCGGGCGTCCGGCCGGTTGAGGGTGATGACCATGGTGTGGTCGTGGCGCTCGACGAGGACCTTGGGTGCGTCAGTCATGCGCGGGAGACTAACCCAGGGTGTGAACCGCTGTTCACAGGCTCCAACGGTGCTCGAGCCAGGTGCCCTCCACCCAGGGCGTGCGCGAGCAGGTGAGCGTCAAGGCCCCGGGCGCGCAGTCGATGACCTGCCCGAAGACGGTGGCGTAGACGAAGCCGTCCTTCTCGTGCCGGACCACGAGGGCCGCCGGGTCGTCCTGCGGTGTGTGCCCGGTGACGACCCGGCACCACTGCGCCGCCGTGCTGGCGGAGGCGAAGACATCGAGGTAGCGGCCCGCCTTGCCGTCCTCGGCCCCGCCCGAGGTGACCATGTGCGTGCCGGCCGGCAGCGCCGTCGAGGTGAGGCTCTCCCCGTCGAAGACCCACAGGGTCAGGACCTCCGGGGCCACCAGCAGCAAGGCGAAGCTCGCCATGCCGACGAGGTCGACGTACGCGGGCCAGTCCTGGCCGTGCTGCACCGCGAGCAGCGGCAGGACGCCCCGCGACGGGGCACCCGGAGCGGCCTGCCGGCGCTGCGGCCGGTT
>JBAVRG010000149.1:0-20469 GCA_049694795.1 Mycobacteriales bacterium
AGCTGGTGCCGAGCGCCCAGGCGGCGCGGGTCTGGTCCCGGGCCGCTGCGCGCTCGAGGGCGGCGGCGGTGACTGCCGCACGCAGGTCGGCGTCTGGCGCGGTGAACGGCGACAGCCGGGGGTCGCAGTGCCCGATGCCGGTGCTGATCTCACCGGAGGAGTCCGGAGCCAGGTGCCAGGTGTGCTTGCGGGCCGCGCGCAGGTAGTCCGCGTCGCCGCGCGGGTGGTCGTCGGCGACGCAGCCGACCGTCCAGTTCGACGCCACCTTGGCTGGACGGGACGGGTCGAGGCGGAGGCTGCGCCCCCGCAGCTGCGCGACGGCGACCGGGGTGGCGGCGCTCGTCAGGTCGACGACGACGTTGACCGGTGGGCAGTCCCAGCCCTCGCCGAGCAGGGCACGGGTGCCGATGAGGACACGGACCGCGCCGGTGACGTAGGCGCGGGTCAGCGCTGAGGTCCACGTCCGCGGCGTCCAGCCGCGGTCGTCGCTGACCAGCTGGACCAGCGCACTGCCGGTCTCGACCGGGGACGTCCGTAGCCGCAGCCCGGGGGTGTGCTGCTGCACGGCGGTGAGCACGCGCTCGACGCTGTCGCGATGGCACGTGACGGCTCGGCCGGTGACGAGCACCGGGTGCAGCTGCGGGTGGCTGTGGGCGAGCGTGGTCAGCACCAGCCGGGCGGAGCCGTCGGTGCGGGCTGCGGTGTTCAGGCTGCCGCGGGTCTCGGCGGTGAGCTGCTCGAAGTCGCAGAGCACGAGAGCGCGCAGGTCGTCGCCGAGGGTGTCGTGCTCGACGTCGATGATGTGCGCGGTCGCGGCGGCCTTCGCCGAGGACAGCGCGCAGACCCGGTCCACCGGGCTGGTCGCGTTCCGCAGCCCGTTCCGGGTCAGGGTGAACCCGAGGCCGGGCAGCACCTGCCGGACTGCGGTGCGCAGCTCGGCGTCCCGGGTCTCGGTGCTGACCGCGAGGACCTCGTTGCTGTACGCGGCGAGCAGCTCGGCCCAGTCGGTGGCGTCCGGGGCGACCCGGTGCTCCTCCCGCAGCCGGGCGCCGTCGGGGACCGGCACCAAGCCGGTGTGGGCGAAGCGCAACGTGGCCAACGCCAGTCGCGGCTCGGCCTTCTCCCGCTCCCGCCAGCTCAGGGCGGCACCGGTCTCGCCGCTGCTGCCGCTGCTGCGCCGGCGCAGCCACTCCGGGAACGGCAGGCTGGCAGCGATGGTGTCGACGAGCTCGAGCTGCAGCTGCGCGAACCGGGTCCGTTCGCTGGCGATCCACGTGTCCTCCTCCGCGGTCGGGGAGGTCAGGTACAGCAGCTCGGCGTACGGGGCCAGGTCGCCCTCCTTGACGACGGCCGGCGTGGCGACGGCGAAGTCGGCCGTGCCGAACAGCGCGTCGTGGACGCGACGCTGCGGGGCAGTGAGTGCGACCGGCGGGGTGGCGGTCAAGCCGATGACGACGACGTCGTCACCGAGCGCCCGGGTGAAGGCCAGCGCGAGCGCACCCCAGGTCTCGATGAGGTGGTGGCACTCATCGAGCACGAGGGTCCACGAGCCAAGAGCAGCGGCGCGGGTGAGCATGTCACGGGCGTTGGGATGCAGCAGCGCGAGCAGCTCGTCAGGCTGGTCCAGGTCGCGAGCGGCCGCGCGACGTGCCCGCGCGAGAGCGGCCGGCTCCGGTGCCGCCCCCGGCTCTGCATCGGCGTCGATGTCGCCGCCGGCACGGTCCCAGACGGTCAGGCGCTGGTAGGTCAGGACGGTGACCGTCGCGGTCAGGTCGCGGGAGGCAGCGGCTGGGTCAGTGCGGGTCGGGTCGATGTACTGGGCGTGCTGGTCGAGCCACTGCTGCTGCACCGCTGTGTTCGGGGTGAGGACGAGCGTGCGGCGCTGTGTCCGTGCGGCCGCCTCGAGCCCGACCCGGGTCTTGCCGGCACCCGGGGGCATGACGAGGTAGGCGCGACGGTCGCCGCGTGCGAGACCTTCGTCGAACTCCCGCAGTGCCATCTGCTGGTAACGACGCAGCGGCGCAGGAGGGTCCGCGTCGGGGCGCACAGGAACGGCAGGGGAGACGGACACGACGCCGATCGTGCCGCATCCGACGGTCCCGGCAGCCACGTGAGCCACGTGGTCACGAACTGGGCCGTCACGGTGGGTCTGGTCAGCTGGCTGGCCGGGGCCGGCGGCCGGAGTTAGACCCACCTCTCCGGCTTGTTAGCCGTACGCAGCAACGGCTGAGCTCGGCAGCGGAGCGTAGGCCCCGGTGGGCACGAGGTCGCCTGGGCAGTTGGCGGTGCTCTGCTGGCCACCTGCGGTGAGGAACGGGTGCTGTCCGCTTCCGCGGCTCGCCGGACCGAGGAGATCAGGTTCCGATGTCGCCGTCCCTCTCGACCTGTGCTGGGTCGGCTACGCGGCGACGGCGTCGGCGTCGGCGTCGGCGTGGAGCGTCGCGCAGCCCTCGTGCGAACGCCGACCTGTCAGCGCTCCCTTGGGCGCTGGTGTGGCCGTCACGGTTCGGCGACGTAGTGCCGCGCGCCGTCGACGGGGTTGAGCCACACCCGCATGCGGCGGCCCGTCGTCGGGTCGACGAACTCCTCGTCCGTCGGCTGCCAGCCCTCTGCCGGAAGGCTGCTCTCGCCGTGTCGTCGCAGGAAGAAGCTGAGCACGATCGCGACGGCGATCGCGACCCCGACCACGGCGTACACCAGTAGCAGCACCGCGCTCACGAGGTGGGTTCGACCACAACAGCCGTCCCGTAGGCGACGATCTCCGTCAGGCTCTGACCGATCTCACTCGAGTCGAAGCGGAAGCCGATGACCGCGTTGGCCCCGAGGACTGCCGCGTTCTGCACCATCCGGTCGAGCGCGTGCCGGCGGGAGTCCTCCAGCAGCTCGGTGTACTGCCCGACCTCACCCCCCGCTAGTGCCTTGAAGCTCGCGCCGATCCCCTTCGCGAACCCCATGCTGCGTACGACGACGCCGAAGCAGCTGCCGCAGTACCGCGTGATCTGCGTGCCCGGCACGTCGAACGTGGTCGACACCCTGACTGCCGCGGCCGCCGTGGTCGTGCTCGCACCGTGCGCCGATGCGCCGTAGAAGTCGCTCATGACGCGATGCTAGGCATCTGCTGGCGGCGATGGTCCCGCTTCGACCGGTCCTGTCGGTTCCGGTGACCACGAGGTGGTCCGCCTGCACCGGTGCACGAACAGGCTGTGGAAGTGTGTCGCCACAGCGCACGTGAGGTCCGTGACCGTTGCCCACGGGTTCGAGGCTGGTGAGTCCGCTCGCGGCACAGCGGCCGCACCAGCGGTTCCCGGCCCCGTCGCCGATCTACCCCTCGTGGTGTCCGACGCGCCGATCCCTGGCCCCCTTGAGCGGTAGATCGTCTCCAAGAGGGGGGCGAACCGCGAGCAGGCGGCAGCAGGTGCGGGCTCAGGTGGAGACGAACAGGCCAGGGACGTAGCGGGCGATGCCGGGGCAGAGGACGTCGTAGTCGCGCACCCCGTCGCTCCACTGACCGAGGTAGGTCCGGCCGCCGCTGAAGCTGCGCTGCGAGCATCGTGCGAGAGCGCTCACGCGGGTGCTGCTGCCGCTCGGGACCCAGGTGGGCAGCAGGATTCGGCGGTTACCGGTGATGCTCTTCCACGCGCTCGCGTAGGAGTAGAGCCCGGCACGGACGTGGTACGCGCGGTAGCCCGCGAGGACCCCGGCCAGCAGCGCGTTGTTGTGCGCGGGGGCGGCCGCCCACGGCAGGCCGTGCACGGACTCGACGTCGACCCACACCATGCGGGTCCGCAGACCCGCGGCGCGCAGGGTCGTCAGGGTGTAGCGGGCCTGCGCGATGCCGACCCGGAACAGGCGGTGGTCGTAGGTCCCCGTCCCGCCGTACCGGGCCAGCTGGTAGGGCGTGGGGTAGCTGACCACGCTGTAGGCGGACAGCCACAGGTGCCGCGCCCGCGCCCAGGTGACCTGGCTGTGCAGGCAGGGGTTCTTGGTGAACGCCGGGCCGTTCGTGGCGCCGACGATGGAGAAGCGCGCGCTCGGGACCGGCATGGGCAGCCCCTGGCTGGGGCGGGAGGCGATGCCCATGCCCTTCGGGCAGTTCGGCCAGGAGACGTCACCTCCGGTGGTGAGGGCGGTCCTGGAGACGGCGACCGACGCCTGGGCGGACGGCAGGATCGGGAGGAAGAGCGCGAGAAGGGTGACGGCGACAGCGGCAAGGCGGCGTGCGGGCACAGCACAGCTCCGGGTGAAGAGTGGTGGGGATGCCCACTACTTCGACGCCCGCGTCACAAAGGTGGAGTGGCGTGCAGGTGCTGCTGGGGTTGCCCCAGCCACCGGTGGAGCTGACCGTAGACGTCAGGGTGGTTGAGCAGGTCGAAGTGGTGCAACCCCGACAGCCGGTGGACGTGGGCGTCGGGGAAGGCCAGTCGCGTGTCCTCCTGCCCGGTGTCGCCGCAGGCGCTGTGCGGCAGCACCAGCCCGTCCCCGACCAGTGCCCCGCCGCGCCCGGTCATCGTCGTGAGGACGACGAAGTGCCGCGGGCCGGGGTGAAGTGGCGCCAGCGAGCCGCGCCGGAGGTCGCGGATGCCGGCGCTGCGCGTGGCGAGCACCCTCGCCACGGGCCGGGTCTCCGGCAGCTGGTGCAGGAGCCGCGTCAGGTGCGTCACCGCCTGCTCCAGCGGCGCGCCGAGGTGCGGGGTGCCGAGGGTCACCGTGTCGGTGACGAGCGGCAGCCAGCTCGACGAGATCGCCTGGCGCAGGGCGCTTCTCGTGACCAGACCGCCCATCGAGTGACCGATCAGCACGAGCTGCTCGACGGGTACCGGCCAGTCACGCACCAGCTCCTCGAGCGCCGCGTCCAGAGCCGCGCCGTTGTCGTCGACGGGCAGCCCGGTGCTGTAGCGCGCCCACACCGCGCTGTAGCCGAGGTCCCGCCGCAGCAGCGAGCCGTAGGTGTGCCCGCCGTGCCGATCCCGCCGGAAGCCCCACGCACCCTCGGTCTCCGTCAGGCCGTGCAGGAACACCGCGACCTTCCCGGTGGGCTCCTGCCCGTCCCCCCTCAGCGCCATCGGGGTGGCGAGGCTGGACGTGCCGAGCTGGTCGCCGTACAAGCCGTTGAGGACTGCGAGAGCGACCCGGGCGCGTGCCGACTGCTCCAGCGGCGGACCGTCCTCCCGTACGGCGGAGAGCGCGCCCGCCGCTCGGCCTCCCACCACGACGGCCGCGCGAACGGCGGAGTACGCGGCGGCCGTGACGGTGTCGTGGACGAGCCGGACCTGCGCGGAAGCCGGCCCGACGGAGCGGAACACCCGCCCGGCGATCCCGGCGTGCAGCTCCTGCACCCGCCGGGTGCCGGCACCGAGCAGCCGCGCGGCCCCCAAGGCCGCGTCGCGCCGCTCGGCGGCGAGCACTACTTCGGCTGGAGCCGGGCCGCGCCGTCGACGCGGACGACCTCGCCGTTGGCGTAGGTGTTGGTCAGCAGCTCGAGGACCATCGAGGCCAGCTCGTCCGCCGTGCCGAGGCGCTTGGGGAAGACGACGTCGCGCTTGAGGGTGTCCTTGAAGGCCTCCGACGCGGGGCCCTCCCCGTAGATGGGCGTGTCGATGAGGCCGGGGGCGACGCAGTTGATGCGGATGCCGGCCGCGGCGAGGTCGCGCGCGACCGGCACCGTCATGCCCACGACGCCGCCCTTGGACGCCGAGTAGGCCACCTGCCCGATCTGCCCGTCGAAGGCCGCGATGGACGCCATCGTGACGATGGCCCCCTTCTGCCCGTCGGCGTCGAAGGCCTCGGTGCGGCTCATGGCGGTGGCCGCCAGGCGCACGCAGTTGAAGGTGCCGATCAGGTTGACGGTCAGGACCTTGGTGAAGGCGGCGAGGTCGTGCGCCGACTCGTAGGTGCCGTCGCGGCCGATGGTGCGCGAGGCCCAGCCGATGCCTGCGCCGCAGACCAGGGTGCGGAAGGTGCCGAGCTCCTCGGCAGCGCTGATGGCGGCGATGACCTGCTCGGGGTCGGAGACGTCCGCGCGGACGTAGGTGCCGTTGATGTCACCGGCGACCTTCACGCCCTTGTCGTCGTTGAGGTCGACGATGACGACGCGGGCGCCCCGGGCCGCGAGCTGACGGGCGGAGGCCTCACCGAGGCCGGATGCGCCTCCGGTGACGACGGACGAGGTCCCAGCGAGGTCGAGCACGATGACTCCTGCGTGAGGTCGGTGTGTGTGTCCGCATCCTGCCGCACCACCGGGATGACCCGTTCGGGCGGGTCTGCGGGAGCCGCACCGGAGTCATACTGAGGTCGCAAGACCTGCCGAAGGCCGCGGGGGGCCAGGACTGGGGCTGCGTGACGAGGACCGGCGATGCCGCTGCGCGCCGTGGGTGGCGTGCTGCGCTGAGGCTTGGGCGCAGACGCTCGCACAGCAGCACCTTCCAGGGGCTGCTCGAATCGGCGCCGGACGCCATCGTGGTCGTGGACGAGGGCGGCACGATCCGGGTGGTCAACCGGCAGACCGAGCTGCTGTTCGGCTGGGACCGCGCCGAGCTGGTCGGTCAGTCGCTGGAGGTGCTCCTCCCGTCGCGCTTCGCGAACCGGCACCCGCGGCTGCGCGACGGGTACTTCGCCAGCCCCCGCCCGCGCCCGATGGGTGCGGAGCAGGACCTCGCGGCGGTACGGCGGGACGGCACCGAGTTCCCGGTCGACATCAGCCTGAGCCCGGTCCAGACCCCCGAGGGCGTGTTCGTCTCCGCTGCCATCCGGGACATCAGCGTGCGCAAGCAGGCGCAGGCCCAGCTCGCGCACCAGGCCACGCACGACGCGCTCACCGGGCTGCCGAACCGGGTGCTGCTCGCCGACCGGCTGGAGCAGATGCTGAAGCGCTCGCGGCGGAACGGGACGTCGGTGACGGCGGTCTTCCTCGACATCGACCGGTTCAAGGCCATCAACGACAGCCGCGGCCACTCGGCGGGGGACGCGCTGCTGACCAGCGTCGCGCACCGGCTGGACGCGGTCGTGCGCAGCTCCGACACGGTCGCCCGCTTCGGTGGCGACGAGTTCGTGGTGATCGCCGAGGACGCGGAGCTGGAGGAGCTGGGCCGGCGTCTGGCCGCCGCGGTGGCGCAGCCGGTCCGCCTGCCGGACGGGACGGAGCTGCGGGTCAGCGCCAGTCTCGGTATGGCGGTCGCGGGGCTCGATGACGACGCGGACTCGCTGCTGCGTGATGCGGACGCGGCGATGTACGAGGCGAAGGAGCGCGGTCGCGACCGGGTCCTGATCTTCGACGCGGAGATGCGGGAGGGCGCGACCGCCCGCATGCGGACCGAGAGCGACCTGCGCCGGGCGCTCGCCCACGGCGACGAGCTGCAGCTCTGGTACCAGCCCATGTTCGACCTCACCTCCGGCGCACCGGTCGGGGTCGAGGCCCTGCTGCGCTGGGAGGACCCGGGGCAGGGGTTCCTGCCGCCCGCGGAGGTGGTGCAGGTCGCCGAGGAGACCGGGCTGATCGTGCCGCTCGGGGAGTGGGTGCTCCGGCAGGCCTGCCTGACCGCCGCCTCCTGGCCGGAGCGGTTCCGCGCCCTGGTGGTCTCGGTCAACCTCTCAGGTCGCCAGCTGCTCGCACCCGGGCTGGGGGACGCGATCGCGAAGGCGCTCGCCGACTCCGGCCTGCCCCCGCAACGGCTGTCACTGGAGATCCCGGAGAGCGTCCTGCTCGGTGACCAGCCGTCCTGCTCGCGGGTGCTCCGCGGCCTCGAGGCCCTGGGGGTGCGCCTCGCCGTCGACGCCTTCGGCACGGGGTTCAGCTCGCTGACCTACCTGAGGAGCTTCCCGGTCGACGCGCTGAAGATCGACCGCTCGTTCGTCCAGGGACTCGGCGACCCGGAGTCCGACCGCGCCGACCGGGCGATCGTCGCCGGCATCGTCGACCTCGCACACGCCTTCGGGCTCACCACGGTGGCCGAGGGCGTCGAGAGCGCCGTACAGGTGGAGAGCCTGCGCGACCTCGGCTGCGAGCAGGTGCAGGGCTTCCACCTCGGGCGTCCGATGCCGGCCGCGGACCTCCTGGCGGCGCTGTCGACCGGCACGTCGCCCGTGCCCGGAGGGGTGCGCGTCCCGGAACCACGGCCGGGTGCGCGACGCGTCCTCGTCGTGGAGGACGACGCCTCGGTCGGGCAGCTTCTGAAGGCGCTGCTCGACGACGAGCAGGACTTCCAGGTCGTGGGCCAGGCCACGGACGGTCGCGAGGCGATCGCCCTGGCCCGCTACCTGCGGCCCGACGTCGTGCTGCTCGACCTCGCGCTGCCCGGCGTCGGTGGGTTGGAGGCGCTGCCGATGCTGCGGACGGTCGCCCCTCGCGCGCACATCGTCGTGGTATCGGGCATGGATGCGGCAGCCTTGCGTGACCGAGCGACCCGGGCAGGTGCCGAGGCCTACTGGGACAAGTCGGAGGACGCGACCGGCATCCCGGAGTTCCTGCGCGGCGTGCTCGCCCGGAGCTGACCAGGGCCCTCCTGCCGAGAAGTACCTTCGTGTTCGCTGGATGCATCCGACAGCGGGAGGGCCCATGTCGAGCGGCGATGAGATCCGAGACGCCCAGCGAGCGGCGTGGGCCGGGCTTTCTGCGGGCTGGGAGAAGTGGGACTCGGTCATCATGGATCAGCTGGGCCCAGTCGGCGCAGCGATGATCGAGCGCCTCGACCTCGCCGATGATCAGCAGCACCTCGACATCGCCGCGGGCACGGGTGAGCCGGGGCTGACCGTCGCCAAGCTCGCGCCGAGAGGGCACGTCGTCCTGACCGACCTTTCGGCTGAGATGCTCGACATCGCGGCGCGACGTGCGACCGCGCAGGGGATCACCAACTTCGAGACCGCGGTGTGCAGCGCCGACGACCTGCCCTTCGGTGACGCGACGTTCGACAGCGTCTCGGTGCGGTTCGGGTACATGTTCTTCCCCGACCTCGCCAAGGCGACCGCCGAGTTCGCGCGCGTGCTCAAGCCGGGCGGACGTCTCTGCTCGTCGGTGTGGATCAAGCCCGAGGAGAACCTCTGGACGGCGATCGCCATGCAGGCGATCGCGGCGGAGGCAGTGCCGGTGCCAGCCGACCCGCACGGGCCGAACATGTTCCGGTGCGCTGCCCCGGGACATGTCACGGCCCTGTACGAGGCTGCGGGGCTGGGCGATGTTGCCGAGTGGGACGTCGACGTCGAGCTCGTGACGCGATCGCCCGTGGAGTACTGGGAGATGATCAGCGAGCACGTCTCGCTCGCAGCTGCGGCGCTTCAGCGGGTCGACGAACCGGCGCGGGAGCGGATCGCGAAAGCCGTCGTCGCCGAGGTCAGCACCTACGAGAAGGACGGGAAGGTGAGGATCCCAGGGGTGGCCCGCTGCGTCGTCGGCACGAAGTAGGGCGCCCGAGCAGAAGCACCGGGAAGACCTCCGCGTCTCGACTGCTCCCCCGGTGAGCTGACCGTCAGACCGGAGCCCGCTCCTGCGCACCTCGCTGGGCCGGCAGCCGTACCCGGTCCTGCCGCGGCCGCGGCACCAGCCTGCGCAGCGTCTCGGCCGGGACGAAGGCGAGGTAGCAGCTCAGGACCGTCAGCGAGAACCAGCCGATGAGCAGCGTGCCCTCGATGCCGAGGTGCACCGCCGCGCCCGCTGCCATCACCCACCAGCGCGTCCGGGGCAGCCAGAGCCCCACGACGAGGGCCGCCTCGACGACCAGGGTGCCGTAGGTCAGCAGCGCCGACACCGTGACGGACGTGGCCAGCGCGTGCGGGACGACGAGGCGCTGCAGGTCCTCGAGCTGCAGCGCCTTGCCGACCGCCGACCCGTCCTGCCAGCTGGTGCCGTGCAGCTTCGCCATCACGGAGAACAGGTAGACCGCGGACACCTGCAGCTGCAGCAGGCGCAGCCCCCACGGCGCCCGCAGCTGAGCCGGTCGGCGGCGCGCGTCCAGCGACCAGGTCTCCCCTGCCGGCATGAGCGCGACGAGCAGGGCGAGCTCGCGCAGCAGGAGGTCACCGCTGTTGAGGACGTACACGTCGCGGCGCTGCACGACCACGAGCAGGAGTGCGACCACCACGGAGGCGACCCTGGTGCGCCAGCCGATGACGAGCGCCACGGCCGCGAGGCCCAGGACGGCGAGGACGCCGTACGGGCTGAGGAGGGGGACAGTCCACCAGCCGCGGGTGCCGTCGACGGCGTGCGGGGTCAGGCCGCCGTCGGCGAGGAAGGCCTGCGCGTCCGGCAGCAGCGAGAGCGTCCATCCCAGGACCAGCAGCCCGCAGGCGATCCGCAGCGCCGCCATCGGGGCGGTGTCGACCGGGTCGAACGCCCACCTGCGGAACGCCGCGATCACGGCAGGTCCAGCGTGTAGAAGTCGTAGTGGCCGCGGGCCGGCCTCGGCCCCGGGTCGCCGGGCGCCTGCACGTCGCGGAAGGTACGGGTGAGGACCACCCGTACCACGTCGTCACCGGCCTGTCGGGCCACCCAGCGCGCGGTCGGCTCCCACATCGCGGCGTCGTCGTCGGCCCGTAGCCGCTCGACGTACTTCTGCCAGCGGTAGGTGCGGTAGGGGCTCAGCAGCAGGCCGTTGTGCGGCGGGACCCAGGTCTGGATCCGCCCGTCGCGGTGCGTCACCGTGGCGAGGACGCCGACGCTGAACCCGCGCGGATCGGGGGCGAACAGCGCCCAGTCCTGCTCCAGCCCCACCGTCTGCACGACGGTCCCGACCACGGGCCGCACGGCCTCGCGCGGCCGTCCCGCGGGCAGGTTCCAGAGCGCGACGCACACCACGAGCACGACCATGACCGCGGACAGCAGCAGCTGCCCGGCCGAGCTGGACTCCAGCCGCTTCCCCCACGTCACGTGCGCATTGTGCAGGTTGTCGTGATCAAGCGAGAGGGGTCACCGGCTAGGCCTGGGCGATGGCGTCCAGGACGTCGAGCCGCGCAGCCCGCCGGGCAGGCAGCGCCGCCGCCACGACACCGGCAAGGGCCGCCGCGACCAGCACCCACAGCAGCCGGGCCCACGGCACCGCGAACTCGGTGATGCCCTGGTCATGAAGGGCTGCGACGAGAGCGGCGCCGAAGCACAGCCCGACGGCGATCCCGAGCACGGCGCCGTAGATCGCGATGAGGATGCTCTCGGCGCGGATCATGCGGCGGACCTGCCGGCGCTGCAGCCCGACGGCGCGCAGCAGCCCGAGCTCGCGGGTCCGCTCGACCACCGACAGCGCCAGGGTGTTGACGATCCCCAGCACGGCGATGAGGACCGAGAAGACGAGCAGCCCGGTCACGACGTTGAGGATCGAGTCGACCTGCTTGCCCTGGGCGCGGATGAACTCCGCCTGGTCGAGGACGTCGATGTTGGGGAAGGCCTTCATCGCCTGGTCCACGACCGCACGGCTCTGCGCAGGGGTGGCGCTCGGCGACGCCTTCACCGCGACCACGCTCAGCAGCTCCTGCGTGACGTTGGCCTGGTAGGTCCGCGCCGACACCAGGTAGTCCCCGGCGAACTGGTTCTTCGCGTAGACGGCACCGACGACCAGCGGCTGCGAGCCGGTGCGGGACCAGATGACCGGAACGGTCTGGCTCACCTTCAGCCCCTTGCTGCTCGCGACGTCCTCCGAGACCGCGATGCGGCCCGCCGCGAGGCTCTGCAGGGAGCCGTGCTGGACCTTGAGGTTGAGGACGGCCTGCAGCGGCCCCGGCTCGACGCCCTGAACGTTGACCCGCTCACCGGCCACCTTGGCGACGCCGAACCGGAAGGCCGCCACGTGCGCCAGCTCGGGCTTGCCGAGCAGGGCCTTCTCCACCTCCGGCGAGAAGGGCTGGTAGCTGGTGGTGTGCAGGACGTAGTCAGCACCCAGGGACGTGGCCACGATCTTCACGAGGCTCTTCTTGGCGCTGTCCCCGAAGACGCTCACGGTGGCGACCAGGGCGAGGCCGACCATCAGGGCGGCGGCGGTTGCCGAGGTACGGCGCGGGCTGCGCATCGCGTTGCCGCGGCCCATCCGGCTGGGTACCCCGAGGCGCATCACCGGCAGGCCGAGCAGTCCCACCACCGGACGGGCGAACAGCGGCGAGAGCGTGGTCACGCCCAGGAAGGCCAGCGCCGCCCCGAGGCCCACCAGGGGCAGGCCCGCACCGGACAGACCTGCTGCCAGCGCCACGACCCCGGCTGCGAGCACGATGCCACCGAGGACGGTGCGGCGGGTGAGCGAGCGGTCCTCCGCCGGTCCCGACTCGCGCAGGGCCTGCACCGGGGCGACCCGGGCCGCGCGGCGGGCCGGGACGAGCGCAGCGGCGCAGGTGACGCCGACACCGACGACCAGGGACACCACGAAGGTGCGCGGCGCGATGACGGTCGGGCCGGCGGGCAGCTTGATGCCGAGCGCGTCCAGGAAGGCGCGCAGCCCGATGGCCACGGCGATGCCGAGCCCGAAGCCGACGAGCGAGCTGACCAGCCCGACGACCAGCGCCTCGAGCAGCACCGACCGGGTCACCTGCCCGCGGCTGGCACCGAGGGCCCGCATGAGGGCGAGCTCGCGCACCCGCTGGGCGACCAGCATCGAGAAGGTGTTGAAGATGAGGAAGGAGCCGACGAACAGCGCGATCCCGCCGAAGGCCAGCAGCACCGTGTTGAAGATCGACAGGCTGTCCTTGAGCTGCGTGGACGTGTCGCTGGCGACCTGCTTCTGGGTGACCGCCTCGAACCCGCTCGGCAGCACCTTCGCGATCCGGGCGCGCAGCTCCGTCTGCGACAGGCCCGGCTCGCTCGCGACGGCGACGTCCGTCCAGGTGCCGGGGGTGCCGAGCAGGACCTGGGCGGTGTGCGGCTCGAAGGCCATGAGGCTGGCTCCGGCGAAGCTGTCGGCGTTCGCGAAGCCCACGATGCCCGTGACCGTCATCTTCCTGGCCGGGCCCTTCAGCAGGATCGTGACGGTGTCGCCGACCTGCACGTGCCCGACCCGCGCGGTCGTCGCGTCGATCGCGACCTGGTCCGAGGTGCGGGGGGCGGTGCCGCGCTTGACCCGCAGCGACTCCTGGCTGCTGTCGATCTGGATGGTCACCCCGAGGGTGGGTGGGCCGTTCGGCTTCACAGGCTTGCCGTCCTTGCCGACCAGCTGGGCGTAGCCGGACACCTGGCCGACGGCCTCGGCGACCCCGTCGACGGTCCGCACCCGGTCGAGCAGGGCCTGCGGAACCGGCTCCCGGTCCTGGTCGCCGCCCAGCGCGGAGACGCCGCGCACCGCGACCGCGGTGCCCTTGGTGGCGTTGGAGAACAGGTCGTCGAAGACCCTGCCGAGGGTGTCGGTGAGCACGAACGTGCCGGAGACGAAGGACACGCCAAGCAGGATCGCCAGGCCGGACAGCAGCAGACGCAGCTTGCGGGCGAGCAGGCTGCGCCAAGTGGCACGCAGCATCAGGCGGCCCCGTCGAAGCGCTTCATCCGGTCGAGCACCTTCGCCGCCGTCGGCGCGGCCATCTCGTCGACGAGCAGCCCGTCGGCGAGGAACACCACGCGGTCGGCGTAGGAGGCGGCGCTCGGGTCATGGGTCACCATCACCACGGTCTGGCCGAGCTCGCGGGAGCTGCGCTGCAGGAAGGCCAGGACCTCCGCGCCCGAGCGGGAGTCGAGGTTGCCCGTGGGCTCGTCGGCGAACACCACGTCCGGGCGGGTGATGAGGGCCCTGGCGCAGGCGACCCGCTGCTGCTGGCCGCCGGACAGCTCCGACGGCCGGTGCTCCAGCCGGTCGGTCAGCCCGATCGACGACACCACCTCCTGCAGCCAGGCAGGGTCGGGCGAGCGCCCCGCGATGGCGAGCGGCAGCGTGATGTTCTCCTCGGCGGTCAGCGTGGGCAGCAGGTTGTACTGCTGGAAGACGAACCCGAGGCGGTCGCGCCGCAGCGCGGTCAGGGCTTTGTCCTTGAGCCCCACGAGCTGGGTGCCGCCGATGGCGATCTCGCCGCTGTCGGCGGTGTCGAGGCCGGCGAGGCAGTGCATCAGGGTCGACTTGCCGGATCCGGAAGGCCCCATGACGGCGCACATCTGGCCGCGCGGCACCTCGAGTGAGACGCCCGCCAGCGCCAGGACGGCCGTGTCGCCGCGGCCGTACGTCTTGCGCACGTCCACGGCCCGCACGGCAGGGGTCGTCGCCCCGATCTCGGGAGCTGCGGGGGGAGCTGAAGTCATGGCCGGGAGCCTTGCAGCCCCCGCCCTGCCGTGTCAGCGAGTTTGCTCTCCTGTGAGGCGTTCCCCAGCGCGAGCAGCCGGGCCAGCGCCGCACCGATCCCCCCGGTGAGGACGTCGAGGTCGGGCGTGCTGTCTGCGTCCACCGTCACGCCGAAGGACAGCAGTCCCTCGTACGACGTCACCGCGACGCCGGTGCGGACCCGGTCCGCGATGGGGACGAAGGGGTGCATCTCGCGCAGCCGCCGACCGAGTCCCCACAGCGTCACCGTGGGTCCGGGCACGTTGGTGGTGACCGTGACCAGCTGCCGCTGGGGCAGCCGGAAGCCGCCGAACAGCCCGGCCGACAGCAGCACCGGAGGGGCCCAGGTCGCGGCCTCGGTGAGCGCCTCGCCGAACTGCGCCTCCCCCGACCGCTTCAGCCGGTCCAGCTCGGCCCGGACCGCGGTCAGTCGCTCGACCGGGTCGGCGAGGTGCACGGGGAGCTCGGCCACCATGGCGGACACGCGGTTGGCCAGCATCGGGCCGTCGTCCGCGTGCCGAGGCCGCACCGACACCGGGACGAGACTGCGGACCGTGTGCCGGCCCGGCTCCTCCCCGCGCACCAGCAGCAGGTCCCGGAAGGCGCTGGTCACGAGCGTCAGCACGACGTCGTTGACGGTGCCACCGAAGGCGTGCCGGACCTGGCGCACGTCGTCCAGCGAGGCGCTCGCCCAGCCCCAGCCCCGGTGGCTCGTGATCGGTCCGGTGAGCGACGACCTGCTCGCGGGCCAGAGCACCCCTGCCCAGGTCCGCAGGCCGCGGGCGTCCTCGGTCAGCTCGCGGCGGGTGCGGTTCGGGTGCCGGGCCGCCTCCGTCAGGCCGCGCAGGACCGACCCGGGCCGTGGCACCCCCGGCAACGCGCCCGACAGCAGGCGCAGCAGGCCGGGGCCTGGCGTGGGCTGCCAGTCGTCCGGTGCGGGGGGCGCCGGGTCGGGGCGCGGGTCGAGCAGCCGCGACAGCAGGTCGGTGCCCGCGATGCCGTCCACCATGCAGTGGTGCACCTTGCTCAGCAGTGCCCAGCGGTCACCTTCGAGCCCCTCGACGAGCCAGGCCTCCCACAGCGGCCGTCCCCGGTCGAGGGGCTGTGACAGCACCCGCGCGCACAGCGTGCGCAGCTGCTCCGTCGTACCGGGGTGGGGGATCGCGGTGTGCCGGACGTGGTAGGTCGCGTTGAAGCCGGTGTCGTCGACCCAGACCGGCCGGCCCAGCCAGAGGGGGACCTCCTGCACGCGCTGGCGGTAGCGAGGGAGCAGCGGCAGCTTCGTGCGGACCAGCTGCAGGAACTCCTCGTACGAGGGGGCCGGGCCGTCGAAGACGGCGGCCGATGCGATGTGCATCGGCGCGTCATGGCTCTCGAGCCGGAGGAAGGCCGCGTCCAGCGGGCTCAGGACGTCCATGCCGTTGCCTCGTGCAGGGGGAGCCGGACGGGGTCGTGCTCGCCGCCCAGGCTCAGGACCTCCTCGAAGCCCTCGGCGAGGCAGGCGGTGAGGAGGTCGGGGTCCGGGATCGCGCCGGTGTCCACGTTGACCCCCACGAAGCACGTGTCGACGTAGGACATGAGCGTGACGTTGACCGAGGCCCCGATGGTCGGGCCGAACGGGTACCAGCCCTCCAGCTTGGCGCCGGCGAAGAACACGGGGACCGGGATGCCGGGCACGTCGCTCGCCAGGAAGTCGACGTGCTTGAGCATGCTGCCGACGATCGCCGACGGCAGCAGGTTGAGGGCGGCCGCGATCCGCTGCGTGTGCGGCAGTGAGCGCGCGGTCCGCCACTCCCGCACCGTGTGGTGGATGGCGCGCAGCCGGGCGGCAGGGTCGGCGGTGCCCGCAGGGAGCGGGAAGCGCAGCAGGGTGAGGTGGTTGCCGCCTTCCGCGTCGGCGTCGTTGCGCAGGCTCAGCGGCAGGGTCATCCGCAGCGTGGTGATGTCGGTGCCGTGCTGGGCGTGGTAGCGACGAAGGCCTCCCGTGACCGCGGCGAGGAACGCGTCGTTGAGGTGGCCGCTCTCGGCTGCAGCCGCCTGGCGCAGCCCCGGCAGCGGTACCTCCAGCAGGTCGAGGGAGCGGTCCAGCCGGCGCTCGCGCATGACGGGGGACAGCGTGGTGAAGTAGGGCTCCACCGTGCGGGCCACCGACACCGCCGTGCGGACCGCGTCCCTCGGGTGGCGGACCAGCTGCACGGAGCTGCGCAGAGTGGCGACCGGCAGGTCGCGGGTCAGCCGTGCCACGCGGCCCACGTCGTAGGCCGCGGTGTCCCAGGCCAGGCGCCAGCCCTCGAGGTCGTCCGACGACGGGACCTCGACGTCCTCCTGCGGCTCGGCCTCGCGCTGGAGGTCGAACAGGTGCCGGGCCAGCTGGATGCCACCGATGCCGTCGGTGAGCGAGTGGTGGAAGGCGAGGACGAACGCCGCCCGGCCGCCCTCGAGCCCCTCGACGACGGTCAGGTGCCACAGCGGGCGGGCGGGGTCGAACGCCGAGGTCGCTGCCGTGCGGGCCACGTCCAGCACCTGGGCGAGGCCGCCCGGCGGGGCCGCGGCGACGTGCCGCAGGTGCCAGGACAGGTCGAGCCGGGCGACGCGCGCCCACCTCGGGCGGGCCAGCCGCAGCGGGGGCAGCACGATCCGGTCGCGCAGCGACGGCACCGCCCGGGTGGCGCGGTCGACGCGTGCCCGGACCTCGTCGCGGTCGGGGGTGCGGTCGAGCAGGGCCACGACGACGACCGTCGAGCGCAGCAGCGGGTCGCGCTCCATGTACCACGTGAACGCGTCCGTGGCGCGCAGATGACGGTCGGCGGTGACAGCCATGTCGACTCCTCAGCCCTCCTGCTGAAGCTAGGCCCGCCGCCGCTGCGCGATCAGAGGCCATCCGCCCTCCGATCCGGGACCAAGGACCCTGCGGACCTCCCACCCGTGCCGCTGACGATGAGGCGAAGGAGGGCGGCATGCCTGGCCAGCTGAGGTGGGAGCACGCACAGGTCGACGGCCGGGCGGCGGTCTACGGGACGGCCGGCGAGGGGCCGCCGGTGGTGTTCCTGCACGGCTGGGCGCTCGCCCACCGCGCGTACCGCAAGGCCCTGGGAGCCCTCGTGGACCAGGGGCTGCAGGTCTGGGCGCCGGCGCTGCCGGGGTTCGGTGGGACCGAGGAGCTGCCGGACGCGCAGTTCTCTCTCGGGGGCTACGCCCGCTGGGTCATCGACTTCCTGGACGTCGTGGGCGTGCAGAAGCCGGTCACCCTCGTGGGCCACTCCTTCGGCGGAGGCGTCGCGATCCGCACCGCGTACGACGCGCCGCAGCGGATCGCCCGGCTGGTGTGCGTCAACTCCATCGGCGGGTCCACCTGGACCGAGGATCGCGGCGTCATCCGGTCGCTCGCGCAGCGCCCGCTGTGGGACTGGGGCCTGCACCTGCAGACCGACCTGCTGCCGTGGCGACAGTTCACGCGGGTCCTCCCCGTCGTCCTCGGCGACGCCCTACCGAACCTGGTCCGCAACCCGCGCGCCCTGTGGCGCGTCGGGTACCTCGCGCGGACCGCGGACCTGACCGCCGAGCTCGAGGTGCTGAAGCAGCGGCGCATGCCGGTCGTGGTGCTCTGGGGCACCGAGGACCACGTCCTGCCGGCGGCCTGCCTCACCTCGCTGCGGACCGCGCTCGGCGACCACCAGCTGATCACGGTCGAGGGCGGCCACTCCTGGCTGCTGTCCGACCCGCGGGCCTTCAGTGAGGTCATGACCAACGTCGTCGGCCTCGACACGCTCGGCACTCCTGGCGTGGCCTGACCGCCCGTGAGCGGGGCAGGATGCCCGCATGAGCGACCTCGGCTTCGACCTGGAGCGGCTGGCCAGGATCGAGACCCACTTCCGCCGGTACGTCGACGACGGCCGCCTCGTCGGGTGGCAGCTGCTCGTCGGCAGGCACGGGCAGGTGGCGCACGCCTCGACGTACGGGCTCGCGGACGTCGAGGCCGGCCGGCCGGTGGCCGACGACACCCTGTGGCGCATCTACTCGATGACCAAGCCGATCGTCAGCGTCGCCGCGATGGTGTGCTCTGGGAGGAGGGGCTGCTCGAGCTGACCGACGAGGTGAGCCGCTTCATCCCCTCCTTCGCCGACGTGCAGGTCTTCGACAAGGGGTCGGTGACCAAGCCGTTCCTCGTGCCCGCCGCCGAGCCGGTCCGGGTGTGGCACCTGCTCTCGCACACCTCCGGGCTGACCTACGGCTTCCTGCAGGTGCACCCGGTGGACGCCCTGTACCGGCAGGCGGGCTACGACTTCGGCTGGCCTTCCGGCACCGACCTCGCGACGGCGTGCGACGCCTGGGCCGCGTTGCCGCTGAAGTTCCAGCCCGGCACCGCCTGGGGGTACGGCGTCTCCACCGACGTCCTCGGCCGGGTGATCGAGGTGGTCTCCGGCCGGCGGCTGGACGCCTTCGTCAAGGAGCGGGTCCTCGACCCGCTCGGGATGTCCGACACCCGCTGGTGGGTGGAGGGCGCCGACACCGAGCGGCTGGCCGCGCTCTACGCCGCCTACGACGGCGGGACGGTCCGCTACGACGCGCTCGGCAGGAGCGCGCTGCACGAGCCGCGGCTGCTCTCGGGCGGAGGCGGACTGGTCAGCACGGCCGCGGACTACTGGCAGCTGTGCCGGATGCTGCTGGGCGGGGGCGCGGTCGACGGCACCCGGGTGCTGGCACCTCGGACCGTCGAGCTGATGACGCGCAACCACCTGCCCGGTGGGCATGACCTGGCGACGCTCAACAGCGGCGGCTTCGCCGAGACGAACTTCGAGGGGACCGGCTTCGGGCTGGGCTTCGCGACGACGCTCGACCCGCTCCCGTCGAAGACGGCGTCGTCGGTCGGTGAGTACTACTGGGGCGGGCTCGCGTCGACGGCGTTCTGGGTCGACCCGTCGACCGGGGTGAGCGCCTGCTTCTTCACCCAGCTGCTGCCGAGCTCGACCTACCCGATCCGCGCCCAGCTGCGCCAGCTCGTCTACTCCGCCCTGGTGGACTGAGCGGTCTCACGGGGTGTGTCCCTGTATGGGCGTGACGTCGGTCGTCATTCCCCGCGATGATGGCCGACGTGGAGAAGGTCGAGGTGCTCGTCGCCCATCACGAGCGCGCGACCGTGCGCGTCGGCGATGTGTTCTTGAAGATCGACGCCGATCAGACCCGCACCGACGTCGAGGTCGAGGCGATGGCGATGGCGCCAGTCCCGACCCCGCAGGTCCTTTGGCGGAACCCGCCCGTGCTCGCGCTCGCCGCCGTCCCGGGGACGGCACTCGGCCACCTCGGCGAGCCGTCCACCGCGTCCGCGGCGGCGTGGGCCGCGGCGGGTGCCGCCGTCCGGGCGCTGCACGACGCGCCGCTGCCACCCTGGCCCGGTCGAAACCTTGATGAGCTTGCCTCGCAGCTCGCCCGTGAGTGCGAATGGCTCGTCAAGAACAGCGTCCTTCCCGCCGACGTGGTCACACGCAACCGCCGACTCGCCGAGAATGCACTCCGGCCGTGGAAACCGGTCTTCGTTCACGGCGACCTGCAGGTCGATCACGTCTTCGTCGCCGGTGACGAGGTCACCGGAGTCATCGACTGGTCAGAGGGAGCCCAGGGCGACGCGCTGTTCGACCTCGCCACCCTCACGCTCGGACACGCGGAGCATCTTGGCGACGTCATCGCCGGCTACGGCACCGACGTCGACCGCGACCTCATCCGCGCATGGTGGTCGTTGCGATGCCTGAGCAACGTCCGCTGGCTGGTCGAGCACGGCTACGGCCCGCCCGAGGAGTATCCCGAGGTCGCCGTGCTGCGATCGAGGCCGTGAGGCTGCACGAGCCCGACAACCACCAGTGCCGGTCCTGGGGCCGCGTTGCCCGGAGCGTTGAACACCGGCTCCAGCAGCGCCCAAGACCAGCGGCGGTGCGGCAAGAGGGACACACCCAGTCAGAGCAGGGCGCGGCGGCGCAGCTCGCGGATGCTGAGCACGCCCGCGAGCACCGGCAGCACGTGACCGGCGGTGCGGTAGACCGCGACGGCGGTGGCCGCTGCCCCCCAGCCGAGGCCGAGCGCGGTGAGCCCACCGACGAGCGCAGCCTCGACCGGACCGACGCCCCCTGGTGACGGGACGGCGGATCGGGCCGCGGCCGAGCCGAGCAGGGCGACGAGCAGCTCGGCCCACGGGACGTGGCCGCCGACCGCGTGGACGGCGCCCTGCAGCGTGATGAGCTGGGCCGCCGTCACGCCGAAGCAGCCGAGCAGC
>JBAVRG010000150.1:0-5862 GCA_049694795.1 Mycobacteriales bacterium
GGGACCGGTACCGCGACCGTCGGCACCGGCGCCGACGCGGCAGCGAGGGAGGCGGGCAGCGCGGCCCGGCGCAGCCGGACCCCCGCGCCCTCGACCGAGCAGACCGCGGGCAGGGGCACCCGCATCCGCTCGCGACGTCCGTGGTCGAGCCGGCGCTCCGCGACCAGCTCTCGCCCCTCGAGCTCGAGCGACACCAGCCCGGGGGCCTGCACCGCTCCCAGCTCGTGCGCGACGAAGGCCGGCAGCGCCCCGGTGCCGCGGTCCGGGGAGCGGTCACCGCAGAGGACCAGGTCGGGCCGGTCGTCGCCGAGCGCGGTGACCAGCGCCCGAGCCAGCAGCCGCTCGTCGCCGGCGAGCTCCTCCAGGTAGGCGTGGTGCATCGGCACCCGGCGCACCTCGGCTCCGAGGGCGAGCACCTCCCGCAGCGTCGCGTCGGCCTCGGGGCCACCGGCGGTGAGCGCGAGAACCCTTGCGTCCCAGGCATGTGCGATCCGAAAGGCGTGCTCGAGCGCCGCTGCGTCCGCCGCCGAGAGGGCCGCCGCCCGGGCGTCACGGGTGATGTCGCCGGTGAGGGGGTCGACCTCGACCCGCAGGTCCGTGCAGCGCAGCAACGCCACGATCAGCACCCGGTCACCCCTGCCGGAAGACGACGCCGTGGCCGCCGTCGGGGTAGGTCCACGTGAGCGCTCCCTCTCCGTTGCACACCTGGTAGCAGGTACCGCACTCGAAGCACTGCTCGTAGTTGAACAGGATCCCGCCGTCGCTCGTGGGCGCGAACAGGTTGGCAGGGCAGGCGGTCACGCACGCCTTGGTCGTGCAGGACCTGCAGACGTCGCTGTCGACCACGATGTGGGCACGCTCGGCCACCCGGAACTCCACGGTGGCCATCCGGTCCTCGAAGGCGATCGCGTCGTAGCCGCTCACCGGAACACCCTCCCGCCCGCCAGCCCGTCCGCGACCAGGTGCCGCAGCGGGAGGCCGTGCCGCTTCGCCGACCGCCGCAGCAGCGCGAGCGCCCCCGGCTTCGGCTCGGGGTTGGTCACGGTGAACAGCCCCTCGACCAGGTCGGCCACCAGACCGGGGTAGCGCTGCTGCACCCGTTCGCTCAGGAGCAGCTCGGGCGCCTTACGCAGCCGCTTGTGGTCGCGCAGCACGAACGTCTTCTCCAGCGCCTTCCGGTACGACGAGAGCTCCGCGCCGGTGAGCGCGGCGGCGGCTGCGGCACGACCAGCCGCCAGGCCCGAGCCGATCGCGAAGTTCACGCCCTCCAGCCAGATGCCCGCAGCCAGCGTCATGCCGGCCGCGTCGCCGGCCACCAGCAGGCCCGGGTGGTGCAGCGCGGGGAAGTGGTCGTAGCCGCCCTCCGGGATGAGGTGGGCGGCGTACTCCTTGACCTCCGCTCCCTGCACCCAGGGCGCGACGGCCGGGTGGGCCTTGAGGTCGGCGATCAGGTCCTCGGGGCGCACCTTCGCCTTGGCCAGGTGCTCGAGGCTGACGACCACGCCGACCGACAGGGTGTCCTTGTTGGTGTAGACGAAGCCGCCACCCGGGATCCCCCTGGTGCAGCCCAGGATCTCGACGTCCACGCCCTCGTCGCCACGCACGTTGAAGCGCTCGTCGATGACGTCGCGAGGCAGGCTGAGCACCTCCTTGACGCCGAGCGTCAGGTGCTTGGCGTCGGTGGGCGGCAGCAGGCCGGCCTCCTTCGCCAGGAAGGAGTTGACACCGTCGGCGGCCACCACGACCTTCGCCCGCAGGTCGCCGTCCGGCCGGTCGGTGCGCACCCCGACGACCCGGCCGCCCTCGCGGACCAGGCCGGTCGCGACGGTGCTGGTGACCAGGTGGGCGCCCGCCTCCACGGCCTTGCCGGCGAGCCAGCTGTCGAAGTCGGCGCGGAAGGTGGTGCAGCCGTTGTAAGGCGCCTGTCCCCAGGCCTGGGTGCGGAAGTCCACGGTGAGGGCCTGGGTGTCGGTCAGCATCATCGTGGAGCGCCGGGTGATCCAGCGCTGCACCGGCACCTGCTCCCACCAGCCCGGCAGCACCTCGTCCAGCACCCGGCCGTAGACCACTCCGCCGTACGCGTTCTTGGAGCCGGGGAAGGGGCCGCGCTCGAGCAGGACGACCGAGGCACCCGCGCGGGCGGCGGTGAGCGCCGCGGCGGACCCCGCCGGACCGGCTCCCACGACGATCACGTCGACGTCGGTCATCGGGTCACGCCCAGCCGGTCGGCGAGCTCCTCGAGCAGCGCGCGAGCGTCGGTGACCAGCCCGAGGTCGGCCATCGCGGTCATCGGGCACGACGGGTCGGTGTTGACGCTGACGACGTGCTTGGGGTGACCGAGGCCGCCGGTGTGCTGGCTGGCGCCGGCGACCCCGAGGGCGAGGTAGAGATCGGGGGAGATGCTCACGCCGGTGGTGCCGATCTGACGGTCGTGGTGCAGCCAGCCGGCGTCGGTGACGACGCGGGTCGCGCCGGTGCTCGCGCCGAGCCGGGCCGCGACCGCGCGCAGCAGGTCGAAGGTGTCCCGCGCGGTGTCGTCGTCGGCGTCGTGCGGAACCAGCCCGGCGCCGCCGCCGACCACCCGGGTCGCCTCGGCGAGGTCCATGGTGGCCGGGTCCGGCTCGAGCACCGCGAGGCGCTCGGCGTCGACCCCTGGGGTGACGTCGAAGGAGAGCTCGAAGACCTCGCCGTTGCTCGGCGGCAGCGGGGTGCGGGCACCCGGGACGAGGGTCACGACGGCGGGCCCGTCGCAGCGGACGTCCACGTCGAGCCGGCCGTCGAGCCGCGAGAGCGTCGCCGTCACGCCCTGCTCGTCGACGGCCGCCTGGGTGGCGTAGGCCAGCAGGGGCCGGTCGAGCGCAGCGGCCAAGCGCGGCGCGAAGTCACGTCCGTCCGGGCTGGCGGGCAGGACCAGCAGCTGCACCTGCGACAGCAGTGGCACCAGCGCCGCGGACAGCCCGGCGGGTGCGGCCCCGACGGTCTCGGCCTGCCAGGCCCGCGGGGCACCGAGCTCGGCGGCCGCCTCTGCCGTCCCGGAGCCGAGGACCAGCACGCGCCCGCTCGCCTCGGCGACCGCCTCGGCCGCGCCGACGGGCAGCACGCCGCCGCGCGCGATGACGACGGCGAGCCGGCTGACCAGCAGCGGCTCCACCGCGCTCGCGGTGCCCAGGTGGGTGCTCGTGACGGTCACAGCGACACCGCCACGCGGTGGCCCTCGACGACGGCGGCGTGCGCCCGTCGCGGGGCGAGGCAGTCACCGATCCGGTGCACCGGGAACGGTGCGTCCCTCAGGGCCTGCCAGAGCGCGTCGTCCGCGCGCTGCTGCACCGCGCACACGACCCAGTCGACGGTCCGCGTCACGTCGGTGCCGGTCGGGTGGTGCTGCAGCTGCACGGTGACGCCGGCGCCCTCGGGGGCCGCCCCCATGGGCACCACGTCCGTGAGCTGACGGATGCCCTTGGCGGATGCCTTCACGTTCCACGTCTCCAGGTCGAGGGTGATGCCGAGGTCCTGGCCGACGACCATGCCGGGGGTCGCGACCTCCACGGCGCAGCCCCGGTCGGCGAGCAGCTCCGCGACCGAGGTGGCCTGGTGGAAGCCGAGCTCGTCCAGGACCAGGACGCTGCCGTGCGGCTCGGCCCGTCCCTCCAGCACGTCGCGGACGTCGACCACCCGCGCGAGATCGCCTGCCCACCAAGGCCTCAGCGGTACGGCGCCGGTCGCGAGCACGACGACGTCGGGGTGCTCGTCGGTGAGCCAGGGGGCGGTCGCCTCGTGCGAGGTCTTGACGTCGACGCCGACCCGCTGCGCGGCGCTGACGAGGTTGCGGGTGATGTCGAGGAACTCGGCCCGGCTCGGGACGCTCGCGGCGACCGGGACCTGGCCGCCCAGGCGCTCGTGGCGCTCGAGCAGCGTCACGTGGTGGCCGCGCTCAGCGGCGGTGACGGCCGCCTGCAGGCCCGCCGGACCGCCGCCGACGACGTAGACGCGCTGCGCCCGCCGGGTCGGCATCGGCAGTGCGACGGCCTCCCGTCCGGTGCGGGGGTTCTCGATGCAGCCCAGCCAGCGGTTGAGGCCCATCCGGCCGACGCACTCCTGGTTGCAGGACAGGCAGGTGCGGATGTCGGAGGCGGCACCGGAGCGGGCCTTGCGCACGAAGTCGGGGTCGGCGATCTGCCCTCGCACCACGCCGATGAGGTCGGCCTGGCCGGCCTGCAGCGCCCGGTCGGCCTGCACCGGGTCCTTGAAGCGGCCGACGCCGACCACCGGGATGCTCACGGCCTCCCGGATCGCGGACGGGATGAACATCGCGTAGCCCGGTGGCACCTGCATCGAGGCCTCGATCATGTACAGCGTCGCGGTCGCGACCCCGATCGAGGTGTTGATGTAGTCGACCTGGCCGGTGGCGTCGACGAGCCGCGCGACGGCCACCGCCTCCTCGATGGTGGTGCCGCCCTCGATGAGCTCGTCGCCGCACAGCCGCACGCCCAGCGCCTTGTGCGGGCCGAGGACGGCGCGCACGGCGGCCACGATCTCGAGCAGCAGCCGGGCCCTGTTGTCGAGGCTCCCGCCGTACCCGTCGGTCCTGGTGTTCGTCGCGGGGGACAGGAAGCCGCGCACGATGCTCGAGTGGGAGCACTGCAGCTCGACCCCGTCGAAGCCGCCGGCCATGCAGTGCTCGGCGACCTGGGCGTAGCCGTCGACGACCGAGCTGATCTCGTGCAGCTCCAGGGCCTTCGGGACCTCCCGGAACAGCGGGTCCGGGATCGGGCTCGGCGCCCAGACCGGCAGCCTGCTGAACATGCTCGAGGCCTGGCCGCCGTTGTGGTTGAGCTGCGCGAGGATCGGCACCCCGTGCGCGTGCACCGCCTCGGTGATGCGCCGGTAGCCGGGGACGACCTTCGGGTCGAAGCCGTGGATGAGCTTCTCGTAGGGCCAGTCCGTGACGTGGGTGCTGTGCTCCTCGGTGATGATCAGCCCGGCACCGCCGGCGGCGCGCGCGGCGTAGTAGGCGGCGTGCTGCTCGGTCGGCATGCCGTCGGCGGCGTAGTTGGTCAGGTGGGCGCTGAAGACGACCCGGTTCTTCAGGACGAGCGGGCCGAGCTGCAACGGCGACAGCAGGTGCTTGTAGCGCGTCATGCGTGCACCAGCCCGGTGACGCCGCACAGCTCGAGGGCACGGCGGCGACCCTCGAGCACCGCCTCGAGGATGCTGCGCGGGGCCACGCAGTCGCCGGCGCGTGGGGTGCCCGTGATGTAGAGCTCCTCGCGCGGCAGCCGCGGCCCGCAGTCGACGACGACCGCGCACGGGACCTCGCGGCGCACCCCGGTCCAGACGTCCTCGAGCAGCGCGGTGCCGCCAGATGCCTTGCGGAGCAGGGCCTTCAGCTCACGGGTCACCCCGGCGCGCTGGAGCCGTGTGTTGCAGTCGGCCAGGTCGCCGGTCAGGGACAGCAGGGTCCCCACGATGGGGTCCTGCGTCACGATGCGGACCTCCCGGCCCTGGGCGGCGAGCTTCTCGGCGACGCTCACGCCGACCGGTCCCCCGATCGGGTCGTGCACGAGCACCGGCCCGTCGGGCAGCTGCCCCCGCAGCGCCTCGCGGCTGTCGACCCTGGCGGTCTCCCCGGCGTCCCACGGCTGGGGACCCGGGAGCGAACCGGTGGCGAGGACGACGTCGCCGTCCCAGGTGTGCAGGTCCTCGGCGCTGACGGCGCTGCCGAGGGTGACGGTCACCCCGAGGCGGGCGCACTCGCCGGCGAGCCAGTCGACCAGGTCGGCGAGCCGCTCCCGGCCGGTGCCGAGCGACGCGTCCCGGACCGCCCCGCCGAGCAGGGGGCCGGCCTCGCGCAGCGCGACCTGG
>JBAVRG010000151.1:0-9660 GCA_049694795.1 Mycobacteriales bacterium
GGCGCGGGCCTGGTCCATGGCCGGGTGGGCGCGCAGCCGGCGGAGCGCCTCGGCGAGGGCGGCGTCGTCGGTGAGGTCGCTGTCGAGCAGCGCGGCGAGATCGGTGTCGCCCCCGGCGCGCACGAGCAGCACCGGCAGCGTGGCGACGCCCTCGCGCAGGTCGGTGCCGGGGGTCTTGCCGGACGACTCGGTCTCCGACAGCACGTCGATGAGGTCGTCGGACAGCTGGAACGCGGTGCCGATGACCTCGCCGTACTCCGCGACGGTCTCGACCACGTGCGCCTCGGCGCCGGCCATGAGCGCACCCAGGCGCGCGCTCGTGGAGATCAGCGACGCGGTCTTGTCGGCGAGGACCTTGAGGTGGTGCTCGACCGGGTCCTGCCCCTCGGCAGGGCCTGCGGTCTCGGCGATCTGGCCCTCCACCAGCCGCGCGAAGGTGCGCGACTGCAGGTGGGTGGCCTCGGTGCCGAGGCCGGCCGTCAGGTCCGACGCGCGCGCGAACAGGTAGTCACCGGTGAGGATCGCGACGGTGTTGGTCCAGCGGGTGTTGGCGCTCGCCGCCCCCCGCCGCACCGGCGCCTCGTCCATCACGTCGTCGTGGTACAGGGTGGCGAGGTGCGTGAGCTCGACGACGACGGCCGCGTCCACGACGTCGTCGTTGACCCCGGCGCCCAGCTCGGCCGCGAGGAGCGTGAGCAGCGGCCGGAACCGCTTCCCGCCCGCTTGGACGAGGTGCTGGGCCGTCTCGGTCAGCAGCGGGTGGCTGCTGGTCACGACCTCCCGCAGGCGCGCCTCGACCTGCTCCAGGCCCACCGCGACGGAGGCCTGCAGCTCGGGGTCGGTGCTGGTCAGCAGCCCCGACGAGGCGCTCGTCACCGGACGAACGTCGCAGCCTTGTCGGCGAGGTCGAGCGCCGGCTGCGGGACGATGCCCAGCAGCACGGTGAACGCCACGCCGACCGCGATGGTGGCGGCGGTGAAGGCACTCGGGATCGCGACGGTCGGCCCGTCGGTGTGGGGCTCCTGGAAGAACATCAGCACGACGACCCGGGCGTAGAAGAAGGCCGTCACCGCGCTGGCGATCACACCGATGACGACGAGCGCTGTCGCACCGCCCTCGGTCGCCGCCTTGAACACCGCGAACTTGGCCATGAAGCCGCTCGTCAGCGGGATGCCGGCCAGGGCGAACAGCAGGAGGGCGAAGATGCCGGCCACCACCGGGCTGCGCCTGCCGAGCCCGGCCCACTGCGCGAGGTGCGTGGCCTCACCGGCGCTGTCACGCACCAGGCCGACCACGGCGAAGGCCGCGACCGTCGTGAAGCCGTAGGTCAGCAGGTAGAAGAGCGTGCCGGACAGGCCGCTCCGGTTGATGGCGATCACGCCCACGAGCAGGAAGCCGGTGTGCGCGATCGCGGAGTAGGCGAGCATCCGCTTCACGTCGGTCTGGGTGACCGCGAGGATGGCGCCCAGCACCATCGTGAGGACGGCGATCACCCACATCATGGGCCGCCAGTCCCACTGGCTGGACCCGAAGCCGACGTAGAAGACCCGCAGCAGCGCACCGAACGCGGCCACCTTGGTGCAGGACGCCATGAGCGCCGTGACCGGCGTCGGGCTGCCCTGGTAGACGTCCGGCGTCCAGGCCTGGAACGGGATCGCACCGACCTTGAAGAGCAGGCCGACCCCGAGCATCGCGATGCCCAGGTACAGCAGGGTGTCGCTCTTGCCGGTCACGCTCGTCGCGGAGAGCACGGCGCCGAGGTCGACGCTGCCGGCGTAGCCGTAGACCAGGGCGACGCCGTACAGGAAGAAGGCCGACGCGAAGGCGCCGAGCAGGAAGTACTTCAGGGCGGCCTCCTGCGACAGCAGGCGGCGCCGGCGGGCCAGGCCGGCCATCAGGTACAGCGGCAGCGACAGGACCTCGAGGGCCACGAACGACAGCAGCAGGTTGTTGCAGGCCGGGAACAGCAGCATGCCGCCGAGCGCGAACAGCGCGAGCGGGTAGACCTCGGTCTGGACGTGGGTGCTCTCGGCGAGCTGAAGGTCGTCGCGGGTGCCGGGCAGGCTCGCGGCCTGGGAGACCACCGAGCCGCCGCTCTGGTCAAGCCTGCGCTCGGCCAGCAGGAGGATGCTGCCGATCCCGAAGACGCACAGGATGCCCTGCACGAACAGGGTCGGCCCGTCGACCGCGATCGCACCCTCCGCCACCAGGCGGGAGGTGTTGTCGTACGCGAGCGACACCACCGCGCCGAGCGCGCAGGCGAGGCCGAGCACCGCGACCAGCACCTGCGCAGTACGGCGGTGCAGGGCGGGCAGGAAGGCCTCGACGAGCACGCCGACGGTCGCGGCGCCGAACACGATGAGGATGGGCAGCAGCGGCACGTAGGCGATCGACGGCGCCTGGATGTCGGTGGGCATCGTCGTCCCCTACTTGCTCTCGACGGGCTGGCCGGCCTGCGTGGGCGCCGGGTCGTGGGCCCCGACGTCGTGCATGGTGGCAGCCACCGCCGGGTTGATGATGTCGGTCAGCGGCTTCGGGTAGAAGCCGAGGAAGAGCATGAGCGCGATCAGCGGTGCGAGCGCCACGACCTCGCGCAGCTGGAGGTCCTTCATCCGCTCGTGCGCGCTCGACAGCGCGCCCTGCATCGTGCGCTGGTAGGCCAGCAGGATGTAGAGCGCGGCCAGGATGATGCCGGTGGTGGCGAGCACCGCGGCGGCGGTGTAGCGGGTGAAGGTGCCCACCAGCACGAGGAACTCGCTGATGAAGGTCGACAGGCCCGGCAGCGCGAGCGAGCTCAGGCCGCTCACGAAGAACAGCGCGGCGAGCGTGGGCGCGACCTTCGCGACACCGCTGTAGTCGGTCATGAGCCGGGTGCGCCCGCGGTTGATGAGGAAGCCGATCACCATGAACAGCGCGCCCGTCGACAGGCCGTGGTTGACCATGTAGAGGACGGCGCCGGTCCCGGCCTGTGTCGTGAAGGCGAAGCAGCCCATCCCGATGAAGCCGAAGTGCGCGACCGAGGTGTAGGACACCAGCCGCTTCAGGTCCTTCTGGCCCATCGCCAGCAGGGCGCCGTAGAGCACGCCGATCACCGAGAGAGCGATGACGTACGGCGCGAACTCCCGCGCAGCCCAGGGGAACAGCGGCAGGCAGTAGCGCAGGAAGCCGAAGGTGCCCACCTTGTCGAGGACGCCGACGAGCAGCACGGCGCTGCCGGTCGGGGCCTCGGCACCGGCGTCGGGCAGCCAGGTGTGGAACGGGAACAGCGGTGCCTTGATGGCGAAGGCGATGAAGAAGCCGAGGAACAGCCACGCCTGCGTCGTGTGGCTCAGGTCGAGCTGCGTGAGCGCCTCGAAGCTGAAGGTGCCGGGACCCTGCTTGGTGGACTCGACGTAGAGCGTGATGACGGCGGCGAGCATGAGCAGACCGCCGAGCAGGCTGTAGAGGAGGAACTTCACCGCGGCGTAGGACCGGCGGGGACCGCCGTAGCTCCCGATGAGGAAGTACATCGGGATGAGCATCGCCTCGAAGAAGACGTAGAACAGGAACAGGTCGGTGGCCGCGAAGACCCCGATCATCATCGTCTCGAGCACGAGCAGCAGCGCGAAGAACGACCGCACGCTCTTGCGACCGGCAGCCGGGGCGTCACCGCCCTCGAGCACCGCCTCGCCGGCCGCCGCCTCGACGTCGTCCCAGCTGGCGAGCAGCACCACGGGCACCAGCACCGCGATCAGGCCGATGAGGACCAGCGCGATGCCGTCGACGCCGACGGCGTACTTCACGCCGAAGGCCTTGATCCAGTCGTAGGACTGCACGAACTGGAAGCGCGGTGCGCCTTCCGCCGTGGAGTAGTCGAGCGTCATCGCGACGGTGAGCACGAGCACCAGCAGCGAGGTGGCCAGGGCGACCTGCTTGGCCAGCAGGTCGCGGCCCTTCGGCAGCAGCGAGACGACCAGGGCGCCGGCCAGCGGGACGACACCGAGGACGGTGAGCCAGGGCGTCACTGGCCGAGACTCACGACGAGCAGGGCGACCACCACGAGCAGCGCTCCTCCGAACATGGACAGGGCGTAGGACCTCACGAACCCGGTCTGCGCCCTGCGGAGCCGACCGGAGCCGCCGCCGATGCCGGCGGCCAGGGCGTTGACGGCACCGTCGATGCCGCGGTTGTCGAAGTACACCAGCGCGCGGGTGAGGTACTGGCCCGGGCGCATGAGGACGGACTCGTTGAGCGCGTCGAAGTAGAGGTTCTTGCGGGCGGCCACGGTGAACGGCGTGACCGCGACGGGCGGCGTCACCGGGACCGGCTTGGTGCCGTAGGCGAACCACGCGCCCGCCGCACCGCCTGCGACGACGAGCAGGGTCAGCAGCGTCAGGACGACCGGTGAGATGGTGTGCACGCCAGCCTCGACCGGCTCGCCCAGCGACGGCACCAACCAGTTCTGCAGGGCACCGCCCAGGACGAGCAGGAAGCCGCTCACCACCGAGCCGACGGCCAGCAGCCCCATCGGGCCGGTCATCACCGACGGCGACTCGTGCGGGTGCTGACCCTCGGTCCAGCGCTTCTCGCCGAAGAACGTCATGACCATCAGGCGGGTCATGTAGAACGCCGTGATGCCGGCGCCCACCAGGGCCACGGTGCCGAGCACCCAGCCCCGGGTGCCACCGAGGTCGTAGGCCGCCTCGATGATCTTGTCCTTCGAGAAGAAGCCCGCGAACGGCGGCAGGCCGATGATGGCGAGGTAGCCGGCCATGAAGCAGCCGAACGTGAGCGGCATGTACTTGCGCAGCCCCCCGAAGCGCCGCATGTCGACCTGGTCGCCCATGCCGTGCATGACCGAGCCGGCCGAGAGGAACATGCACGCCTTGAAGAAGCCGTGCGTGAGCAGGTGCAGGATCGCGATCGCACCCGCACCCGGGATGCCGACCGCGAGGAACATGTAGCCGATCTGGCTGACCGTGGAGTAGGCCAGCACCTTCTTGATGTCGTCGTACGCGCAGCCGATCAGGCACCCGATGACGAGGGTGACCGCACCGATGATCGTGACGACCGCCTGGGCGTCGGGCGAGGCGTCGAAGACCGGCGTGGAGCGAGCGATGAGGTAGACGCCTGCGGTCACCATCGTCGCCGCGTGGATGAGGGCCGAGACCGGGGTCGGACCCTCCATCGCGTCCGGCAGCCAGGTCTGCAGCGGGAACTGGCCGGACTTGCCGCAGGCCCCGAGCAGCAGCAGGAGGCCGATGGCCGTCGCGGTGCCGCCGTGCACCCCGCTGCCGAAGACACCGGCGTAGCTGGTGGTGCCGAGCGCGGCGAACATCACCATGATCGCCAGCGAGAGCCCGACGTCACCGACCCGGTTGGCGATGAAGGCCTTCTTCGCGGCGGTCGCGGCGTCCGGCTTGAAGAACCAGAAGGCGATCAGCAGGTACGACGCGAGACCGACGCCCTCCCAGCCGACGTAGAGCGCGAGGAAGCTGTCACCGAGGACGAGCAGCAGCATCGCCGCGACGAACAGGTTGAGGTAGGCGAAGAACGTCCGCTTGCGCGCGTCGTGCTCCATGTAGCCGAGCGAGTAGACGTGGATGAGGAACCCGACGCCGGTGATGAGCAGCACGAACGTCGAGCTGAGCGGGTCGAACAGCAGGCCGGCGTCGACCTGGAAGCCGCCGACCGGGATCCAGCTGAACAGGTAGAGGTCGACCTGGCGGTGGTCCATGCCCTTGAGCGCGAAGAAGAAGACCAGGCCGAGCACGAACGACAGACCGGTCATGGCACAGGCCAGGTAAGGCCCCCACTTGTCCGACCGCTTGCCGGTCAGCAGCAGGATCGCGGCGCCGGCAGCAGGCAGGGCGAGCAGCAGCCAGAGGGCCGACAGCGTGCCGGTGGCCGGCGTGTAGCCGACCTTCTCGGCAGCGGTGAGCATCGTCACGACGGTCCCCTAGTACTTGAGCAGGTTGGCGTCGTCGACCGAGGCCGACCGACGGGTGCGGAAGATGCTCATGATGATCGCGAGGCCGACGACGACCTCCGCGGCCGCCACGACCATCACGAAGAAGGCCATGATCTGGCCGTCGAGCGTGCCCTTGGCCCGGCTGAAGGTGACCAGGGTGAGGTTCACGGAGTTGAGCATCAGCTCCACGCACATGAAGACGAGGATGGCGTTGCGTCGCAGCAGCACGCCGAGCGCCCCGATCGTGAACAGCAGGGCGGCGACGAACAGGTAGGCGTCCGGGCTCACGAGTGCAGCGTCCCTTCGTCGTCACGTGCGGGCTCGGAGAGCTCCTGCAGGGTCGGCGCGAGGCTCTCCCGCGAGACGGACCCGTCGGGCAGCAGTGCCCCGCGCGCGATCGAGTCGCCCGCGGCGAAGACGCCGGGGCCCGGCAGCGGGAACGGGTGGTCGGAGCTGAAGCGCTTGCGGGACAGCTGCTTCTGGGTCAGCCGCGGCACCAGTCGCTCCTTGTGCGCCAGCACCATCGCACCGAGGGCGGCGGTGATGAGCAGGGCGCTGGTGGCCTCGAACGCGAAGACGTAGCGGGTGAACAGCAGCCGGGCGATGCCGATGACGTTGCCGTCGGCGTTGGCCTGCGTGAGACCGCCGGCGCTCTTGGCGACCACGCCGCCGAGCGCGCTGATCAGCACCCCGGCGAAGCCCACACCCAGCACGAAGGCGGCGACCCGCTGCCCGCGCAGCGTCTCGACGAGCGAGTCGCTGCTGTCGACACCGACCAGCATCAGCACGAACAGGAAGAGCATGAGGATGGCGCCGGTGTAGACGATCACCTGCACGGCAGCGAGGAACGGCGCGTCCTGCAGGGCGTACATCCCGGCCAGGCTGAGCATCACCGCGGCCAGGAACAGCGCCGCGTGCACCGCGCTGCGCGCGAGCACCATGGCGATCGCCCCCAGCACGGCGAGCGGGGCCAGGATCCAGAAGCCGACCTGCTCGCCGGTGCTGGAGGCCGCGAGCAGCGTCGTGCTCACTTGGCTCCTCCCACGTAGTAGTCGGTGTCGGTGGTGCCGAGCCGCATCGGGTGCGGCGGCTGCTCCATGCCCGGCAGCAGCGGGGCGAGCAGGTCCTCCTTGGTGAAGATCAGCGAGGACCGGCTGTCGTCCGCGAGCTCGTACTCGTTGGTCATCGTGAGCGAGCGCGTCGGGCAGGCCTCGATGCACAGGCCGCAGAAGATGCAGCGCAGGTAGTTGATCTGGTAGACGGCGGCGTAGCGCTCACCCGGCGACATGCGGTGCTCGTCGGTGTTGTCGGCGCCCTCGACGTAGATGGCGTCCGCGGGGCAGGCCCAGGCGCACAGCTCGCAGCCGATGCACTTCTCCAGCCCGTCGGGGTGCCGGTTGAGCACGTGCCGGCCGTGGAAGCGCGGCGGCACCGGACGGACGTACTCGGGGTACTCCTCGGTGGTCTTCTTCTTGAACATCGTCGAGAAGGTGACCCCGAAGCCCTTGACGGGGTCGAGGAAGCTAGCCACGAGGCGCCTCTTCCGTGCTGTCGGTTGCGGGTGCGCTGGCGGTGAGCTGCAGGGAGCGCGGGGTCGGCGGCACGACCAGGTCCAGCGGCGGCACGGGGAACCCGCCCTGCTCCACGGGGATGACGCCGCTCTCGGCCTCGCGTTCCTCCTCGGTCTGCGGCTTCCGCTGCGGCAGCGCGTAGAAGATCGCGAAGAACACCAGCACCCCGATGCCGATGTAGGTGTAGCGCGTGTTGCGGTCGGCCACCTGGTCGCTCAGGGTCCGGATGGACGCGACGAGCAGGATCCAGACCAGGCTGACCGGGATGAGGACCTTCCAGCCCAGCTTCATGAACTGGTCGTAGCGCAGCCGGGGCAGCGTCCCGCGCAGCCAGATGAAGAAGAAGATGAAGCCGACGACCTTCAGCAGGAACCACACCATCGGGAACCAGCCGGTGCTGAGGAACTCGACCCGGCCCAGGAACGGCGGCGGCCGCCAGCCACCGAGGAACATCGTCGTGCACAGCGCGGAGACCGTGATGACGTTGATGTACTCGGCGAGGAAGAACATCGCGAACTTCAGCGAGGTGTACTCGGTGTGGAAGCCGCCGACGAGCTCCGACTCCGCCTCGGGGAGGTCGAACGGCGCGCGGTTGGTCTCGCCGACCATGGCGATGACGTAGATGACGAACGACACGGGCAGCGTGACGACGAACCACCGGCTCTGCTGCGCGGCGACGATCTCGCTGGTGCTGAGCGACCCGGCGTAGAGGAACACGGCCACGAACGACAGGCCCATCGCCACCTCGTAGGAGATGACCTGGGCGGCGCTGCGGAGCCCACCGAGCAGCGGGTAGGTCGAGCCGCTGGACCAGCCGGCGAGCACGATGCCGAAGACGCCGACGCTCGAGCAGGCCAGGATGAACAGCACGCCGATCGGCATGTCGGTCAGCTGCAGCGCGGTCTGGTGGCCGGCCACGCTGATCTTCGGGCCGAACGGGATGACCGAGAACGCCAGGAACGCGGGTACGGCGGAGAGGACCGGTGCGAGGATGTAGACCGGCTTGTCAGCCAGCGCCGGGATGATCTCCTCCTTGAGCGCCAGCTTGAGGCCGTCGGCGAGCGACTGCAGGTAGCCGCGCGGCCCGACCCGGTTGGGGCCGATGCGCTGCTGCATCCACGAGACGACCTTGCGCTCGAAGACGATGGTGAACAGCGTCAGCAGCACCAGCAGGACGAAGACGAACAGCGCCTTGCAGACGGTGAGCCAGAACGGCTCGTGGCCGAAGCTGGTCAGCGGCAGCTGCGTGTCGCCGGCAGCGGGGACGTTGGCGGCGAGCGGGGTGACGAGCAGGCTCACTGGGCTGCGCCCTTCGCGAGGCGGACCGGACTGCCGTGCGCGGCGACCAGGTCGGTGCGGACGTGCGCGTCGCGGGTGCGGGTCGGCACCCACACGACGTCGTCGGGCAGGTCGGCGACCACGAGCGGGAGCGTGATGCTGCCCCGGTCGGTGGACACCGTGACGGGGTCGCCGTCGGCGGCGCCGAGAGCGGCGGCAGTGGTGGCCGACAGGTGCAGGCGCGGCTGCTTCGCCGTACCGGCCAGGTGCGGCTCGCCGTCCTGCAGGGAGCCGTCGTCGAGCAGCCAGTGCCAGGTGGCCAGGCGGTGGGTGCCCTCCGCCTGCTCGTCGGTGGCGCCGGACCCGGTGGGTGCGGCCGGGTGGGCCGCGGCCACGCCGAGCGCGCTGATCTCCGCGCGTACGGCGCCGACGTCCGGCAGCCCCAGGGGCCGGTCCATCTCGTCGGCGAGGGTGTGCAGCACCCGTCCGTCGTGCAGCGCGCCGCTGGTGCGCAGCACCGCCTCGAACGGGCGGGCCCGGCCCTCCCAGTCGAGGAAGGTCCCGTCCTTCTCGACGGCAGCGGCGACGGGCAGCACGACGTCGGCCCGGTCGGTGACGGCGGAGCGCCGCAGCTCGAGGCTGACGACGAACTCCGCCGCCTCGAGCGCGTCGAGCGCGAGGGCCGGGTCGGGGGTGTCTGCAGGGTCGACGGCGCCGACGAGCAGGCCCTTGAGCTGCTTGGCCTTGGTCGCCTCGAGGATGGCGACCAGGTCGCGGCCCGGCTCGGCGGGCACGCTGCCCCACACCGCCTCGACGGCGGCGCGGTCGGCCAGGGTGCGGCCGCCGGGCAGCAGGGTCGGC
>JBAVRG010000152.1:0-2717 GCA_049694795.1 Mycobacteriales bacterium
GCCTGGTCCGCCCGCTCTGCGGCACGCCGCTCGGCCAGCGCCCAGCGCGCCTCGGCGCGCTCGGCGTCACGACGGGCGCGCTGGAGCAGGTCGCTCAGCGTCTGCTGGTACAGGGACGAGTCGCTCACGGCCGGATCACACCCGACATCCAACTAGGCCCGAGCGGTGCGAGGGATGTGACGCTCACCACGGCCTCGCCCTGCTCGTCGCTGGCGGCCGTGTCGATGACGCCGTGCAGCGCCCAGTCGTGGTCGCCGTCGGGGTCCTTGAGGACCTGCGTGACCGCGCTGCCCTCGATGCGCAGGAAGCCCGGGCCCCGGGCGTCGGGCCCGGTCTCGACCGCGTCGTGCTCGGCGTAGTAGGCGTCCAGCGCCGCGTCCCAGTCGACGTCCGGGTCGAGCTCTCGCAGCTGGTCGGTGCGCTCGAGGGCGACCGCCTGCACGCGGCGCCACATGGCGTTGCGGACGAGCACCCGGAACGCCCGGGTGCTGCGGCTCACGACCGGCACCGGCTCGGGAGCGACGTCGCCGCCGCTGGTGAGCTGGGTCCACTCGTCGAGCAGGCTGCTGTCGACCTGCCGGACCAGCTCACCGAGCCACAGCGTGAGGTCCTCGACCTCCTCGGTGCGCAGCGCGTCCGGCACCGAGCGCCGCAGCGCCTTGTAGGCGTCGGCGAGTGCCCGCAGCACCAGCCCCTCCGAGCGACCCAGCCCGTAGAAGCTGACGTACTCGTTGTAGGTCATCGCACGCTCGTACAGGTCACGCGCGACCGCCTTGGGGCGCAGCTCGTGGTCGACGATCCACGGGTGGCTCTGCCGGTAGATCTCGTAGGCAGCGGCCAGCAGCTCCTCGAGCGGCTTCGGGTAGCTGACGTCCTCCAGCAGCGTCATGCGCTCGTCGTACTCGATGCCGTCGGCCTTCATCTGCGCGACCGCGTCGCCGCGCGCCTTCTTGCGCTGCGCCGAGAGCACCTGCCGTGGGTCGTCGAGGGTGGCCTCCACGACGGACAGCACGTCCAGCGCGTACGACGGGTCCGCCGGGTCGAGCAGCTCGAGCGCGGCGAGGGCGAAGACGGCGAGCGGTTGGTCGAGCGCGAACTCCGGCTGCAGCTCGATGGTGAGCCGCACGCCGTCGGCGCTGCGCTCCAGCACCCCGCCTGCCTCCAGCGACCTGAAGAGCTTGATGGCCTGCCGCACCAGGGCGCGCTGCCTCGCCCGCGGCTCGTGGTTGTCCAGCAGCAGCCGGCGCATGTGCCCGAAGAAGTCGCCGCCCCGCGCCGCGACGTTGAGGAGCATGGCGGCGCTGACCTTCATGTGGCTGGTGAGGGTCTCGGGCCGGGCGTTCACCAGCCGGGTGAAGGTCTTCTCGTCCCAGGAGACGAAGCCCTCGGGCGGGCTCTTGCGACGGTAGGAACGGCGCTTCTTCTGGTCGTCACCGAACTTCGCCAGCGCGCGCTCGTTCTCGATGACGTGCTCGGGGGCCTGCACCACCACCAGGCCGGCGGTGTCGAACCCGGCCCGCCCGGCACGCCCGGCGATCTGGTGGAGCTCGCGGGCCCGCAGGTGCCGGACCCGCGTCCCGTCGTACTTGGACAGGCCGGTGAACAGCACCGTGCGGATCGGCACGTTGATGCCGACGCCGAGGGTGTCGGTGCCGCACACCACCTTGAGCAGGCCGGCCTGGGCGAGCTGCTCCACCAGCCGGCGGTACTTGGGCAGCATCCCGGCGTGGTGCACCCCGATGCCGTGCCGCACCAGGCGGGACAGGGTCTGCCCGAAGCGGGTGGTGAAGCGGAAGCCCCCGATCAGCTCGGCGATCCGGTCCTTCTCCTCGCGGGTGCAGACGTTCACGCTCATGAGCGCCTGGGCCCGCTCGACCGCTGACTCCTGGGTGGAGTGCACGACGTAGACCGGTGCCTGGTGCGTCTCGAGCAGCTCGGCGAGCTTCTCGTGCAGCGGCTCCAAGGACCAGGCGAACGTCAGCGGCACGGGGCGCTCGGCGTGGGCGACCTCGACGGTGGCGCGGCCGCTCCGCGCGCTGAGGTCCGCGCGCAACGCGCTCGTGTCGCCGAGGGTCGCCGACATGAGCAGGAACTGGGTGCTGGTCATCTCCAGCAGCGGCACCTGCCAGGCCCAGCCGCGCTCGGCGTCGCCGTAGTAGTGGAACTCGTCCATCACGACCAGCCCGACCCCGGTACCGGCGCCCTCGCGCAGCGCCCGGTTGGCGAGCACCTCAGCGGTGCAGCACAGGATCGGCGCAGCAGCGTTGACGGTCGCGTCGCCGGTGGCCATCCCGACGTTGTCCGCGCCGAAGACGTCGCAGAGCGCGAAGAACTTCTCGCTCACCAGCGCCTTGATCGGCGCGGTGTAGACCGACTGCTCACCGCGGCTCCACGCCGCCAGGTGCGCGCCGGTCGCGACCAGGGACTTGCCGCTGCCGGTCGGGGTGGCGAGCACCACGTGGCTGCCGCTCAGCAGCTCGAGCAGCGCCTCCTCCTGCGCCGGGTACAGCGTGACCGGCGACCAGGCGGTGAAGGCGTCGAGGACGGCGTCGGCACCACCGGGGACGGGCTGCAGGCTCACCCGGGCAGTCTGCCAGGGCCGCAGGTGATCAGCGGGTGCTCAGCGGGTGCTCAGCGGGACCGTCGCGGGGCGGCCGGCTGACCGGCCCGGGCCGCCAGCTCGGCGCGGGTGCGCGCCGGTCCCTGCGGAGCACCGG
>JBAVRG010000153.1:0-5255 GCA_049694795.1 Mycobacteriales bacterium
TGGGGGCGCCGGTGCGCAGGTCGAACCGGGAGCCGTGCAGCCAGCACTCGACGGTGCCGTCCTCCACGTCGCCCTCGGACAGCGAGACGTCGGCGTGCGAGCAGATGTCGCTGATCGCGAAGACCTCCCCCTGGCTGCGGGCCACGCAGACGGGCACGCCGTCGAGGACCACGCGGATCGCCCCCTCCTCCGGCAGGTCGCCGAGGCCGCACGCCCTCATCGGCCGAGCTCCTTCTCGATCGCCTCGACCAGGCGCTCCTCCAGGGCCGGCACGCCGATCTGCTGCAGGATCTCGGTGAAGAAGCCCAGCACCACGATGCGCCGGGCCTCGTCGGGCGCGATCCCCCGCGACTGCAGGTAGAACAGCTGCTCGTCGTCGAACCGGCCGGTCGCTGACGCGTGCCCGGCGCCGGCGATCTCACCGGTCTCGATCTCGAGGTTGGGCACCGAGTCGGCGCGCGCCTCGGGCGTCAGCAGCAGGTTGCGGTTGAGCTCGTAGGTGTCGGTGCCGGTCGCCTGCGCCCTGATGAGCACGTCGCCGATCCACACCGTGTGGGCCTCGGTGCCCTGCACCGCGGACTTGTAGGTGACCCGGCTGCGGCACTGCGGCACGGCGTGGTCGACGAGCAGCCGGTGCTCGAGGTGCTGGCCGGCGTCGGCGAAGGCCAGCCCGAGCAGCTCGGCCTCACCTCCGGGAGCGGCGTAGCGCACGGTCGGGTTGAGCCGCACCAGGTCGCCGCCGAGCGTCACGACGACGCTGCGCAAGCGCGCGTCGCGGCCGAGCAGGGCGGCCTGGGCCGACAGGTGCACGGCCGTGTCGTCCCACTCCTGCAGGGAGACCAGCGTGAGCGACGCGCCGTCGCCGACCCGCAGCTCGACTCCGCCCGCGTGCGTGGCGTCGCCCCGGTGCTCGAGCACGACCACGGCCGAGGCGAACGGCGCCACGTCGACCACGACGTGGCCGTAGGACACCTCGCCGGTGCCCTCGAAGCGCAGCACGACCGGCTCGGGGACCTCGCCGGTGATCGTGACGAGCTGGCCCTCCTTGAAGTCGCGCATGGCCAGCGCGGCCGGCTTGTCCGCCGGGGTGAGCGCGCTGCCGACGAGCGGGTGGTCGGGGCCGACCGGTTCGACGGTGACCCCTGCGGGCGCCGTCACCGTGACCGGCAGCACGCCGGTCACCGCCGCGGTGCCGTCGTGCAGGCCGCGCATCCGGGCCAGCGGGGTGAAGCGCCAGTCCTCCTCCCGGCCGGTGATGGCCGGGAACGCGTCGGGGTCGCGCGACAGCAGCCGCTCGACCCGTGCGTCGGCGGGCTTGCTCGGAGTGGACGGCGTGACCCCGACAGCGACGCTGCCCTCGGTCACCCCGCCCTGCTCCCTGAGAGCGGCGCGCTCGTTGTCGAGCGCAGCGCTCATGGAGCTGCTAGCCAACAGAACCCTCCATCTGGAGCTCGATGAGGCGGTTGAGCTCGAGCGCGTACTCCATCGGGAGCTCACGCGCGATCGGCTCGACGAAGCCGCGCACGACCATCGCCATGGCTTCGGACTCGTCGAGGCCACGGCTCATCAGGTAGAAGAGCTGGTCCTCGCCGACCTTGGACACGGTCGCCTCGTGCCCGAGGGACACGTCGTCCTCGCGCACGTCGACGTACGGGTAGGTGTCGCTGCGGCTGATCGTGTCGACGAGCAGCGCGTCGCACACGACGTTGCTCCTGCTGCCGACCGCACCCTCCTGCACCTGCACCAGACCCCGGTACGACGTCCGTCCGCCGCCTCGGGCGACCGACTTGCTGACGATGTTGGAGGTGGTGAACGGCGCTGCGTGCACCATCTTCGCGCCGGCGTCCTGGTGCTGGCCGGCGCCCGCGAACGCGACGCTCAGCGTCTCGCCGCTGGCCCGCTCGCCGAGCAGGAAGCAGGCGGGGTACTTCATGGTGACCTTGGAGCCGATGTTGCCGTCGATCCACTCCATCCGGCCGCCCTCGTGCACCGCGGTGCGCTTGGTGACCAGGTTGTAGACGTTGTTGGACCAGTTCTGGATCGTCGTGTAGCGGACGTGGGCGTCCTTCTTCACGATGATCTCGACGACCGCGGAGTGCAGCGAGTCGCTGCTGTAGATCGGCGCGGTGCAGCCCTCGACGTAGTGCACCGACGAGCCCTCGTCGGCGATGATCAGCGTCCGCTCGAACTGGCCCATGTTCTCGGTGTTGATGCGGAAGTAGGCCTGAAGCGGGATGTCGACCTTCACGCCCGGCGGGACGTAGATGAACGACCCGCCCGACCACACGGCGGTGTTGAGCGCGGCGAACTTGTTGTCGCCGACCGGGATGACCGTGCCGAAGTACTCCCGGAACAGGTCCTCGTGCTCGCGCAGCGCGGTGTCGGTGTCGAGGAACAGCACGCCCTGCTGCTCGAGGTCCTCGCGGATCTGGTGGTAGACGACCTCGGACTCGTACTGCGCGGCCACACCGGCGATGAGGCGCTGCTTCTCCGCCTCCGGGATGCCCAGCTTGTCGTAGGTGTTCTTGATGTCAGCGGGAAGCTCGTCCCAGGACGCGGCCTGCTTCTCGGTGGACCGCACGAAGTACTTGATGTTGTCGAAGTCGATGCCCGACAGGTCGCTGCCCCAGGTGGGCATCGGCTTCTTCTGGAACAGCTTCAGGCCCTTGAGTCGCAGGTCGAGCATCCACTGCGGCTCGGACTTCTTGGCCGAGATGTCGCGCACGACCTCCTCGGACAGCCCGCGCTTGGCGGCGGCACCGGCGACGTCGGAGTCCGCCCAGCCGAACTTGTAGCTGCCAAGACCTTCGAGCGCCTGGTCCTGCGTGGTGGTCATGCCTCGACCTTCCCTGTGGGTACGAAGGTGGTGCACACGCCGTCGCCGTGGGCGATCGTCGCGAGCCTCTGGACGTGCACGTCGAGCAGCCGACCGAGAGCGGCGGTCTCGGCGTCGCACAGCTGCGGGAACTCCGCCGCGACGTGCTGGACGGGGCAGTGGTGCTGGCACAGCTGGACCCCGCTCCCCTGCGCGCTCACACCTGCGGCGTAGCCGTCCTCCGAGAGCGCCTCGGCGAGCGCCGTGGGCTTGTCGGCGGCCTGCGCGACGTGGGCGTAGCGGTGCTCGAGCTCGGCCCCGCGGGCCTGCGCGAACTGCTCGACCTGCTCGGTCGTCATGAACCGCAGCGCGCTGACCGCGAGGTCGTCGTAGGCACTCGGACCGGCCGCGTGGCCGGCGTCGGTGAGGGCGTAGAGCCGGGCCGGCCGGCCCCGGGTGACGACCCGTCGCCGGGCCTCACGCGTGGTGACCGAGCCGTCGGCGAGCAGCGCGTCGAGGTGCCGGCGGATGCCGGCGGGCGTGAGCCCCAGCCGCTCACCGAGCGTCGCCGCGGTGGACGGCCCGAGCTCGAGCAGCAGCGCGAGCACCCGCTCCCGGGTGCCCGTCTGCGGCGTCTCCGCGCGAGCCATGGTTTTCACAACGCCAGTGTGACCTAATTGCTGCCCCAGGTCGAACCCGGGTGCCGTGACCCAGCCCACGAAGGGCACCCTCACCTGTGCTCCGCCGCGTCCGCACTCCCGGCACCGGCCTAGGATGATCGACGTGTCTGCCACCGCGCTCGAGGTCGTCGACCTCGTCAAGCGGTACGGCGACCGCACCGCCGTCGACGGGCTCTCGCTGTCGGTCACCAGCGGCACGGTGCTCGCGCTGCTCGGTCCCAACGGCGCCGGCAAGACGAGCACCGTCGAGGTGGCCGAGGGCTTCCGCAAGGCCGACGGCGGCACCGTGCGGGTCCTGGGCCTCGACCCGTGCGACCAGGCGGTCAAGCACCGCATCGGCGTGATGCCGCAGGCCGGCGGCGGCTACCCCGGCTTGCGCGCCGGTGAGCTGCTGCGCCTGGTGGCCAGCTTCCACCGCGACCCGCTCGACCCCGCCGACCTGCTCGAGCGCCTCGGCCTCACCGACGTGGTGCGCACCCACTGGCGCCGCCTGTCCGGCGGCCAGCAGCAGCGGCTGTCCCTGGCCATGGCCGTCGTGGGTCGTCCCGAGCTGGTCTTCCTCGACGAGCCCACCGCGGGGCTCGACCCCCAGGCCCGCCGGGCCACCTGGGACCTGGTGCGCGCCCTGCGGCGCGACGGCGTGAGCGTGCTGCTGACCACCCACCTCATGGACGAGGCCGAGCAGCTCGCCGACCACGTCGTCGTCGTCGACAACGGCCGCAAGGTCGCCGAGGGCAGCGTCGCCGAGCTGACCAGGCAGGGCGCCGGCGGCCAGATCCGCTTCAGCGCCGAGCCCGGCCTGGACCTCGCCGCGCTGCTGTCCGCGCTGCCCGAGGGCTGCCGCGCCAGCGAGTCGCCCGCCGGCAGCTACCTGGTGGAGGGCGCCGTCGACCCGGCGCTGCTCGCCGACGTCACCGCGTGGTGCGCTGCCCGCGGCGTGCTGGCCCGTGATCTCAAGGTCGAGCAGCGGACCCTCGAGGACGTCTTCCTCGAGCTCACCGGGCGGGAGCTGCGCGCATGACGACCTGGGTCCCCGGCGCGCTGGCCCCGGCGCCCCAGGCCGCCTCCCGCGGCCGGATGCTGGCGGCGCAGACCAAGGCCGAGCTCACGCTGACGCTGCGCAACGGCGAGCAGGTGCTCCTCACCCTGGTCATCCCGCTCGGCCTGCTGTTCGTGCTCAGCAAGGTGCCGTTCGTGTCCGTGACCGGTCGGCGCGTCGACTTCTTCACCCCGGGCATCCTCGCGCTCGCGGTGATGTCCAGCGCCTTCACCGGCCAGGCCATCGCGACCGGCTTCGAGCGCCAGTACGGCGTCCTCAAGCGCCTCGGCGCCACCCCGCTCCCCCGCTCGGTCCTGATGGGCGCCAAGACGCTCGGCGTGCTCGTCGTCGAGGCGCTGCAGGTCGCGCTCATCGGCGGCCTGGCCCTCGCCCTGGGCTGGCAGCCGCACGGCTCGGTCCTCGGCGTGCTGCTGCTCGTCGCACTCGGGACCGCTGCCTTCAGCGGCCTGGGCCTGCTGCTCGGCGGCACCCTGCACGGGCTGACCACCCTGGCAGTGGCCAACCTGCTCTGGTTCGTGCTGCTCGCCCTCGGCGGCGTCGTCTTCCCGCTCCACGAGTACGGCGGCGCCGAGCACGTGCTGCAGCTGCTGCCGACCGCCGCGCTGTCCGACGGGCTGCGCCAGCTGCTCCAGCACGGCCGCCTCGTCGTGCACGACCTGGTGACGCTCGCCGTCTGGGCGGTGGTGTCGCTGACCGCAGC
>JBAVRG010000154.1:0-2741 GCA_049694795.1 Mycobacteriales bacterium
GCTCCACGACGACCTCGCCCAGGCCCTGCCACGCGGCGGCGCGGCGCAGCTCCGCGGCCAGCGCCTGCGCCGTACCGGGGTGGTGGTCCGGTTCGCGCCAGGCGGCGGCCACGCGGAGCACGCCCGCCCGCCGGTCGGCCTTGAGGTCGACCCGCGCGCGTACCGCCTCGTCGTGCAGGAGCAGCAGGCAGTAGTAGCCGTGGACCCGCTTGTGCGCAGGGACGTAGATCTCGATGCGGTAGTCGACGTCCCACAGCCGGGCGGTCCGGGACCGCTCCCACACGAGCGGGTCGAACGGCGACAGCAGCGCCGACCCGCGCACGCGCCTGGGCACCGCCGCGCCGTGCGACAGGTAGGCGACGTCGCGCCAGGCCTCGACCCGCACCGGCTCCAGCACGCCCTCCTCGACGAGCGCGCCGACCGCGACCCGCGCCTCGTCCACGCGCAGCCGGAAGTAGTCGCGCAGGTCGCGCTCGGTCGCGACGCCGTGCGCCCGCGCGGCGATCCGCACCAGCTCGCGCTGGGCGTCCGCACGGCTCGGCGTCGGCAGCGCGAGCACCTCTGCCGGGATCACGCGCTCGGTGACGTCGTACAGGCGCTCGAAGCCGTTGGTGCGCCGCGCGGTGGTGACCCGGCCGGACCAGAACAGGTACTCCAGGCCGCGCTTGACGTCGTCCCAGCCCCACCAGCTGCCCTTGCCCCGCGGGGCGTCCCGCAGCGCGCCGGCGCCGCAGGGCCCCTCGTCGTGCAGCCGCGCGAGCAGCGAGCCGACGAACTCGGGGCGGTCACGGAACACCCGCAGCGGGCCGCCCCAGCCCTCCTCCAGCGCCTCGGCCCGCGCCATCCGCCAGCGCAGCAGCGGGTGCAGCGCCATCGGCAGGTAGGACGCCTCGTGACCCCAGTACTCGAACAGCTCGCGGCGCCGGAACGCCACGTCGTCGAGCAACGCGGTCGGCCACGGGCCCAGCCGGCTGAAGGCCGGCATGAGGTGAGCCCGCGCGAAGACGTTCACGGAGTCGATCTGCAGCACCTGGGTCCGGCCCAGGACGCGCCGCAGGTGACGGACGTCGACCGCGCCGGACGGCAGCGGGTCGGCGAAGCCCTGCGCGGCCAGGGCGACGCGGCGCGCCTGTCGCAGGCTGAGCGTGTCCACGCCCGCGATCCTGCCAGGGCCCTGCGACGATGCCGCGCGTGCAGATCCGGGTGGCAGGGGCCGAGGACGCCCTGGCGGTCGAGACCGTGCGCATCGGGAGCTGGAAGGTGGCCTACCGCGGGATGGTGCCGGACGCCTTCCTCGACGGGCTCGTGGTCGACGCCGAGCGGCGGGCGGCGCAGATGGCCGCGGAGGGGTTGACCGTCCTGCTGGCCACCGAGGACGACCAGCCGGTGGGAATGGCAGCGCACGGCCCGTGCCGCGACGACGACCGCTCCGGCGAGCCGGAGCTCTACGCGCTCTACGTGCTTCCTCCGGCCTGGCGCACCGGCGTCGGCGCGGCGCTGCTCGCCGCGTGCGGCGACGTGGCCTCGCTGTGGGTGCTGGAGGCCAACGCCCGGGCCCGTGGCTTCTACGCACGGCACCGCTTCCGCCCCGACGGGGTCTCGAAGGCGCTGGACCTCGGCGGGGCCGTCGTCGAGGTCCGGATGGTCCGTCCCTAGGCTGTGCGCGTGGCCGACGTCAGCGTGCGCCCTGCCCGCCCGGAGGACGCCGAGCGGGTCGCGCGCGTGCAGCTGTCCACCTGGCGGACCGCGTACGGCGACCTGCTCCCCCAGGACGCGCTGGACCTGCCGCTGGTGCAGGTGGCGGCCGTCTGGCTGAACGCGATCGAGGCGCCGCCCTCCCCGCAGCACCGGGTGCTCGTGGCCCTGGACGGCGGCGAGCTGGTGGGGTTCGCGGCGAGCGAGCCGACGACCGACGACGACCTGCTGGTCCTCGACGCGGTGGAGCTCACCGCCTTGCTCGTCGAGCCCCGCTGGGGGCGCCGCGGGCACGGCTCGCGGCTGCTCGCTGCATGCGTCGAGCACTGGCGCGGCGACGGCGCCACGGTGGCCGTGCACTGGGCCTTCGAGGCGGACACGGTGACCGCCGGCTTCCTCGAGTCGGCCGGCTGGGCCTTCGACGGCCTCGGCCGCGGCCTCGACACCGGTCCCCAGGTGGTGCCCCAGCGCCGGCTGCACGTCGGCCTCACCGAGTCCTGAGGGAGCGCGGGCCCTGGCGGCCGCCGTTGCGGGCGAGGCCCCCACGCCGGACGTCCGCTCGGCTGCGGCTGAACGTGTCCCGTTCCGCGCGTCGGACCGTCCCGTGGTGGACACGATGATCATCCGGAGGCTCGGGGTGGCCACCCGGCAAGGTCATCGTGTCCACGGGCGAGCGGGGGAACCGTCCCCCGCCGGACACGATGATCACCCGAAGGCTCGGGGTGGCCCACCTGGCAAGGTCATCGTGTCCAGGGGTGAGCGAGGGAACCGTCCCCCGGCGGACACGATGATCCCACGAGGCCTCGGGCCAGCCCACCCATCAAGATCATTGTGTCCGGGAGTGAGCGGGGGACCGTTCCCAGCCGGACACGTTCGGCAGCGAACGCGCCGGCGCTCCGCTCAGCCCCGGCCGGAAAGGGCGGGCGCGAAGAGCACGAGCAGCGCGAGGTCCTCGGTCACGTCCACGAACCGGTGCGCCTCGCCCGCGGGGACGAAGACCACCGAGCCGGCCCCGACCGCCACGCTCTCGCCCCCCGACCGGAGCG
>JBAVRG010000155.1:0-15164 GCA_049694795.1 Mycobacteriales bacterium
AGGTCGCCGCGGTACTTGGGGAAGACCACCCCGCGGGACACGGCCCCGACCTGGTGCCCGGCCCGGCCGATGCGCTGCAGCCCGCTGGCCACCGACGGCGGCGACTCCACCTGCACCACCAGGTCGACGGCGCCCATGTCGATGCCCAGCTCCAGCGAGGAGGTGGCGACCACGGCCGGCAGCCGGCCGGCCTTGAGGGCCTCCTCGATCTCGACCCGCTGCTCGCGCGACACCGAGCCGTGGTGGGCCCGCGCGATCTCGACGGTGCCTTCCCGCGGGAGCCCGTTGCCCCACGGGGCCGAGGGGCGGCCCACGCCGCCCTGACCCGGGTGCGCTGCGGGACCACGGCTGAAGGACGCGCCGAACGGCTGCGGCCGGTCGAGGTCCTCCGGGGCGTCCGGGACGCCGTACGCGCGCTCGGTGGCGATCTCGTTCAGACGCGACGTGAGCCGCTCGGCGAGCCGCCGGGAGTTGCAGAACACGATCGTCGAGCGGTGCTGCTCGACGAGGTCGACGATGCGCTCCTCCACCGCCGGCCAGATCGACGCGCGCGTCTCGCCGCCGGCCGCCGAGCCCTGCACCGGACCGAGCGTCTCGCCGAGCGCGGCCATGTCCTCGACGGGGACGACGACCTCGACCTCGAGGGTCTTCGCGGTCGGCGGCTGGACGACCGTGACCTCCCGGGCGCCCCCCAGGAAGCGCGCCACCTCGTCCAGGGGGCGCACGGTGGCCGACAGGCCCACCCGCTGGGCGGGCCGCTCGAGCAGCGCGTCGAGGCGCTCGAGGGTGAGCGCGAGGTGCGCGCCGCGCTTGGTGCCCGCCACAGCGTGCACCTCGTCGACGATGACCGTCTCGACGCCGCGCAGCGCCTCCCGGGCGGCGCTGGTGAGCACGAGGAACAGCGACTCCGGCGTGGTGATGAGGATGTCCGCGGGCGCGCGGGCGAAGGCCCGTCGCTCCTCGGCGGAGGTGTCGCCGGAGCGGGTGGCGACCCGGAGGTCGGGCACCGGCAGGCCGAGGCGCTGCGCGGCCTGCCGGATGCCCGTCAGCGGGGCCCGCAGGTTGCGCTCGACGTCGACGGCGAGCGCCTTCAGGGGCGAGACGTACAGCACGCGGCAGCGCCGCTTCGGGTCCTCCGGCGGCGGGGTCGCCGCGAGCCGGTCGAGCGACCACAGGAACGCCGACAGCGTCTTGCCCGAACCGGTCGGGGCCACCACGAGCGTGTCCTCGCCCGAGCTGATCGCTTCCCAGGCGCCCAGCTGCGCGGCGGTCGGCGCCGCGAACGCGCCTGCGAACCACGCCCGGGTCGCCGGGGAGAAGCGCTCGAGCGCGGTCATGGCTCCATCCTGCCCCGCCGCACCGACAGCAGCCCCGCTGCGGGCCGTCACCCGCACCACCTGGGGCAGGATGGGCGGGTGACCTACCCGGCCCACTGGGAAGCCGACGTCGTGCTGGCCGACGGCGGCACGGTGCACCTGCGCCCGATCACCCCGGAGGACGGCGACCGGCTGCGCGCGATGCACAGCCGGCTGTCGCCCGACACCGTCTACATGCGGTTCTTCTCGATGGTGCGCACCCTGTCGGCGCGCGACGTCGAGCGGCTCACCAACGTCGACCACGACGAGCGGGTGGCCTTCGTCGCGCTGCTGCGCGACGAGATCGTGGGCGTCGTCCGCTACTTCCGCCACCCCGGTACGGCGGACGCCGAGGTGGCCGTCGTGGTCGAGGACGCCCACCAGGGCCGGGGGATGGGTCCGCTGCTGCTGGAGCACCTCGCCGCCGCCGGCCGTGAGCGCGGCATCGAGCGGTTCGTCGCGAACGTGCTGCCGAGCAACGTGCGGATGCTGCAGGTGTTCAGGTCCGCCGGGTTCGAGATCGAGCGGCACATGGCGGACGGCTACGTCGAGCTGGTCTACCCGATCCGCCCCACCGAGGCGTCGCTGCAGGTGTCGCGGGCCCGCGAGCACCGGGCCGAGGCCCGCAGTGTCGCGAGACTCCTTGCACCGCAGGCGATCGCGGTCGTCGGCGCCAGTCGTGAGCCCGGCACGGCGGGGCACGAGGTCTTCCGGTCGCTGCTCGACCACGGCTTCGACGGGCCGGTCTACCCGGTCAACCCGGCCGCCGCGCACGTCGGCTCGGTGCGGGCCTACGCGGACATCCGCGACGTGCCGGACGAGGTCGACCTCGCGGTCGTCGCGCTGCCCGCGTCGCAGGTCGCCGAGGCGGTGCGGACCTGCGTCGAGAAGAAGGTGCGCGGGCTGGTCGTGGTGTCCGGCGGCTTCCTCGACGCGGGCGAGGAGGGGCAGGCCCGGCTCGCCGAGGTCGTGCGCACCGCGCGCGAGGGCGGCATGCGGCTCATCGGCCCCAACGCGATGGGGGTCGTCAACACCGACCCCGCGGTGTCGATGCACGCGACGTTCGCGGTGGGGTCGGCGACTCCCGGCAGGGTCGGCATCTTCAGCCAGTCGGGGGCGCTGGCGGGCACCGTCCTCGCCGAGACCTCCGCCCGGAGCCTCGGCATCTCGACGTTCGTCTCCATCGGGGACCGCGCGGACGTCTCCGGCAACGACCTGCTGCAGTACTGGCAGCAGGACGACCGCACCGACGTCGTCCTGCTGCACCTGCAGGGCTTCGGCAACCCGCGCAAGTTCGCACGCATCGCGCGCGAGGTCGGCCGGGCCAAGCCGGTGGTGGCCCTCAAGAGCGGCCGCGGTGAGAGGGATGTCGCGGTGGACGCGCTGTTCCGGTCTGCAGGGGTCATCCGGGTCGACACCCTCGCCCAGCTGTTCGAGACCGCGCAGCTGCTGGCCACCCAGCCGCTGCCGGCAGGGCCGAAGGTGGGGATCGTCGGCACCTCGACGGCGCTCGCGTCGCTGGCTGCGGACAGCTGCCTGTCGGTCGGGCTCGAGGTGGTCCCGCTGTCGGAGCCGCTGCAGGCCGAGCTGCGCGCCCTGGTGGGCACCACGCAGACGGCCAACCCCGTCGACCTCGGGCCGCTGGCCTCGGCGGCGAGCTTCGCGACCGCGCTGCGCCTCGTGGCCACCTCCGGCGAGGTGGACGCGCTGCTCGCGCTGGTCACCCCGCACGGCGACGACGAGGGACTCGCGGCCGCCTTGCGGGACCTCGGCGCCGACCTGCCGGTGCTTGCCTCCTTCCTCGGTCACGACGGCCTCCCGAGCGACCTGGCAGTGCCCGACGGGGCGGAGCTCGCGGGTCGCGGGTCCGTCCCGTCGTACGCGTCCCCTGAGTCCGCCGCGATCGCGCTGGCGCGCGCAGCCCGGTACGCCGCCTGGCGCGCCACGCCGGAGGGCGAGGTGCCGGTGCTGGCGGTGGACACCGACGGTGCGCGCGAGCTGGTGCGCGACCGGCCTCAGGACGGGACGTGGCTGGAGGACGGGCAGGAGCTGCTGCAGGCGTACGGGCTCACGACCTGGCCGACGGCGCGGGTGGCGACGGTCGAGCAGGCCGTGGTCGCGGCGCAGGAGCTGGGCTGGCCGGTGGCGCTCAAGCACCCCGACGACCGGTGGCGCAACCGGGTCGACGTGGGTGCGGTGCGGCTGGCGATCGACACCCCCGACGAGATGGCGGTGGAGTGGGCCTCCGTCCAGGACCTGCTCGGCCCGACGGACCTGCTGGTGCAGCCGATGGCGCCGAGCGGGGTGTCGACGGTGGTGCGGCTGGTGCAGGACCCGGCCGCCGGGCCCCTGCTGTCGCTGCGGCTCGGCGGGGTGGCGGCGGACCTGCTGGCCGACCCGCTGGTGCGCACCTTGCCGCTCACCGACCGCGACGCGGCGGACCTGGTGCGCTCGATCCGCGGCGCATCGCTGCTCGAGGGGTTCGACACGGGCGCCCTCGAGGACGTGCTGCACCGGGTGGCCCGGATGGCGGAGGACCTGCCCGAGGTGGCCGAGGTGCTGCTCGACCCGGTGCTCGTCGGGAGGTCCGGGGTGACGCTGCTGCACGCCGGGGTCCGGCTGCTGCCGCCCGGGCTCGACCCGGAGCGGCTGGCCCGCCGGCTCGGGCTGCAGTCGGCCGCCCTCCTACGCTGAGCGGGTGCGCCTCACCGACTTCTGGCAGCGGATGGACCGGCGGTTCGGCGCGACCTACGCCCGGTCGTACGCCGCGGACATGGTCCTTGCCGAGCTCGGCTCGCGGACGGTGGTGCAGGCGCTCGCCGACGGCGAGGACGCCAAGGACGTCTGGCGCGCCGTCTGCGACGCGAACGCCGCGCCCCTGTCGGAGCGCTGAGGCGTCCCGCCGCGTTGGTCCCGCTCCTGGCGCCCGCGGCCGCAGCCGCGGCGTTCCGGACACGATGACCTTGGTCGACGTCCGCGGGTGGTGAACGTGTCCGCGGGGGGACGGTCGCCCGCGGCGTTCCGGACACGATGACCTTGGTCGACGTCCGCGGGTGGTGAACGTGTCCGCCCGTGCACTGCTGCCCGCGCAGCCCTGCACACGATGATCTCGGTGCGGCCGCGCCCCGGACGCTGTCTTGATCATCGTGTCCGCGGGGGGACGGTCGCCCGCGGCGTTCCGGACACGATCAGCCGGACACGATCAGCCGGACACGATCAGCCGGACCGAGCGGCCGGCTCGGAGCTTCCGGCGTGTCGACCTCGACTCGAACGGTTGTTCGACGTAGCGTCCACAACGTTCCGGGTGGATCCACAGATCCGTGACGACGCGCCAAAGCGTCGGACGCGGCTCCTAGCGTCCACCGCAGATCGGAGCACCCGTTAAGGATGAAGGAGACGCTGGTGGCCGCACCGGACCGCGACAAGGCCCTCGAGATGGCCCTCGCACAGATCGACAAGAACTTCGGCAAGGGCTCGGTGATGCGTCTCGGCGACGACACCCGTCCTCCTGTCGCCGTCATCCCGACCGGGTCGATCGCGCTCGACGTGGCGCTCGGGATCGGCGGTCTTCCGCGCGGTCGCGTCGTGGAGATCTACGGCCCGGAGTCCTCCGGCAAGACGACGGTCGCCCTGCACGCGGTGGCCAACGCCCAGGCCGCCGGTGGCATCGCGGCGTTCATCGACGCCGAGCACGCCCTCGACCCGGAGTACGCAAAGAAGCTCGGCGTCGACACCGACGCGCTGCTGGTCAGCCAGCCCGACACGGGTGAGCAGGCGCTCGAGATCGCCGACATGCTCATCCGCTCCGGGGCTCTCGACATCATCGTCATCGACTCGGTCGCGGCGCTCGTGCCCCGTGCCGAGATCGAGGGCGAGATGGGCGACAGCCACGTCGGCCTGCAGGCCCGCCTCATGAGCCAGGCGCTCCGCAAGATGACCGGTGCCCTCAACCAGACCGGCACGACCGCGATCTTCATCAACCAGCTCCGCGAGAAGATCGGGGTGATGTTCGGGTCCCCCGAGACGACCACGGGTGGCAAGGCGCTGAAGTTCTACGCCTCGGTCCGCATCGACGTGCGCCGCATCGAGACGCTCAAGGACGGCACCGAGGCGGTGGGCAACCGCACCCGCGCCAAGATCGTGAAGAACAAGATGGCGCCGCCCTTCAAGCAGGCTGAGTTCGACATCGTGTACGGCGTCGGCATCAGCCGCGAGGGCTCGCTCATCGACATGGGGGTCGAGCACGGGTTCATCCGCAAGTCCGGCGCCTGGTACACCTACGAGGGAGACCAGCTCGGCCAGGGCAAGGAGAACGCCCGGGCTTTCCTGCGCGACAACCCCGACCTGGCGGACGAGGTCGAGCGCAAGATCAAGGAGAAGCTCGGCATCGGGGTCCGGGTCGATCTCACCGACGACGCTCTCGGTGAGATGGTCGCGCCGGTCCCGGTCGACCTGTAAGCCCGTGGGCCTCGAGCGGCTCGCTCCCGGACCCGGCCCTGACGACGGGGGCGGCGACGGGAGCGGGCAGCCGGCCAGGTCGGGAAGGGCGCGCAGGTCGGGCAGGGCCCCGACACCGACACCGACACCGACCGAGGCCTGGGGGGTCCCGGCCGAGAGGTTCCTCGCCGAGCGGGGCGTCACCCCTCGAGGGCAGGCTGCGCGGCCGCCCGCCGGCGGCGAACAGGCGAACCAGCGGGCGGCGACGAACCAGCGGGCGGCGACAAGTCGGCCGGCGACGGCGACCCAGCGGTCCGCGAGGAAGTCGTGGCCGACGCGCGAGCAGCGGCAGGCCGGCGACGAGGCCAAGGCGCAGGCTCGCGCCGACGAGATCGCGGCGGACCCGATCGGCTACGCCCGGCAGGTGTGCCTGCAGCTGCTCGAGCTCGGCCCCCGCACCCGCGCGGAGCTCGACAAGGCCCTCCTTGCCAAGGGCGTCCCGCAGCAGGCCGCCGACGAGGTGCTGGGCCGGTTCACCGAGGTCGGCATCATCGACGACGAGCTGTTCGCCAGCATGTGGGTCTCGAGCCGGCACCGAGGCAGGGGCCTGGCGCGTCGGGCCCTGTCGCAGGAGCTGCTTCGCAAGGGGATCCAGGAGGAGGTGGTCCGCGAGGCCGTCGAGCAGCTCGGCCCTGACGAGGAGGTCGCCACCGCCCGCAGCCTGGTTCGCCGCAAGCTGGCCACCACGCGGGGCCTGACCCAGCAGGCCCGGGTCCGCCGGCTCGCCGGCATGCTGGCGCGCAAGGGCTACCCCGCGGGTCTGGCGTTCCGGGTGGTCAAGGAGGAGCTCGAGGCCGAGTTCGAGGTGGAGGGCACCGACCCGCCGGAGCTTGCCTTCGACGTCCTCCAGAGCTTCGAGGACTGACACCCCGGCGCCCCTCTGGTCACGGGGTGGGGCAGTCGGCGCAGAGGCCCGCAGCCGGACGAGGCAGCAGCCCTCTCAGGCTCGCGGCCCGTCCCGTGGCAGGCTGGTCCCGCCAGAGAAGACGAAGGGACCCCAGTCGTGCCGACCGACCCGAGCCTGCCCCGCCTGCGGATCGCAGGCCGGACGCTGTCCGTCGTGGGGCGGGCCCGCATCTACGTGTGCGGCGTGACGCCGTACGACGTGACGCACCTCGGGCACGGGGCGACGTTCACCTGGGTGGACGCGGCCGAGCGGGTGCTGCGCAGGCTCGGCGTGCACGTCGAGGTCTGCCGCAACGTCACCGACGTCGACGACGTGCTGTTCGACGCGGCGGCGCGGCACGGGGCGCACTACGACCGGTTCGCGGCGGTGCAGCAGTTCCGGTTCGAGCAGGACATGGACGCCCTCGGGGTGCGCCGGCCGTCGCACGAGCCGCGCGCCCACACCTTCGTCGCGCCGGTGGTGGAGCTCGCCCGGGAGCTCGTCGACAGCGGGCACGCCTACGAGAGCCACGGCAGCGTCTTCCTGCGTGGGATGCCAGTGGTCGAGCGCGCCGGCCTCGACCGCGAGACGGCGCTGGCGCTGCTCGCGCAGAACGGCGGCCGCATCGACGACCCGGCCAAGCACGACCCGCTCGACCAGGCTGTCTGGCAGGCGAGCGTGGAGGGCGAGCCGGCCTGGCCGAGCCCGTGGGGCCACGGCCGGCCCGGCTGGCACGCCGAGTGCACCGCCATGGCGCTGAGCACCTACGGCCCGAGCATGGACCTGCACGCGGGCGGCGCCGACCTGCGCTTCCCGCACCACGCCTACGAAGCGGCGCAGGCCGAGGCAGCCACCGGGGTGACGCCGTTCGCCCGGTCCTGGATGCACGTCGGCACCGTCCAGGTCGACGGCGAGAAGATGGCCAAGTCGACCGGCAACCTGGTCTTCGTCGCCGACCTGGTGGCCCAGACGAGCGGGGCCGTGGTGCGCACCCTGCTGCTCGACCGCCGTTACGACGAGCCCTGGGACTACACCCAGGCGGCCCTGGACCGCGCGGTCCAGCGGCTCGAGGACCTGCACCGCGCCGCAGGCAAGGTCGGCGGCGACGAGACCGCCCAGCGTGCCGTGCTGCACGCGCTCGCCGACGACCTCGACGTGTCCCGAGCCCTCGACATCGCCACCGAGGCGGGCGGCCAGGCCGCCCGTGACCTGGTGGCCGTCCTCGCGCTGTGACAGCCCCAGTGACAGCCCCAGCGACCGACCCACCCACCGCCCCAGTGACCGCACCGGGCACGCCGCCGACCGCCCGATGAGCCAGCAGCTGCAGCGGCTGGTCGACGCCTCGCTGGCTCTCGCCACTGCGGAGACCACCGAGGACGTGGAGCGGATCGTCGCGCAGGCCGGCGCTGCGGACCCCGAGACCGCCCTCCAGCTGGGCCGGGTCGCGCAGTCGGCCCGGCAGCGGCTCGCCGCGCTGGAGGGCGAGCGCGCCGCCCGTCGCGACGCCGAGGCAGCGGCCCGCACCTACAGCCTGCTGTCGGAGGCCTCCACCGTCTTCGCCTCCAGCCTCGACACGGCCGCCGTCGTCGAGGCCCTCACGGGCATGGTCGTCCCGCGGCTGGCCGACTGGGCGGCGCTGCACGTGCTCGAGCGGGACGGCACCGTCGTCCCCGCAGCGGTGCGGCACAGCGACCCGGAGCGGGAGTCGGGCATCCGCGCCTTCATGGCGGACTGGCCGATCACCCTGGAGATGGAGTACGGCGTCGGCGCGGTCCTGGCAGGGGGAGCGCACCAGCTGTTCCGGCAGATCCCCGACCGGGTCCTCGCGAGCTTGGCCGGGGGCGACGCCCGGGTGCTCGCGACGCTCCAGGCGGTCCGGTCGCACAGCGCCCTGGTCGTGCCGCTTACCGCGCACGGCCGGACCTTCGCGGCGCTGACCGTCCTGCGCGAGCAGCCGTACACGGAGGCGGAGGTGGCCTACGTGCTCGACCTGGCGCGCCGCGCCGCGCTCGCCCTCGACAACGCCCAGCGCTACGCCTTCGAGCGCACCATGGCCGAGACCTTCCAGCGCAGCCTGCTGCCGCGGGAGGTGCCCAACAGCGCGCTGCTCAGCGCCGCGAGCCGCTACCTCGCCGGCGCCCGCGGACAGCAGGTCGGGGGCGACTGGTTCGACCTCATCGAGCTCGACGACGGCTCGCAGGTGCTGGTCGTCGGGGACGTGATGGGCCGTGGCGTGCAGGCTGCGGCGGTCATGGGCCAGCTGCGCGCGACGGTGCGCGCCTACGCCTTCGAGGGGCACCGCCCGGCGGCGCTGCTGCAGCGGCTGGACCGGGTGGTGCAGTCGCTCGACGACCTGCACTTCACGACCTGCGTCGTCGGACTGCTCGAACCGGCCAGCCGGCGCCTGGTGCTCGCCAGCGCCGGTCACCTGCCGCCGCTGGTGGTGTCGCCGTACGGGACGGCGCAGTTCCTGTACCTCGACCCCGGCCTGCCCCTGGGGGTCGGGGGCGCCGAGTACGTCGAGCAGAGCCTCGTCCTCGACCCGGGCACCCTGCTGCTGCTCTACACCGACGGGCTGGTCGAGGAGCGCGAGAGCCCCATCGAGGAGGGACTGGAGCAGCTCCGCCGAGCGGCGGAGGGCGAGCCGGTCCGCTCGCCGGAGGAGTTCTGCGACCGGGTGCTGAGGGCGCTCGGCCGGGACGGGGGCCACGACGACGACACCGCGCTGCTGGCCCTGCTGCTCGCCGAGGCACGGGAGGGGGAGGTCCCCCTGGTGCTCGAGCTGCCCGCCGTACCCGAGTCGGCGGCTGCGGTCCGGGAGGCGCTCAAGGAGCTGCTGGGCCCGGAGCGTGACGCCGACGCGGCCACCCTGCTGGCCACCGAGCTGGTCACGAACGCCGCCCGGCACGCAGGGGGCGAGCTGCGGGTGCGCGCCGGGCTGCGCAGCGACGTGCTGCTCGTCGAGGTCAGCGACACCAACCCCGACCTGCCGCAGCTCACCGGCCTGCCCGACTGGGAGCAGGAGTCCGGCCGTGGGCTGGTGCTCGTCGAGGCGGTCGCCGACCGGTGGGGCTCGGACCCGCTGCCCACCGGCAAGCGGGTGTGGTTCGAGCTGTCCCTCAGCCCTTCGGGGTAGTCCTGGCGACTAGCCTTGTCCCGGTGAGCGGCCGGTCCTACGAGGTGCGCACCTACGGGTGCCAGATGAACGTGCACGACTCCGAGCGGATCAGCGGGCTGCTCGACGAGGCGGGGTACGTCCCGGTCGTGGCCGGCCAGACCCCGGACCTGGTGGTCTTCAACACCTGCGCGGTCCGGGAGAACGCCGACAACAAGCTCTACGGCAACCTCGGGCACCTCAAGCCGGTGAAGGACCAGAACCCGGGGATGCAGATCGCGGTCGGCGGCTGCCTGGCGCAGAAGGACCAGGGGCTCATCGTGCAGAAGGCCCCGCACGTCGACGTCGTCTTCGGCACTCACAACGTCGGCTCCCTGCCGGTCCTGCTCGAGCGCGCCCGCGTCGAGCAGGAGGCGCAGGTCGAGCTGCTCGAGGCGCTCGAGGTCTTCCCGAGCACGCTGCCGGCCCGTCGCGAGTCCACCTACAGCGCGTGGGTCTCCATCAGCGTCGGCTGCGACAACACCTGCACCTTCTGCATCGTGCCGTCGTTGCGCGGCAAGGAGCAGGACCGACGCCCGGGGGACGTCCTGCGCGAGGTCGAGGTGCTCGTGGAGCAGGGCGTTCTCGAGGTCACGCTGCTCGGCCAGAACGTCAACTCCTACGGCCGGTCCTTCGGTGATCGGGAGGCCTTCGGCAAGCTGCTGCGGGCGGTGGGGGAGACCGGGCTGGAGCGGATCCGGTTCACCAGCCCGCACCCGCGCGACTTCACCGACGACGTCATCGACGCGATGGCCGCGACGCCTGCGGTCTGCCCCTCCCTGCACATGCCGCTGCAGTCCGGCTCGGACGCCGTCCTCAAGGCGATGCGCCGGTCCTACCGCTCCGAGCGCTTCCTTGGCATCCTCGACCGGGTCCGGGCCCAGCTCCCGGACGCCGCGATCACGACCGACATCATCGTCGGCTTCCCGGGCGAGACCGACGCGGACTTCGAGGACACGCTGCGCGTCGTGGCGGCCGCCCGCTTCGCCGGCGCCTTCACCTTCCAGTACAGCCCCCGTCCCGGCACGCCGGCGGCGTCGTACCCGGACCAGGTGCCGCCGCCCGTGGTGGCCGAGCGCTACCAGCGCCTCGTCGCGCTCCAGGACCAGATCACGTACGACGGGATGCTGGCCCAGGCGGGCAGCACCGTCGAGGTGCTGCTGTCCGAGGGCGAGGGTCGCAAGGACGGGCCGGACCGGATGACCGGCCGGGCCCGTGACAACCGCCTCGTGCACCTGGCCCGCGACCCGAAGTGCCGGCCCGGCGACGTCGTCGAGACGGTCGTGACCGGCGCGGCGCCGCACTACCTGGTCGCCGACGGCCCCCTGCTGAGCCACCGCCGCACCCAGGCAGGCGACAGGTGGGCGGCCGGCCGGCTGCCGAGGACACCCGGGGTGCTGCTGGGACTGCCGCGCGTCGGCGCCCCCAGCCCGGCCTGACCCCGCGCTCCACCGACCTCACCGCCAGGGCGCGGCAGGGAAACGGGGGGCGTGAGGTTTGAGGATGTCGCAACCTGGATAATGCTGGCATTCCGGACCTCACTGTCACTCCAGGAGCCCCTGCCATGCGTCAGCGCCGCCTCAGCGTGCCTGTCCTGCTCACCGCCGCAGCCACCCTCGCTGCCCTCGGGCTCCTGCCGACGGGCTCGCCGGCCGTCGCGCTGTCGGGCACCCCGACCTTCGTCAACTACGCCGCGCCGGGCACGCTCGCCAACGCCGACAACGCCGGTGAGCCGAGCCTCGGGGTCAACGGCAACACCGGCGCGATGATGTACCAGTCGTACACGAGCACCTACAAGGTCACCGTCGACGCGGCGGGCACGCCGGCGTGGAGCGACGTGACGCCCCCGACGAGCGTGTTCAACATCGACCCGATTCTTGCCACCGACCGCACCACCGGACGCACCTTCGCGGGCGGACTCGCGGGCGAGTGCTCGGCGCTGTCGTACACCGACAACGACGGCGGCAGCTGGACCCAGATGGGCAACGCCTGCAGCGGTGTGGTCGACCACGAGAGCATCGGCTCCGGTCCGTGGCACGGCAGCGCGCCGCTGGGCAGCACCTACAGCCACGCCGTCTACTACTGCGCGCAGACGGGCAACGACGCCTGCGCCACCAGCACCAACGGCGGTCTCACCTTCGGCGCCCCGGCCCTCGTGGGCGGCGCCTGCGGCAGCCTGCACGGGCACGTCAAGGTGAGCGCCGACGGCACCGCCTACCTGCCGAACGCCCACTGCGGCGGCCTCGCCGGTGGCGGCATCACGAGCGACAACGGCAGCACCTGGGGCTCCTACACGATCCCCGGGTCGAGCGAGCCCACCGACGGCTTCGACCCGTCGGTCACCACCACCCCCGACAACACGCTCTACGAGTCCTGGAGCGGCGCGAACTTCCACCCGTACGTCGCGCTGTCGAAGACGCACGGCAGCACCTGGTCCACCCCGGTCGACCTCAGCACCACGATGAACCCGCCGATCGTGTCCAGCACCTTCCAGGCCATGACCTCGGGTGACAACGGCCGGGCCGCGGTGGCCTACCTCGGCAGCACCACGGGGGGCAACCCGTTCCAGTCCGGCTGGCACGGGGTCTGGGACCTCTACGTCTCCTACACCTACGACGGCGGCACCACCTGGTCGACGGTGAAGGCCACCACCGACCCGGTGCAGCGCGGCTACATGTGCGCGGGCGGCACGTCCTGCAACGCCGGGCGCAACCTGCTCGACTTCATGGACGCCAACCTCACCAAGGACGGTCGCGTCGTCGTCGGCTACGCCGACGGCTGCATCAACGCCTGCGCGTCGGCGAGCGGCACCGAGGCGCAGAGCACCGACGCCTACGCGACGATCGCCTACCAGAACGCCGGTCAGGGCCTGCTCGCGGCCTACGACACCACCCCGTCGCCGAGCCCGACCGCCACCGCCACGCCCACCGCCACGCCCACCGCCACGCCCACCCCCACGGCCACCGCCACGACCGACCCCGACCCGGCCACCCCGAACCTCACGAGCGGGACGCCGTACACGGGCACGAGCGCGGCCTCGGGCGGCTACTCGTACACGAAGATCTCGGTCCCGGCGGGCAAGAGCCAGCTGAAGGTGGTCCTGTCCGGCCCGTCCTGCGGCACCCTCGGGCTGTCGTGCAACCCCGACCTCGACCTCTACCTCAAGGCTGGTGCCAAGCCGACGACCTCGAGCTACGACGGCTCGAGCGCGACGAGCAGCAACAGCGAGACGGTGACCATCACCAGCCCGACCGCGGCCTACTGGTACGTCGGCGTCTACACCTACAGCGGCACGAAGACCGCCAGCTACACGGTGACAGCCACGGTCAGCTAGAAAGGACCGATGCGGGTCGTCGCGGTCGTCGGGCCCACAGCAGCGGGCAAGTCCGACCTCGGCGTCGCCCTGGCGCAGGCCCTCGGCGGCGAGGTGGTCAACGCCGACTCCATGCAGCTCTACCGGGGCATGGACATCGGTACGGCGAAGCTGACCGCAGCCGAGCGGCAGGGCGTCCCGCACCACCTGCTCGACGTGTGGGACGTGCGCGTGACGGCGACCGCAGCCGCCTACCAGGGGCTGTGCCGCGACGCCCTGGACGCGCTCGACGCGCGCGGCGTGACGCCGGTCGTCGTGGGCGGCTCGGGGCTCTACGTCCGGGCCGCCCTCGACCGGATGGAGTTCCCCGGCACCGACCCGCAGCTGCGGGCTGAGCTCGAGGCCGAGCTGGCGGCGCACGGCCCGGGTCCGCTGCACGCGCGGCTGAAGGCCCTGGACCCGCGGGCGGCTGCGCGGATGGAGCCCTCCAACGGGCGGCGGGTCGTGCGCGCCCTGGAGGTGGTGCTCCTCACGGGCGCGATGCCGGGGGAGATGACGTCGTACCAGATGCACGTCCCGACGGTGTACGTCGGCCTGGACCGGCCGGACCTGGCCGAGCGGGTCGCCACCAGGGTGGACCGCATGTGGGAGCAGGGCCTGCTCGAGGAGGTGGCCGGCCTCGACGGCCTGCGGGAGGGCGTGACGGCCGGCCGGGCGCTGGGCTACGCGCAGGCCCTCGCCCAGCTCGACGGGCTGCTCACCGAGGACGAGGCGAAGGCGCAGACGGTGACCGCGACCCGGCGCTTCGTGCGCCGCCAGCGGGCGTGGTTCCGGCGCGACCCGAGGGTGCACTGGCTGGCGCCGGGTGAAGACCTGCTCACCCAGGTGATGAAGATCGTGGACAGTACGGACTAGGGATCAACCACCCCGACTCGCTATGCCGCAGAACGGACATGTCGGTCGATCATCAGAGCATGATCAGGACGGTCGAGAACCAGCAGGTCGACGTCGCCTCCCTGCACCGGGCGACGTCGGACGGGTCCCTGGAGCTGATGTACCAGCCCGAGATCGACATGGCCACCGGTGCCATCGTCGCCATGGAGGGCCTGCTGCGGTGGCACCACGGCTCGCTGGGGGTGCTCGGCCCGAACGACTTCCTCGACCTGGCCATCCGGTCCGGTGAGATCTCGCCCATCGGCGAGTGGGTGCTGCGCACCGGCGCAGCGGAGGCCGCGTCCTGGATGACGATCCCGGGGGCGACCCGCCAGCTGTGGCTGAACGTCAGCGGGGAGCAGCTGCGCGCGGACGGCTTCACCGAGCTCGTCGCGGAGGTGGTGTCGGACGCCGGTCTGCCGGGCGGTGCGCTGGGCCTGGAGGTGGCGGAGCGGTCGATCCTGGACATGGGCCACGACGCCGCCCCTGTGCTGCGCGGGCTGCGCAAGGCCGGCGTCGCCCTGGCCGTCGACGACTTCAGCAGCTACTACGCCACGCTCGGGGCCATCGAGGCGCTGCCCGTCGACGCGGTGAAGCTGGGCCACCGCTACGTGCGGGGGGTCGGCGACGCCGAGCACGACGACTCGTTCGTCGCGAAGGTCATCGAGCGGGCGCACGCCCGTGGCCTGTACGTCGTCGCCGAGGGCGTCGAGACCTGGTCCGAGCACGCCCGGCTCATCGAGCTCGGCTGCGACCGGGCGCACGGCTGGCTGTTCGCCTCGGCCCAGCGGGCCGACAGGGCGCGCTGGCTGCTCACCCAGGGCACCGGCTGGCGCGGCTCCACCACGCCCCCGGGTTTCCAGGCGATCCCGTTCCCGAACCCGCGGACCACGGACTGACCCGCGGCGGCGCGGACGTCGCCGGCGATCTAGCCTGGAGGGGTGCGCGCCGACCAGCGGCCGCCGCCGCTGCTGACCGTTGTCGACCCGGGTCGTCCGGGCCCGGTGCCCCCTGCGCCCCCCGTGC